>WFWZ01000224.1 GCA_015490875.1 Planctomycetaceae bacterium
GGCCGTAGGCCGCCAGTTTGTCGAATCCATTGGCCACTTGGCCGGGAAGGCCGAAGTTTCCGGCGAAGATATCGTCGCTCGTGAAACCGAGGACGTACGTGATATCCTCGTTCGTGTCATCTCGGTCTTTGCCTTCAGGGTCGAAGACTTGATTGCCATTCGTGTCGACGTAGACGCTCCCGCCGGCCCACGATCCAAGTTCCGCTCGAGTGTCTACCGTGAATCTCGCGACGAACGCTCCACCCGGCTGACCGTCTCCGGAGGGGAACAAGGGATTGATTTGCGGCTCCGAGGCGTTGCTTTCGCCGTCGAGCGCGTTGCCCACGGGATCGGTGAGCGCGTCGGAGATCGTCAACGTGTAGCGGTCATCCGGAAGAGGTTGGGCGAACGTGAGCGTCAACGTGCCGCTGCCCGGCTGACCGTCTTGGGGCGTCGCCGGAGTGAACGTGATCGATTGGATGTCGATCACGCCGTTGTGATCACCCACCAGGCGGTAGTGGCCCGGGTTCTCGGCAATCGATTCGACCAAGGCGGGGTAGTTGAGGAACGCAGGTTGAGCCGCCGTCCGAGCCGGCCAATCGCGGACGCCGATGCGCAAGGCGTTCACCGGCGGTGTCGGCCGGTTGGTGTCGGGCTTGAGTCCGAACAAGTTGTAGCCCGGATCGCCGGCGATCGAGACGCCGGTAATCTGCGGACCTTGAGTGTCGATCAGAATGTCGAGCCGCCCTTCTTCCGACACATTCCCGGCCAGGTCTTCGGCGGTGGCTGTCATCGTCCTCAGGCCGTCGAAGGGGAAATAGGTTGGATCGTTCAGGTCGACCAGGCCCGTTTGGCGCCAGACGCCTCCGGGCTCGGCTACATTCCCATCGGCCGGTTCGGCAACCGTCAGCCCGTCGAAGACACCGTTGGCGAAGAGCCGGACGATGGCGTCCGCCTCGGCGCGACCGGTGAAGCCGGTCGCCGTGTCGCTCGTGATCCGGTCGATCAGCGTGTCAGGATGCCCGGCCACACCCGTGTCACTCGTGGCGGGATCGATCTCGAGTGTCGGAGCGGCGGGAGCTTGCGTATCAACGACGATTTCCAACGTCCAATCGTGGCTCAAGTTGCCTGCTCGATCCTCCACTTCGAGTTTCAAACTGTGGCGGCCGTCGGCCAGCGGAGCAGCGACGCCGTCGGAGAAGAGTTGTCGCAGGTAGACGTCATTTGCCACGAACGCCGTCTGGTCGACGATCAGGGTCTCAGCCGAGTTGCCGGTGCGGTCGAAGATCCGGAAACGGACCGGATCAGCGAAGAGACGACCGTCGGGTCCTTCGGGATCTTCAGCGTAGAGTCGGACTCGAGGTGTGTTGTTGTTGGTGACGTCGTCATCGTCGTGACGTCCCGTGTCGTCTTCGGTCAGCAGATCGAGCCACGGCAAGTTCGGCTCGGTCGTGTCGATTTCGATTTGGAGCGGGTCGGAGGGCAGAGACGTGTTGCCAGCCCGGTCGGTGTAGGTTGCCGTGATGTCGTAGATGCCGTCGTCCAGCGGTTCGACGGTGACTTCCCACGTGCCGTCGGGAGCGACCATGCCTTCGCCCACAAGCTCGCCGTCGGCGTAGACGCGCACTTGGGAACCCGCTTCGCCGTCGCCGGAGAAAGCGGGCGTTCGAATATTGGTGACGTTATCGGTGTCGGAGAAGCCGCTGTCGCTCGAGGCAAGCAGGTCGGGCGTCGACCCATCGGGAGGAGTATTATCGATGACAACCAGAAGAGGTTCCGATTGCGGTCCGTCCCCGATGCCGGGACTCCCGCTTTGGCCGTCCGTAAAGGTCGCGAAGGCGGTAACCAGGTATTCACCCTGCAATAGATTCGCGTCAACGGTCCAGTAGTTCGAATTGGCGACCCACGCACCGTCGAAAAACTGAGTCAGCCCCGTGTCGATCTTTCGAGTCGCCAAGCGGATTCGGTAGTTCTCGCCGGGGGCCGGGCCAGCGGGAATGTCGAACGTAAAGGGACTCAGATCCGCTAAGACTCCGAATGTCAGCACGTTCTCGTTCGTAATCCCGTCTCGAGGATCGAACCCAGTGTCACTGTCAGGGAAAAGCACCAATCCGGAAGGTTGCGGTGCGGGCACGTTGCGCACGATGAGATCGTACGTGTTGGTATTGCCGTTGTCGCCGTAAACGACAATGTAGTAATCCTCTCCCGCGACAGCCGCGAACGCCACGCGTTCGTCATCGGTCGTGCTGGTACTGCTCTTGATCACGTTGCCATCAGCATCCTGGATCTCCAGTTCCAAATTGCCAGCGCGATCGGTGAAGTGAATTTCCACTTCCAACATGCCCGTCTGGTAGGGGCTGATGCGGAAAAAGTCTCGGTCCGGTTCGGAATCGCCGGGGTCGATGGTCAGATCGTTGAGCGTGAGGAACTCGGGGGAGCCCAGTGAGGTCGCTGTGGAGATCGTGTTGTTCGACTCGAACCGGTCGTTGAACGCCGACTTCATGCTGAAGACATCGAAGGCGATGTCCTGGCTGGTCCCAGAATTGGCGGTCCAGGAGACGAATGCGAAGTCCGAATCGCTGTGTTGGCCGTTGTATTCGCCGATGCGAAACACGTTCTTCGGAGGAAACCGGTCCGGGGGTGGTCCCAGGTCGGGATCGTACGGCGTTTCGTTGATCTGAAAATCATTGCTCCACGTTTCGCCTCCATCGAGGCTCACAGTGGCGAAGACATCGAGCATCAGTCCGTCGTCGGCCGTTCCAGGCGTTTGGTCGATCCCGACGCTGGGAAGCCCTCGGCGCGTGTCGTACCAGACGACAGCCATATTGCCGTTTTCGTCGATGTAGGCACTCGGCATGACCTGCGCCGTGCCGTCGGGAGCGTGGCTGATCGTCGTTCGTGTCCAAGTGGCACCGTAGTCGGTCGACTTGGCGAAAACGATGTTCGACGGGTCGCCGGTGCTGTAGTCGTTGTCGGGGTCGTCGACCGTGACGACGTAGACGTTGCCGGGCCGGACCGGGTCGAGGAGGATGCGGGGCTGGACAGAGCCTTGCATCCACGCGCGGAGGCCGGGCATGAGCGGCTTGGGTGGTACGTTGTCGGTGATATCGGCCGTGCCGGCAGGGAAGGGGACGATTTCCGGTCCGAATGTCTGGCCGCCGTCCGAGGAGACGCGCATCCGGATTTCCCCGAGATCGCCCTGATCGTTCGCGGTGTTGGTGTGCCACGCGACCCACACGTCGCCGTTAGGTGCGACCGCGACCTCGGAAGGCCAAACGAAACCTTGGCCGCCGCCGTTGAGTTGGATGGGGGTCGACCAGGTGGCTCCGCCGTCGGTAGTGCGGGAAAAGAGGATCGCGGATCCTCCGCCCAATTGCGACCAGACCATGTAGGCATTGTCTCGGTAGGGGCTGCCAGCCCAGGAATCGACGGCGATCCATTCCTTGTCGTGCTGGACCGTGTCGGTTTCCAAAGCAACGGTCGAGTTCTGAACGACAGTGCCGGTCGCCACGTCGATCTGCGCGGCGAAAAGGGCCAGGTCGATGTCGGGCGTGGCAGGCGCGGGATTCGTCGCGAGATACCCGAAAAAGAGATTCCCCTGGCTGTCGAATGCCATCGTCGGATCCCCGCCACCGCCGCCATAGGGAGCCGGAGGCGGAACCGTTACCGATGTTGGGAACGTCCGGCCCCCGTCCGTCGAGATATTGACGGTCCGGAACTGAGCGACGGCGACGATGTCGGGGTTGTTGGGATCCGAGGCGACGGCACTTTCATAGCCACCAAGCCCAGTCAGCTGTTCGTTGCCTCCGGCCGCCAGGAGACGCCGATCTTCAAGGGCCTCGACGCGGCATTTACGCCGGAACGATTTCCGTCGTGAGAGTGAACGTCTCGCTACCATCGAAACCAACCTCCTATGCCCCACGCAGATCAGTCTTCAGTTCTTACACGCAGATCAGTCTTCAGTTCTTAGAAGCGCATCTTGTGGACAGATCCCCTGTGAGCCCCAGATAGACCGGCGATCGCCGACGACCACCATCAGTGGCCTCGACCGGGACCGCGATGGCCACCATTACCCCGTCGCGCCCAGTCAGGTTTGACATGCTGTGTCGGTTTCGCACATCGGCCATCGCAATCGCCCCCAAAGGGGGTGTGCGAGACTTCCCAGTATACACAGTTTATGACTGTTTTTTTACCCCTTCGGCGTTTTCCTGGGAAGCATTTGGTCGGTTAGCCCCCGGAGGCGACTCCATCTCCTTCAACGCGGCCTCGGCCTGCCGGACAAACGGTTCGGCCCACGATCGACCCTCATAGAGTTCAATCAGGCTGCGGTACATGACGCGTGCCTGTTCAGGAGACTCCGATTGGATCTGAGCGATAGCTTCCATCCGAGACCGCAAAGCGGCGACTTCCGATACTTGGAGGCGGCGGACACGTGCCGCGAGTCCCTCCCGCTGGATGCGGACGAGCTCGAGGCACTCCCGGACTCGGTCATCGGGCGGGGGATCCGTTTCGTAGAGTGCCAGCAGGGCGTCGGTTAGGCGCAAGGCCCGTTCTGGGTCCTCTGGCATGACACGGAGGATCATCAGGTAGGCTCGTTCGATCGGACGAAGCTGATCCACATCTCCCAGTCGGCGTGCTCGCCGCTCGAACTGACGCTGCATGCGCTGCCGCCTGAGTCGCTTTCGAAGTTCCTCGATTTCGGCTCGACGTGGGTCCTCCGGGAAACGCTCCAGGAAGTCTTCCATCAGATGGCCGACATCACTGAGTTCATCGGGGTCGTCCTTGGCTGCCACGATTTGGTGGTAGAGTTTGTCAGCACCAGGGGGGCGAGTGAGGAAGTAGAGGAGACCGGCGATCACGAGGAGTCCAACGGCGACCATGGCTGCGGTGACCCACGCGGGAGCCGCATCGTCTTCGGTGGCAATGTCGGCACGCTCGCGATCGGGAACCTCTGTGTACTGCACGCCCTGCGTACGAGGCGCCAAAGGCGCGGCGTCTTGCGGGAGTGGAGCGCTTTCTGGATCGAGGGTTCGCGTGGCGTCCAAGCCGTGATTCTCGAGTCCCATTTGGCTGGGGGTTGCCTCGATCGTTTGAGCCTCGGCGGTGGGATGGGAAAAGAAATCCTTCCGCTCGGGCTGGTCCTTCAGCGCCAAGAGCATGGCCTTGAGACGGTTGGCCGCGGCCAAAGGCGTGGCGACTCGCTTTCGCGGATCTTTCTCCAGGAGTTGCATGATGATCCGATCGAGCTCAGGGGGGAGCCCGAGGACGTGGTGGGAGATGGGAGCCGGCTCATCGTATTTGAGCGCGTGAAGTACCTCGGCGGCCGACTCGGCAACGAACGGCGGCCGGCGGGCCAAGAGCGTGTAGAGAACGGCTCCCAGACTGTACAGATCGCTTCGAGC
>WFWZ01000225.1 GCA_015490875.1 Planctomycetaceae bacterium
CGAGGCCAATTTCAACGGCGAAGCGTACAGCTCGATCCTGTTCCAGAACGCTAATTTGTCCGTTCGGGTGACCGACGATTTCATGCAGGCGGTCGAGCGGGACGAGGAGTGGACGACGCGTTGGGTGACCGACCCGTCGTGTGCCGGTCCCACTTATCGAGCTCGCGATTTGCTGAACCGCATGGCCGAGTGCGCCTGGGCATGCGGCGATCCGGGTGTCCAGTACGACACGACGATCAATCGCTGGAACACGTGCAAGAACTCGGGAGCCATCAACGCCAGCAATCCCTGTTCGGAGTACATGTTCCTGGACAACACGGCGTGCAACTTGGCGAGTATCAACTTGATGAAGTTTGTCCGGGAGGATGGGTCGTTCGACGTCGAACGATTCATGGCCGCTTGCCGGCTCTTCTTCATCGCTCAAGAGATCCTCGTCGACCACGCCGCCTATCCCACGCCTCAGATCGCGCAGAACAGCCATCTCTTCCGGCCGCTGGGATTGGGTTACTCGAACCTCGGGTGCCTCATCATGACACTCGGGTTGCCGTACGATTCCCCGGCGGCTCACGGCCTGTGCGGGGCGCTCACGGCGATCTTGCATGGAGCCGCCAACTTGACCAGCACGGAATTGGCGCAAGCGGTCGGGCCGTTCGCCGAGTACGAAAAGAATCGCGACTGCTTCCTGCAGGTGATGCAGATGCACCGCGATGCCGTGGAGAAGATCAACAATGCCTGCCCCGGGACGCTCAAGCAGGAGGCTCGACAACTGTGGAACCGCGTCCTCGAACAGGGACGGCGCCACGGCTTCCGGAACGCCCAAGCCACCGTTTTGGCTCCGACCGGAACCATCAGCTTCATGATGGACTGCGACACGACCGGCATCGAACCGGACATCGCTTTGGTCAAGTACAAGCACCTTGCCGGCGGCGGCATGATGAAGATCGTCAATCGCTCCGTTCCTCGAGGCCTCAAGACGCTCGGGTACTCCGACGACCAAATCGAGGCGATCTTGGCCTACATCGACGAGCATGACACGATCGAAGGAGCTCCCGGAGTGCTCGAGGAGCACCTGGCCGTTTTCGACTGTGCCTTCAAACCGGCCAACGGCCAGCGGAGCATCCCTTGGCAAGCTCATGTCAAGATGATGGCGGCGGCTCAACCGTTCCTCTCAGGCGCCATCTCCAAAACGGTCAACATGCCGCAGGAGACAACGCCCGAAGAGATCGCCGACGCTTACCGGTGGGGCTGGAAAGTCGGACTCAAGGCCCTGGCCATCTACCGCGACGGCTCCAAACAGAGTCAGCCTCTTTCCACGAAAAAGGAAGGGGAGCGCGAGGAGTCGAAGGAGCAGCGGCCCAAGCGAGAACGGCTTCCCGATACGCGGCAGTCGATCACGCACAAGTTCGCTGTCGGCGGCCATGAAGGCTACATCAACATCGGACTCTATCCCGACGGACGCCCCGGCGAGCTGTTCATCACGATGGCCAAGGAAGGAAGTACGGTTGGCGGTTTGATGGACGCCTTCGGCACTGCCATCTCCCTTAGCCTGCAATACGGCGTGCCACTCGAAGTGCTCGTGAAAAAGTTCTCTCACACACGCTTCGAACCTCAGGGGTATACCAACAACCCCGACATCAAGATCGCCAACAGCATCGTCGACTATATCTTCCGTTACCTCGAGTTGGTTTTCCTCTCGAAGACCGCCGAAGAGGACGTTCCAGCCAACGGCAACGGGAATGGTTCGGCGTCCAAGAAAAACCCATCCAAGTCGACAGCCGGCGAATCGGCTTCGCTTCTGGTCGACCATCCCCGGTTCCAGACCAAGACGGCGGCGCCGAAGGCGAACCCCGGGGAAGTCGACGCGGTCTTCCAATCGGATGGTCCTCCGTGCGACAACTGCGGCATGCTCACCTACCGCAGCGGGAATTGCTACCTCTGTGGCAACTGCGGCAATAGTCTGGGTTGCTCGTAGTGCGAACCACTCGACGATGATCATGACGAGCGGGGCGGCGCTTCGGTGCCGCCCCGTTCCTTTTGATGCACGTAACAAGACTCGCCGGATGTTTCCCACCTTCGGGTATGTTGCTTGCGGGCAAGAGTCTTGCGACAGTCTCTAAAAGAAACCATCTCCGCGCTCTCTGCGCCTCCGCGAGATGCCTCCTCTGCGCCTCTGCGAAGTGCCTCGCCTCCCCTGCGAGATTCCTCCCCCTCTGCACCTCACCAAGACGCGGGGTGGTTTCTCGCGGAGACGCCAAGACGCAGAGAGGGATGAATGGCTTCCTCCTATGGAATGCCCATCCACCATTGCCACAGCGGTGGCAAGAAGACGAACAAGCCGACGGCGACCGCAGTGAAGCTGGCGACCAGCACCGCTGCCGATGCGATGTCGAGAGCCTCGCCGATCAACGGGTGGTGCTCGGGATGCGTTCCCCGCACCAGATGTTCCAGCGCCGAGTTGACCAGCTCCGTTGCCATGACCAGTCCGATCGCCAGTAGCAGGAGGCACCAGTGCGAGGCGGGAAGGCGGAGCCAGGCGGCCAGCGCCAGCACGGCCAGCGCTGCGGGCACGTGCACGATGAAGCTGTCTTGGCCTCGCGTTCCCAGATACAGCCCCCAAAAGGCGCAGCGAAACTTGTCCCGCCATCGATGCGAAATCGGTTGTGGCGAGTCGCTGTGCTGTCTTGCAGGGTGTTGGTCCTGGTCCGAGGTCATTCCAGTCCTCGAGCTCCCACGGGCGGAATCTTCACTCCGGCGACCCGGTCGAGTCGGCTGCTTGGCAAGAACCGAGGCTCGATCGAGACATCGAGTCCCACGTTGTTGCGTCCGCTGTCTACGTAGAAGCCGAACTTCAGCAGCATCGATTCGCCGATCCGCACGAGTGACACACTTTGGCCGATATTCCCCGTGCTTGCCAAATCGACACTCGAGCCGAGATTGGCCAGCCATTTTTCGCTCATGCGATAGGTCAACGTGGCATTGATCACGTTGCTAGTAAAGGGACCGTCGATGGACCGAAATCCGACGTAGAGTCGTCCTAAGTCGGGTCGGGAGAGGACGCCACCGATTGTCGCACTGCGGAGCCCTTGGCCGAACGTATCGGCGAAGCCATCCGAGACGACCGTGAAGCGGTCGCCCAAGTGCCAGCGAAAGTCGTACTCGAGCAGCCCCGCTACTTGCCCGAAGTTGTCCCGATCAGATTTGGGAAAGAAGGTGCCTCCCATGTTGAACACGATCCAATCAAGTGTCCGTTCGGTTCCGGGGGCGCCTCGTTTGGTTTGCCAACGCTGGCGCAGATCGAGGCGAGCGGCCACGAGGTCGTCAGCGATTTCGGTCGACGGCCCGCTGACCCAGCGCTGCAGGCCCGAACGCAGTGCGAAATAGCGTTCATCGAACTTGATCGGCAGCGTTCCGCCGGGCAAGCCGCCGAACGTCTGAAAGTAGAAGCGGCGGCGGAAATGTTCGATGCTGTTGTCATCCAGGGAATCGTAGAGCGGGAAGATGCCGACGTCGCGATTCGCATCGGCCCAATAGATGTCTGTTTGTAGATGGACCTTGTGAGCCAGACCGTTGAGGTTCCACAGCATGTTTTGATATGTGGGGTCGACCGACCAGATCGGCACGCTGGCGCGTACGCCGAGCTGCCCCAACAGGCGAGTCTGCTCGGTGTTGGTCAGGTCCTCCTGCCAATATGCCACCTCGCCCAGTGCATAGGGAACGACCTTGAACCATCCCAGTTGAACCGGCCAGTCGAGTTCCTGTCGCGTGGCCGCTCGCAGACCCTTCGCCGGTACTTCCCATGCCAGAGGTTGAAACGTGGCCGCATCGGTCGGGTCCGTTGGGGGATCCGCCACGCGCAGCCGAGTGTAACCGACGTGCGAGTGAGCGTACCAGGTCAAGTGATCGCCCAGAAGCGATTGGCCGCTGATATAGTGGTCCAAACGAGGCATCCATTCGGGGACGGTGAAGAAGTCGTTGACTCGAAATGCCGAGGAGAGCCTCCATTCTCGGTTGGCTCGAAGCCACTTCAGTTCGAAGCCGGTCGCCTGGTCTTTCTCCAGGTCCCACTCCCGTTCGAAGTATTGTTCGAGAAAGTTTCGGTCGCTGATCCAGCCGGCTTCCGCCTGGAAGCGCAGCCCATTGCCCAGTTCATGCCGGTGCTGCCAAATCGCGCGGCCTCGATTGCGTAGGGGAGGCACCAGGGCGCGGCGATCCGCTCCCAGATTGTCGAATCCCGTATCCCGAATTCCCCACGCGTCGATAAAGCCGCGCTGGATGCCGGGCAAGTGCGTTCCTCCCGCCCGTTCGTATTCGAATCGAGTCCCTCCCGCCAATCCCCGTCGGCTCAAGTAATCGGTCGAAAACGTCCAGTCGGTCCCTTCGGGAGGTTCCCGCCAGCCAAAGAGTTGATAGGCGTCCCAGTCGACCATGAGCTGATTGCCGAAGACGTCGTCCTTCTTTCCCGAGGCTCGCGTGATGTAGAAGGTAGGACGTGTCAAGTTGGTCTCGAGGGACGGCCAATAGAAGACTGGCAGACCGGCGACGTAGACGAAGTTGTTCCGCGCGCGAGCTCGCAGGTCGTGTTCGACGAGCAGCTCGCCGGTCTGCGGGTCGACGGCTGGAGCGCCGGTGACGAAATCTTGTTGGACTTGTTGCCGATCTTCGAACTCGACGCGGTTGGCTTGCACCCAGTAGCGAGGTCCTCCCAGGCGGCTCGTCGTGATCGCCGCTTCGTAGGCGCGGAACTGCTGGTCGTTGAGTTGTTGAAGAACCTCTGCCTTGAGTCGCAAGACGCCTTCGTAGTTGGGGACACCGGTGAAGATTTCGGCGTCCAGGATCGTCCCGAAATGTTGCGTCGCGTTGTAGTACATGCGCTCGGCGTAGACGACCCGCTCCCCTTGTCGGAAGACGACATTGCCTTCCAGATAGAACTCCAGGGGGAGGTTTTCGGCCGTGTAAGCTTGCCGGTTCTGGATCAGACTTCCCAGCGATGGCCCCCATACGACGACGCGATCGGCTTCCAGGATCACCTTTCCGACTTCGCCGACGGCGGTGCCCTCGACACCTTCGATGACGGCGCGGACGCCTTGAGTGACGATGTAGATTTGTTGCTGAGGGGTCGGGCCGGGACGCGTTTCGAGTTGGATGGGGATGTTCGTGCGAGGAAAAATCTGGACGCGCCGACCTCCCGTGACCAACGTGGTGCCTCCCTCGACCGGAGCCACCTCTTCTTCCTGCTGCAAGAAACCGACGTGGCGATACGCAGGCGGCTCTTCGTGACGCGCCCGTTTCGCTCGTGCATAGACGTCGGGTAGGGGCGTGGGAACGGGCTGGGGGCGAGCGACGACGAATTCGAGTCCGACTTGGGTGAGGAACCGGCCGAAGTAAGTTTGGTCGCGCATATCGACGCGACCACCGGCCGACGTACGGTAGCGCACGTTTTCTTCGAAGTACGCGAGCACTTTCGCGGCGAACGGCCCGGCGGGCTGGCGATCGATCCACAAGACGGCCCGCTCCCCCAAGAGTTCGGTGGTCCCCTGCCGCAGCCGACAATTGCCCTCGAGAACGACCACTTGGTAAGCGCCTTCTTCCCACTGAGTCGACCGGTCGGCATGGACCTGGATCGGCGCCTGCCAGTCGCCGCCGGGAAGTTGCCAGTAGGAGGGCGTGGTTTGAGCGACCAACGGGGGAGGGTGGAGGCAGACGGGGAGCGCTGCGGCGAGCGCCACCCATCGGAGAACGAGTACCCAGCGGTATCGATTCAAGGCCAGCTCAAGGCGTCCATGCCACGAAAGAACCTGCCCAACGGCACTCGAGGCGCCATTCGGCTCCCAACCAGGGGCGGCGATTATAGGAACGCGCTACTCGATCATCAAGGCAAGCTCGGCAAGCTGGGAAAGGTGCCTCACGCCAAGGTGCCAAGGGGTGTCTCTCGCAAGGCCGCTTGGGTGTCTCTCGCAGAGCCGCAAAGAGCGCAGAGGGGGTTTCTTGTAGAAGGAAGATGGAAGGCTGGTTAGTCGTCCGTTCCCGTCTTCTACCCCGTCCCTCATCCCCCCTTTGCGTCTTCGCGTCTTTGCGCGCGTCCCACTCTTTCTTTGCTCGCTAGGTAGTCTCGCGCAAAGACGCTAAGACGCAAAGAGAGGACGAAAATCGTTTTTCTTTCAGGATTCGTGCGCAGCACGGGTCCCAAAAGGACACTAGCTATATAGAGGACCTAATTCCGTGGAGGAGCCAGATGACGGAGAATGAGATTGCAACGGAAGCGGTTGACGCCTGTTTTCGAGTTCATTCCAGCCTTGGCCCTGGATTGCTCGAGTCCGTCTACGAGGCCGTTTTGGCGAGAGAGCTCAAGAAACGCTGTTTTTCTGTCCAGCGGCAGGTTCCAGTAGCCATTGAATGGGAGGGCGAGGTTTTCGACGAGGGTTTTCGAGCGGACTTGATAGTACAGGACAAACTGATCATTGAACTGAAGGCGGTCGAGACTCTGGCACGAGTTCACTTTCGCCAGCTGCTGACATATCTTCGGTTGACCGACCGGCGACTTGGGCTGTTGGTGAATTTTAACGAGGCGTACATCAAGAATGGGATCAAACGAGTCGTGAACGGGTTAGATGAGGACTGACTTGCCGGGTGCGTCCAAGGGTAGTGTCGCGCCAAGGCGCCAAGGAGGCTATAGGTGGGAGTAGTCTCCGCACGGTAGGGGACCGCGCGATCCGCCAGTCATTTCCTATCAATCTTTTCTCTTTGCGTCTTCGCGTCTTTGCGCGAGTCCAACTGTTTCTTTGCGCGCTAGGTAGTGTCGCGCCAAGGCGCCAAGACGCCAAGGAGGATATAGGTGGGAGTAGTCTCGGCACGGCAGGGGGCCGCGCGATCTACGTCCCATTTCCCATCTATCTTTTCTCTTTGCGTCTTCACGTCTTTGCGCGAGTCCAACTGTTTCTTTGCGCGCTAGGTAGTGTCGCGCCAAGGCGCCAAGGCGCCAAGGAGGATATAGGTGGGAGTAGTCTCGGCACGGCAGGGGGCCGCGCGATCTACGTCCCATTTCCCATCTATCTTTTCTCTTTGCGTCTTCACGTCTTTGCGCGAGTCCAACTGTTTCTTTGCGCGC
>WFWZ01000226.1 GCA_015490875.1 Planctomycetaceae bacterium
CACGTCGGACGAGTTTTCCCTGGACGAGGGAAATCAGGGCCCGTCGCAGCGATTAGAACGACACCGACGACAAGACACCAGAGTCGATTTCGCCAGCCAGCCTTTGACCTGCCAGTGGACCGGTTCATGAGGACACCTCGTGTTACTCTCAATTCGATTGTCCAGCAATCTAGCGACCGTCCGGCCGGATGATTCGACCCTCGCTGCGTTTCGCCGGCACATATCCCGGATTCCGCCGCATTTGCTCCGGCCGATAGCCCTCCTGCATGTGGCTGTCGTTGAGATCGAGGCCCGGCCCCTGATAACCGTTGGGATGGACTCGCGGCACCGTTTGTTGCGTCCGATAGAGATCTGGACGCCGATTGCCGTCCGGGATTCGCAGGAACTCGTCGACCTTCGAGCTGCTGAAGTCATAAACCTGGTTTTCAATCATGCGATGCCGACCGCGAACGATGAATTGCCGGTTGCTCATCTCGAGCGGATCGAGTTCGGCGACTGCCGGAGCCCAGCGGAGTCCCATTAGATCGAACAGCGTGGGAAAGATGGTTGCTTGAGCGTAAATCAAGTTCTCCTGAAGCGACGATTCATCGCTGGGAAGCGGCCGGAACAAGACGCCGGCGACTGGAATATCTTCGAGAAGTGGCACGCCCCTGCTCGTGCGCGCCGCTTTGAGTGCCACGATGTACCGGCTCACTTCACGCAACTCGAAGTTGCTTAATTGCACGTCGGTGTCGATGAAGTGGCGTTTGACTCGACCGAGGTGCTTTTCGTCGGGTCGAACCGGCTCGCGGATCTCGGTCGTATACATATAGTTGAAATCGAAGACGACGGCCTGCCCATCCGGTTGGATCACGGGGCGGATTTCGAACCCGGTTCCCGTTTCAAATTTGTAGATGGCGGGATCCGGGATGAGATTCTCGAGGTTGGACCCGAATTGAGGTTCACCGTTGGCGTTTTGCGCCAGAACCTCCTCCGTCGTCGATCCGTCAAGTCCTGGGAGGACATTGCGAACGACCCCGAATCCCCGAGTGCTCCCTGCGGCGGGACTGGCTGTTGATCCACCGCTGAACATCTTGGCCGCCGCGAGAAATGTCGGATCATTGGCGAGCGCCCCAACATCGTTAATCAGCGCTTTGGCGCCATTGATACCTTCGGTCAACAGAATATCCCGTTTGGGCAAGTCGAATTCCATCATTGCTTCCGGGACGACCTTCGCCAATTCCCGATTGTTCGCGAGAATCGTCGTGGTTTCGGTTTGTCCGAACTGCACGTCCCAGTAGGTACTCGCCTCGCGGATGCACCGGAACGCCGGATAATAGAACTGCGTGTTGAAGTCGTCATCGAGTGCCGTAGTAAGCCGTTTGAGGTAGTTGTCGATGTTGGCCGTGTGGGCGCGTGTTCCGTCTTGCAGTTCAATATACTTCTCTTCCAGTTCATCGATGAGCATGTCGAGGAACTTCTTGTGGTCGAGCGGACGGCGGGAAAGTTCGGCAACCTGGCGAGCTGCGTGGGCTTCGGCGACCTTCTCTACCAACTCTTCAAAGATCTGGTCGCCCCGAGAGATGGCTTTTGCGATCTCCACAGGATCGAATGTTTCCGCATCTTTTAGCGACGCTCGAAGGCTATACCACGTACGGTAAACTGTGGGACCGTCTGGTCTGGAACGGCTGAGTTCCGCCAAGAGTAACCTTGCTTTTGTCTTGATTTGTTCAGCGAGTCGCTGGAACATGTTGAGCTTCTGCCGAATATTCGCCATCGTATCAGACGAGCCATCCGATCGACCTTCCATCCTCAGAAAACTTGACTTATCCGAGAACCTTCGTTCCAGTAGCTTCTTTATCTGCTCAACCCTGTCCTGCATACGATCCTTGTCCGTCGTCCTTGTGATGCCGCTTCCGGCTTGCGATAGAGTGTCTTCGCCGGTCCTTTCATAAATCCCCGTCACTTCCTTCTGCACGGCCACGATGGTTTCCACTAACATCCGCGCGTGAGCTTGAGCCGTTATGACCGATTTTTTCGCCTCGGCGAGCTTCTTTTTCGCGCTGAGCTCTTGCTCTGCTGCGAGTCGATCTTCCATTTGTAAGTCTATGCCACGTTTTTCAATCAGCGCCCTCTCCATCACTCGCTGCTTGTATTCCATCTCCGTGATCAGCCGGGCCTTGAAGATCTGGGCGAGCCGGATGAATTCGCGCTGAAGGGGCGTCATGGACTCCGGATCTTGGATTTCTGTGCGAAAGAAGCCCTTCAGTGATTCAAAACGAGCATTACCGGCGAGAAGGATGTGTCCCTTCTTGTCGATCCTGCCGTGCTTCTTGCCGCAGGCGCACATGCCGCTTTCCAGGTACGATTCTTCGGCGGTCGGCAATTCGTCGCGAAGTAACCGTTCGAAGTTCGCCAGAATCCGCTGACGGACACTGTTCTTAGCAAGTGCCATCAGCGTCAGGGCTGAGGAAAGACTGGTTGTGTCAAGTGAGTGTAACGAGAGCAACTTGTTTCCCGTGTGGAGGAATTCCGAGTCCAACGCTCGCAGTTCATCGGTGAAGTCCTTGCCAAAGAAGGCGTACAAATAGCGCTGATCTCGTTCTTCCTGGGTGCTGGTGCCCACTTCATTCCATTGGATATCTCCTGAATACTGCCCGCTTTCCATGGCGACTTCGGTGGCGACCTCCACAATCGCTCGCCGCAGGAGCTCTGCGGACTGCATGGACAGGAACCGCGCCTGGTCGATGTAACGTTGAATGCGAGCTGCCACCACTTCCATCCGCTCGGCTCGTTCTCCGTTGATCTGTACCGTATGCACACCGATACGCACTTGTCCAACCGGCGCATCGATCTGGTCGATCATCGTACGGATGATGTTGATTCCCTTGAGGGGACCGCGGAGGTGGATCAAGCCCTCGCCGATTACGGAAACTGACACCTGTTCCACGGGGTCGTCCGAATCGGGGACACCGGGGGCGTGCGTGTCGGGATCGGCATGGGCTGCCGCGACTTCTCGGCGGAATTGCTCTTCCCGTGCCAGACTTTCCTTTTGGTTGAGTTGGCGAGCCATTTCATTGGCCGCGGCTTCCTCATCCCGCAATGTCTCCACTCGCGCCCGGGCGCTCTCAATCTTGGCTCGGAAGCTTTTCACGGCGGCCTTGAGCCGCGTTACAGTGTCCTCTTTGTTCTCATCCGAACTCCGTTGAACCTCGGCAAGCACCTGGAGCGTACGGTCGAGTGCCTGTTGTGCGGCAGCGAGCTCGGCCTCGGCCAATCGAGTTTGTCGCGCTTTTTCGGCGGCGGCCCGTTCAGCATGACGTCGCGCCAGTGTCACCTGATCCGCCAGGTTGCGTGCCCGGTCTGCCAGCTGCCGCTGCACGTCGACTCCCACGCGGTTGTACGAACGTACTCTGCGGTTGATGATCTGGGCCACACGATGGG
>WFWZ01000227.1 GCA_015490875.1 Planctomycetaceae bacterium
TCAGGTGGGTTGGGCAGCATGGATCACCGCGGCGGTCCTCTCGATCGCGCTGGCGGCAACTGGCTGCAGCCAGTTGCCGCCAGCGCGATCGAGAGGACCGCCGCGGTGATCCATGCTGCCCAACCCACCTGACTCATCGCCGATTCCGCCCGCCTGTGACTTCGCCGTCTGCCAGCACCCGCTATCCGAACTCGTTGCGCAAAGGAAGACTCATACCCGGCAAATCGATGGGGTTGCAAGAGAAGCTGCGGCGACTCGTGAAGTTCGGCAAAGTAGGAGGCTGGGGCATCTCGCAAAGTTGCGGCAGGGGGCTCTCGCGGAGTCGCAGAAGGTGGTTTCTCGCGGAGCCGCAGAGAGCGCGGAGGTTGTTTTCTTGAAGTGCAGAAGCAGAAGTTTCTTTCGGCCGCAACATCGACGAGGATGGAAACTCCGCTAGTGGTTCTTTGTACGCTTTATGACCTATTCCTATCTCTTTGCGTCTTTGCGCCTTTGCGCGAGACCTCTCTGCGCGCCGCCTACGGTGCCAGGGCCAAGGGAGCTTCAGGACTACCAGCTTCCCGCACGGAGAACGACGCCCATACCGGATTGTGATCCGAAACTTCCAATGCCTCCTTCAAAGTCAGATTGTACGTGCGCAGGATATCGAAGACTCCGCACTTACCCGTGTACTCGCTGGTCGCGGGAAGCAGAATCACCACGTTGTCGTATTGGGCCGTCATCCGAACGTTGGTCGTGGTTCCTTGCAGCGTCACCTGAGCCGTCGGAAGGCTGGCCAAGGCGGCCTGGAGCACCTGGTCGTCGGCGTTGAAGTCTCCCAGTACGATTACATCGTCCTCGCCCCGTCCGTCTCCAAGCACAGCGCGAAACAGGTCGGGGAGCCACCGCAATTCCGACTGGACTTCATCGGGATCGATGTGGACGTTGACGAGTGTGAACGTGAAGGCTTCGTGTGGTGGTACGCCACGGACGCGAAAAGGTGCTACCAAAGGAGGTCGATGCAAGAGATCCTCCGGATCGCGCACCGTGTACACTTGAAATCGATCGACCTCGATTGTCTCAGTATCGAAGACGAAGGCAAACTGTTCCTTTTGACTGGTGCGCCCCACGCGAGGTCCCAAGACGAAATCGTAATGGCGGCCCGTCGCGTTGACGTACTCTACGAGTTTCGGCAACACATCGGGATGCCGTGACCGTATTTCCTGAATGGCGACGACATCGAACTGCCGCAAGATCTCGGCCAGGCGTTCGACGACCGCCGGCTTGCTCATCTTGGCTCGCCCGAGCGTCTGAATGTTGAACGTCGCGATGCGGATGGTCTTGCCGGCGCGAGCGGCGGGACGGCCGCCTTGCGTGGAACTGTTCGAGTCCTTGGGCACGAGTTCGACCTGGTCGAGTCCTCGGATCTCGTAGTTCTGCGAGACGTACCAGGCTCCAGCGATGGCAAGCAGCACGATGACCAACAGCAGGGACTTGGACACAGTTCCGGTTCCTTCCGGCTAGAGCCGCGACGGGCGGGAGAGGGGATAGCGCACGTGGCGTTGCGATCGCCCAAGGTGGAGACTCGGCGCGCACGGCGACCTACCGTCGGTATCGGTGTGGAGCCGAAGGTTACTTGAGCCTGAAAAGGAACGAGTGTGCCGACCGGTCGCTTATGCGGACTCTGGAGTCTCCGCCGGCTGGCCGGAATCTTCGCTTTCGCTCGCCGCAGGAGCCGTCTCTTTGGCCGATGCCTCGGGCGATTCTTGAGCGAGCCACGGATTGGGCCATTCGCCCCACCGGTCCAGATACTCGGCGATGCCTCCCATCGAGTCGCGTTGGGCTTCCAGCCACTGCCGCGTGTCGCGCACCAGTTGCTGTTCGGCGTCGAGAGGCAGTTTTCCGAGCATCACTTGGGTGCGTAGGAAGACGAAGTAGGTGTCGAGCACGTCGCAACGGCAGTAGCCGTTGATGCGGTCGAGTTGGCCGGCGAAGAAGAGATCCTGTACCATGTCGCCTTGCACATCCATTTTGCCGGGCTTGCCGAGGATCTGAGCGGCCAGATTCAATCCTCCGGTGAATCGACACGCCCCGAAGTTGGTCATCATCTCATGCAAGTCGAAATGCGCGGCCGTGTTGTAGCGGTTGCGCGGCTGGTCGTAAGCTCGCACGGACGAATCGAACCAACCGGCTACCGAAAGCCCATAGCGAAACGCGGCCAACTCCAGAAGAGGCAAGTCGAAGGAGCGGCCGTTGAACGTCACGAGAGTCGGACGTCCATAGGCTTCCCAGCCGCGCCAGAATAAATCGGTTGCCACGTGAGGCCGATTGGCTCCCTCATCCAAAACCACCAGATCAACCAACTCGAACGCCGAATTCACTTTGCCCACGGCGATCGACAAAGGCACCTGAAAGGTGTAAGGAATGAAGTCGGTGCCCTTCTCTTCGAGCAATTCTGCGCGGTAGCGAGCGACCGCCTCTTCGGGAGTCAATTCGTCTTGCGGATAACGCACACTGGCAATCAGTTCGCCGTCCGCCACGCTTTCGATGTCGAAAACGAAATAGCGGACATCTTGACGCGCATTCACGAGCGGACTCCTTTCGGACGCAAGAAATCGGATCCCCTGGCCGCCGCCGGGCCCAATTTCGCGGGGCCGGTCCCGAGTATACCACAATGCGGCAAATGGGCGACCGGTCCCGGAGGTCAGGGAAGCCAACCGTCGATTCGCAGGAGTTCGGTTTCTTGGAAGCTGCCGTTCAGCCAGCTATGATCAGCCGGGAGCCGCCATGGGGGCGGCGTTCTTCATGCAGCGGCCATGGGACTCGCGGATCACGGAAAGAAGGAGGAGATCGCTTGCCGACGGCTTTGCCAGACCGTTCTACCAACACAGCCGGCCAATGGGCGGCTTGGGGCGTCCACCTCTTCACGGCATGCGGCGCCGTCTGCTGCTTGTGGGCACTCCGCGCCGCCGCAGAGCAGCAGTGGAAGGCCATGTTCGTATGGCTGGGAGCCGCCGTCGTGATCGACGCCGTCGACGGCACGCTGGCTCGAGCCGCTAAAGTGCGCGATCGCCTGCCGAACTTTGACGGTACGCTCCTGGACATGATCATCGATTATGCCGGCTACGTGTTGGTGCCCGCTTTCGCTTTGGCTCGATCGGAGCTCCTCCCGGATCGGTTCGCGTGGCCCATCGCTTCGGCCGTCTGTATCGCCTCCGCGTTTCAATTCTGCCAGGCCGACGCCAAGACCGAGGACCACTTCTTCAAGGGGTTTCCTTCCTACTGGAACATCGTTCTCTTTTATCTATTCCTCGGTAAAGCCTCGCCGTCACTCAACGCGGCCATTGTATTGACGCTGGCAGGTCTCGTTTTCGTTCCGATCAAGTATCTCTATCCTTCTCGCACACCCCAATGGAAGCTGCTTACGTTGGTACTCTCCGCCTTCTGGGCAGTCACGATCGGGTGGCTGCTTTGGCGCTTTCCCCACGTCGACCTGCCGGTCCTCTACGCTTCACTCGCCTACGTCGGATACTACGTCGCCACCAGCCTCTACTTCACGTGGCGCACTCGGCAGTGAAGCGCGCGCAGGCTTGTCTGCACCTGGGATGCGAGCCACCAGGGCGATCGTAAGCCAACTCACAAGCATGGCAACAGTGCGCACCGGCAGCGTCTCACCCAATGCGTCTTGCCACGGATGGTCGTACCAGGCTGGAATGCCCAGTTCGGCAACGCCGCCGGACAATCGAACGAACAGCCCAACAGCGGCCCCAGCCAGTGCCGCGGTACTGGAAGTTCGGCGAGCGAACAAGGCCATCACCAGTTGTGGAAAGAGGATGACGTATGCAAGGTCGGCGCATAGGAACCAAAGGGCGTAGACGCTTTGGAGTCGCAGCGCGAGGATCGTTGCAAGGGTGCCGACGACGACAACGGTAATGCGGAGCGTGATGCGCAGCCGCCGATCACTGGCGAGTGGAAACCAGGGTCGATAGACGTTCCAGGTGAAGAGAGAGGAAGCTGAGAGGATCGACGAGTCGACCGACGACATGACGGCAGCGGAGATGGCGCCGAGTCCGAGGAGAGCGACGAGGGGCGGTGCAAGATGCTTCAGTGCGTACGGCAGGACGACCGCATCGCTGCTCGGCGGATCGACTCCGACGGCACTCCAATCCATTACGGCTGCGACCATACCCAGTCCAACGGCGGGCACCGCCATCAACAGCGACGTGATCCCCGACCCGACGGACAACTGAGCGGCATCGCCGGGCGTACGGCACGCCAAGACGCGTTGAAAGTAAACCTGCCACGGAATGCCTCCGAGCACCAGCATGAGGGCGGCATCAATCCAGGCCCAAAGTTGTGGTCCGCGGGGAAATGCCGGCATCTGCTGCCAGTAGACCCTCGTCACGTGGGCTACGCCTCCCGCCTCACCGAAGGCAAACGGGACGGCCAGTGCCAGACCGACGGCGATGAGCAACAACTGCGCCACGTCAGTCCACGCCACGGACCACAGACCGCCGCACAACGTGTAGCCGACGGCCACGGCTGCCGAAATGACCACCGACCCCTCGAAGGGAAGATGGAACACGGTGGCGAACGTCGTTCCCAGTGCCAACAATATGGCACCCGACCAAAAGACTTCCCCCAGGAGCGCCGGCAGAAACAGGATCGCTGCGACGCGCCGGTCATAACGCTCGGCAAATGGGTCGAGCAACGTCGTGTAGCCGGCTCGACGCATCGGCCGAGCGAAGAGGAGCCCTCCGAGAATGAGGCTCAGGGCGTAGCCCCACGGAGCTTGAGCCCAGACGAGTCCTTGATTCGCACTGTAGACTGCTTCTGCCGTTCCATTGATATAACCTCCCCCGACCCACGTCGCTGTCATCGTGAAGATGCCGATCCACAGCGGCATGCTTCGTCCGGCTAAGAGGAGGTTGGATGTCGAGTCGTTACGTCGTTCGATCTGAGCAGCGCGCAGGCCGATGGCCAGGACGAGTCCGTAAAAACCGGCAATCGCTGCGATCTGGTAAGTCACGATGCGTCGCCCGACCCTGCCGTTTTCGGCAGCACTTCCACCCAAAACCAGCCTCGCAGATCGCCGATCTGAAAACCGGTTGCCTGGTCGGAAGGATACAACTTCGCCAGTTGCTCGCGGACTTCCTTCGACAAGGTTTCAGGCGGTCCGTGGCAATGCATGCATTTGCCTTCGATCCGGATCGGAAACCACGCCGCCACGGTTCCATCGTCCAGACGCAAGAATTTCGGCTCATCGACTTTTTTCTCTACCAACTCGCGAGCCCATTCCGGCGGAGCGTTCTTGGGATTCCGCAACTTGAACGACGTGCGACCGATCCGGACACCAAACCGCTTGGCGATCCGGTCGGCAACCTTCGGTGCCTCTTGACTGCAGACCTCGATGGCGGCGGGTGGTCCTCCTTGGGTCATCGCTGAGGTCAGCTTCTCGCTCAACTCGAGCATCATTGCTTCTTTGGCCGACAAGGCCTTCTTGCGAGCCGCTTCGGAAACACCCGAAGAAGCCGCTTCGGGCGCAGTCTTCGAAGATTTCGAACACCCTGTCCATCCGGCCAGCGTCGCGATGGAAAGGAGACTCAACCAGCACAACCGTCGTACGATTCCACGCATGGCAACTTACCCTCAGAAAAGCGTCCCGCCGTCCTCATCACGCAGAAGAGGCCGACTCTCGCCTGTTGTACCGCCCGTCCGCGTTCCCATCGTAGCCGACGCGGCAGCATGCGGCGAGCGGGCAAGGGGAGGCTTCCCTCCGTCAGTCTCGACGCACGACGTGGTGGAAATGGAGGCGCACCTGGCGAGTCAAGACGCGCCGGAGTCCTTCGACGAGACAGCGAGGCTCATTGTCTTCTTGGCCGATCCTCACGACCTCCTCGAGCGATGTGCCGGGCAGGACGCTGAATGCCGTCTGGCAAATGATCTGGTTTCCCGCGTCCAAGTCGGGGACGATGAAGTGGCACGTGGCACCGAACGTGAGCATCCGATCGGCGTACGCGTCGTGATAGGGACGCATGCCGGGGTACGAGGGCAGCAGCCCGTGGTGCAGGTTGATGATGCGACCACCCGAAAACTGCCAGCAAACATCCGGAGGCAAAACGCGCATGAAGCGAGCCAGCACGATGTAGTCGATGTTGTACGCATCGATCAACTCGACGAATCGCCCGTAGTCCACCTCGCCCTTTGCATCACCCACCATGTGCCAGTCGGCACCGAACTGCTCGGCGATGCCCCGGCACGTCGTGCGGTTCCCCAGCATCAGCGGCACGTGAGCCGGCAGGATGCGATCACGCACCGCGCGCAACACCGCCAACGCCGGTTCCTGGCGGTAGGTCGTGCATAACGCAATTCTCGCCGGTTCGGTACGGTCGGGAGACCAGACGCGCACTGTAAGCCCTTTTCGTCGGCCGATCTCCCGGAGATTCTCTGCGAAGCGCTCGGGATCGTCCGGGTCATGCTCGATCCGCAACAACATGGCAAAGAGCGCGACGTCGTCGTGATCGTACATCTGGATCTCGGCGATGTTGGCTCCTTCGCCGGTCACATAGTGGATGAGCGGATCGGCCAGACCGACATGGTCCTCTCCGATGGCGGTAATGATGATCTCCATGGTTGTTTCGATGGTGCGGGTTGTGGCGAGTGGCGTCCTCCTCCAGGAAACCGCTTCCTCCAATTATGGACGACACTCGGCGACTCCGCTCGATGCTTGTCAGATTCTCGGTTTGAGTTACCCTGAACCAAAGGAGGCTGCTTGGCCATGTGCCGGGAGGAGCAAAGTCCGAGAGAGCCTTTTTTCTGCGGGAGACGATGAAGTTATGGCCCGAAGAGAGCGACGGCACCGCCGATTGGGCTGCGAGCGGCTTGAGGGGCGTCACCTCCTCTCGAGTATTGCGACACTGCCGCTGGCTAACGGACAGCCCGGCGAACCGGCACCCGATTTCAGTCTTGTCGATACGAACACCACATCTCCGACATATGGTCAGACCGTCTCACCTCGAGACTACACCGGCCAGGTGAGCGGCTGGTATTTCGGATTCGGCACGTGAAGTTACTGCCGTAGCCAGTTTGGCTACTTGGCTCAAATGGAAGCGGAGATCGAGTCCGAGTTTCCACAGCTCGACATCGCCATCGCCGGCGTGAACCAGGCGGGACTCGACTACGGCAATGAGACCTTCACCGAGGGCGTCGACTTGCCGTGGCTCCAGGATGTCGATGCCGACGGAGACGGTCGTTCCGACGTCTGGACTTCGTGGGATGTGCTGCCTCGCGATGTCGTGATCCTCGATACGCAAAACCGGCCGGTCGCCACTTACAATTTGACGACGCATGACATCGCCGATGCCGAGAACTACGCGACGCTGAAGCAGTTGTTTGTGGACATCGCATCGGCCGGACAGGAAACAGGTACGATCAATGGCCACGTCTATTTCGATGTGAACAACGACGGGCAGTTCAATCCCGTCGAAGCTCCCATTGGAGGTGTCACAGTCGAACTCACCGGGACGACCGTCTCGGGCGACCCCGTGGAACTGACGGTCCAGACGCAAACGGACGGTAGCTTTTCGTTCCAGGGCCTGGCCCCCGGCGTCTACACCGTTCGCCAGCAACAGCCCGCCATGGTGCTCGACGGTATCGACAGCATCGGTGAGGCTGCCACGACGGAGGGCGTGCAGGTCTCCGCCAACGATGAATTCACCGTGGAGTTGGAAGTTGGAGAGGACGTCTATGGCTTGGGGTTCGGTGAGCGAGGTCGAACAGGTTCGGCGATCACGCTGGCCGACTTCCTCGCATCGACGCCGAAGGATGGTGTTGAGATTCTCACCGATGCTGCATCGGTCGAGTGGTACTGTCTACGAGGCGAGTGGCAGGAGTTCTATTACGCCGAGTTCGCTGTCGAGGAACCGCCGGCGCCTGCGTCGGAAGAGGTGATTCCGCCGGTGTCGATGGCTTTTCGCAACGACCATGGACATCGATTGGAACTCGAGTGGCCTTCCTCAACGAGCCACCTGGTGCCGTTGGCGACTTCCCACGAAGGGAGTCTATGGCGCGTGCATGGCGAGCTCGTCGACATAACCCAGTTGGAACGCGATGCGGCGAGTGGAGAAGGAGAGAGCACTGAGGAAGACGTATGGCGAGCCCGGCCAGTCGAATGGCCGGCCGCCGTCGATGCGTGGTGGTTTCTTGCAGAGACGCAAAGACGCAGAGAGGATCCAAGGCGCAGTGTGGTTTCTCGCAGAGATGGCGGGGACGCGGCGAACGTTTCGCGCAAAGACGCAAAAACGCGAAGGGGAAATGAAGCAGGTACTAAAGACGTGTAACGAGATTTTGCGGCGTTCCCACCGTAGGCACCGTTTGTGGCGAAAGGTTCTATCTCACTCTTCAAAAAATCAACCTCTGCGTTCTCTGCGCCTCTGCGAGATACCACCTCCGCGCCTCTGCGCGAGGCGCCCTTTGCGGCTCTGCGAGAGACTCCTATGGTTTCATCCGAGACGATTCGGCTTTGTCGGCGCTGCCAGCCGACTCGCCTAGGAAGCGAATCGCCAGGACGTTGTCCCGTGGAATCCAAACCTCCGAAGGACGCTGAGTGCTCGTGTTGGTGATCACGATCCACTCGCTGTCAGCACGCTTGAGTCTGCCGGCGATACTCAGCTGCGAGCCATTCTGTCCGTCGACGAGTACCGAGGCCGGGTGCTCACTCGCCATCCCCAACCGATCGTGTCGAAAATGGACGTGGCAAACGCGGCCCACGGGAAGGCCGGAACTCATGGGAACATGAGAGCTGGCTTGCGTGTCCGACGGAGCACAGCCAATCAAGACAGAGCCACTCAAGAGGGCGGCACCGACGAGAAAGAACAGATACCACGATGGTTTCGAGAAGCGGGTCATGGGGCGCACCTCCCTTGCTGAAAAGAAGATGTAGAATGTGGGGCCACAGCCCAACGGAGTTACCAGCACCTTCGCACCGGAGTTTCGAAGAGCCGTAATCTCTCTCCTGTGCGATCATCACCGGTTCGGCGACGTTTCGTTTCGAGGGCTTGAGCTGACAAACGCATCTTCAGGGCATCCGCCGCGGTAGCGGTACAGGTAGATACGATTCCGTTCCCCGCAGATGACGACGTTGTGGTTGGGGTCATAGACGAGCGAGCACTTGTTGATTCCCTGCATGGGCGGAGTCGATGTGCCCTGCTTCCACGTATTTTTTTCCAGATCGAGAATCCACACTTGGCGCCGGCGGCGCGGTGCTCGGTAGCCCGCTTCACGTGCGGGATTCTCCACCATGATGATCACTCGGTTGCGGCTGTCATACGCAAGCCCGGGAAGATCGCTGACGGGGACATGATGTTCATTTTCCGGCGCGAGATCGCTCCATCGGTCGGCTCCGACGTCATAGGCGAAGGTGCGCATCGCGTAACCAGTCAAGTCGTCGCCGGGGCGCTGGGGAATCGGATCCCCTAACTTCCACTGTTTCGGCAACATCGTAATCATGAGGACGCCGACTTGGCGGTCGAACAGGATCCGTGTGTAGAGCGAGAACTTGGGAGGATGCGGCGCGGCGGGACGCCACCGTTTCGTCTTCAAATCGAAAAGATGCGTAGCGCAAATGTCTTTATATTGACCGGCTGCCGCAACGAGCACGTCGTGGATCGGGTCGTGTACCAGCCCGCAGTTAGCGCCATAACCGGGAATGCTTGGAAAGGCCGGCGAGAATCGATCCGTGCCCACGTCGTACGACTGTAGCCCGCGCGTCCCGGCGAACCCGATCGATGTTACGCCACCGAGCGTCCACATCGTTTTGCGGGTCGCGTCGTAGCACAACGCCCGCCCACAACCGTTGCCGGGCCGGCACTGGATATACGCCTCGAACGCAGGATCCCAGACATGGTTGGCTCGCCGCTGATACCATGTCCCTGTGTCCATATCGAGCAGGATGACCTGGTTGTTGTATGAGTACTGCTCGTACGTGGAAAAAACGGCTCCGTTGCATCCGCCGATCCAAACAAGGCATCGGTTCGCCGCGTCGTACTCGAAGTTCAGACATCCCTGGGTCGGTTTGCCGAGTTGCGTATCGAGCCAGGCGTCGTCCTTGAGCGACTTGAGGCGCGTTTGCCAGAGTCTTGCTTCTTTCGTTCGTTCAGTCGCACGGCGAGCGAGCGTCTCTTGCCGTGGCACGACGCGATCGTCGACCACGGTCTTCACGTCGTCCGGACGGCCGGATCGAGCGACGTCGGAACTGCCATACGCCCAGCAGCCGATCGCCGGGTCGTATAGCACGCACCGACTGCGTGTCGGATCATAGGCGAAGCAACCTCGCGGCGAAGCAACCGCCGGCGGACGATGGGAAACATCCAGCCGCTTCCATTCATTGGTGACCGCGTTGTAACTCCAGGTGTCGTTGTACTGGACACCGAGTTCTTTTCTCGAGGAACGGAAAGCATCATGAGAATGGCGACTCCACGGTTTCCCGCCGTCACTGAGGTGGTGAATGCCGCCGTGGAGGATCGACACGCCGAGTCTCGGATGAAAGCACATACCGGCGTGGCGGCGAGGGGGCGGGGATTGAGCGGGCTTGCGACGCGTCCACCGATTCGACAGCGCATCGTATGTCCAAGTTTCTCCATACTCGCTGAAGTAGACCGACTGACCGATCCGTTCGTCGAACGTGAAGGCGGGATGAGGGCTTGCGCGAGGCGCCGGGTCGGACCGGCGAGCTTCCCAAGTTTCCGTGGCCGGATCGAACACCCACGTGACGGCCGACCCTTCTCGTTTCTGAGATCGTTCCGGTGCGGCTACGATCCGTTTGGCCTTGGAATCGTAGACGCCTCGCGTCAGACCTCGAGGCCCATCCGACGAAATGTAGCGGAAGGTGAGAGTCTTCGGATCGAGCGCCCAAGTACCGACTTTCGTCTTTCCGAACCATTCTCGCCGTTTGTTGGGAAATCCGCCGAAGAGGTAGATGAGCCCTTTTTCCGGGACGTACACCATGGCTCGGCCTCGAGCCGGCCCAGGGCGATCGTGCGACCAGATGATCTGGCTTGGCCGGAGGACGCGCCAACGGCCGGTCTTGGAATCATAGCGTAAGGAGTCGTCGGGCCAGAGGAGTCGCCAAGTGTCACTCGCCGGTGCAAAGAGCCATCCCTCATTGGTGAATCGCGGCGAACAGCCCCCGTAAAGCAGAAAACCTTGTAACTCGGGTATGTAGCACCACGCTCCGTCGAGTCCTGGAGGCATTTCCCGATCGACGAGGTCGCGAGGGGGACCAGCCAGCATAACCCAGTCGTATGTCTTGGCGGATTGCTGTCCACTTGCGGTCTCCAATGAAGCGGCATCCGTCGCTCCGGTGGACGATGCTCCGGCAATCACCCATAGCCCGAACGTTGCCATCCGAATGAAGAAGCTCCGGCCATTCGCACGATGAGATAGTGGCATATCACTCTCTACCGATCGCTTCGAAGTACGTGATGACCTCGGTTGCCTCCTGAGCCGCGGATGCCGAGCGGTGCCATTCCCAGCGAGCTCCGAAGCACGCGGCCTGCGTCACGCGCACATCGACCCCCGCACCCTCCACGACGTAGGCCGTCACCGTGGGATCGGCCGCGTACGGCGGACAGAACTCGACATGCACCGCCTGGACTCGCTCTCCTGCTTCCATACGGCCTCGGACCAAACCGTGCAGTTTGACCCTTCCGTCCTCCAACAACTCGCGTGTCCACTGCCGCTGAACGCCGGCAGGCAAGAGAGGAGCTTCCGTTTCCATTTCTTCCTGCTCACCGACGGTTTCCCAGCCGTCGTCCGAGACTCGATCGGTTGCAGCCTCTGCTGTTTCCTCAACGGGAAGCGGGGTACCGAGCGGCCGAGCCGGAGAAGCGGTCGGTCGTAGCATACGTTGTCGAAGGACATACCAGCTCGACTCTTCCAGCAGGACCAAGAGGGCGACGAAAGCAGGAGCCGCAGTACTGTTGGCAAGCACGTAGAGGAGGACAGTGGTCCCCAGCAAGACGAACGAGCCGCTGTAGTCCGCCATCCGGGTAGATTCACCTAGCGACGTAAATCTTGCCGCGAGGATGCGGACCAATCGAGACCCCACGATACAGCTCAGTGCCAACCCACCGACGCCAAGAACACTGGCCGACGAGAAAGACCATTCCCGGCCACTGTACGCAAGGCTCCCTAGAAGCACAAGAGCTACAAGGGCGACGCCGGCTACGAGCGCCCAGGAGATCGAACGGGCCAAGACGCTCGCGAGTTCCGGAAACGCCCGTCCCGCAAGGAGGGACGCTCTTGGTCCTGCAACGGCTTGCGGCGGCTCCCGTGCGACCATGGTTCACCTTGTCCGTCGGCAGCCGAGAAAGCGACTTACGCCGTCGCCGGGTGGACGCCGGCTGCCGTCGCCAACTCTTCGGCTCGGTGCGTCTTCTCCCACGTGAATTCGGGCTCGCTCCGACCGAAGTGTCCACCCGCCGCCGTCTTGCGAAAGATGGGGCGGCGCAGTTCCAAGTAACCGATGATCCCCGCCGGGCTCAAAGGAAAGAACTCGCGGACCAACTCGCAAATCCGTTCATCCGAGACGCGTCCCGTTCCCTGCGTGTCGACGTGGACACTGACCGGTTCACTCACGCCGATGGCATATGCCAGTTGCACTTCACAGCGCTCGGCGAGTCCCGCCGCCACGATGTTCTTGGCGACATGGCGTGCCATATATGCGGCACTCCGGTCGACTTTCGTCGCATCTTTGCCGCTGAAGGCGCCGCCTCCGTGCCGTCCCCATCCGCCGTAGGTGTCGACGATGATTTTTCTCCCCGTCAAGCCGCAGTCTCCTTGCGGGCCTCCGGTCACAAACCGCCCTGTCGGGTTGATGTGATACGTTACATCGTCCTGCAAGAGCGCTTCGGGCACGATGTCTTTGATGACCGACTCGATGACGAACTCGCGAATGGTTTCCTGAGTCACGTCGGGATGATGTTGCGTCGACACGACGACGGCGTCGACGCGCAGGGGAGTCCAATCTTCGTACTCGATCGTGACTTGAGCCTTGCTGTCGGGGCGAAGCCACGGCACTTCTTTCTTACGTCGAGCCTCGGTGAGTCGGTTGAGGATCCGATGGGCCAGCGATATCGGAAGCGGCATCAGCTCGTCCGTGTCGGTGCAGGCGTAGCCGAACATCAGCCCCTGATCGCCGGCTCCAATCTCTTTGCCGCTCGTCGCATCCTCGTCGACGCCCATGGCAATGTCTGGGGACTGCTTGTCGAGGGCCACGAGCACGGCACAGTGCTCGGCCGACATTCCCATCTCCGCATCGGTGTAGCCCACCTCTTGGATCGTTCGCCGGACCAGATCCGTGTAATCGACGGTGGCCTTGGTGGTGATCTCGCCGGCGATCAGTGCCAAACCGGTCGTCACCATCGTCTCGCAGGCGACGCGGCTGTACGGATCCTGACTCAAGCAAGCATCCAACACTGCGTCGGAAATCTGGTCCGCCAGCTTGTCCGGGTGCCCCATGCTGACCGACTCGCTCGTAAACAAATACCGACCTTTGGCCACGGAAGTACCTCACATTCAACGAGTTAACTCGATAGAGCCGTTCGATCCGCGTTGCGGAGAACCGGCGCAACCAGCCACCATACACTACGGCGCCGCCCAGCACCCGGCAATCCAATCCGGCTGGACCGACGCATTATAGGGGAAGCGTCCCCGCTACTCCAAGACTCGCCCTCAAAACTGGCCGCGAGCCGGATCACGGATAACGCCACTCCCGACGCCATCCCTGCGGCGTCTTCAAGTAGACGGTTCGCTCATGCATGCGGGCCGGACGGTTGATGAAAAACTCGATCTGATCCGGCTGTAACCGGTAGCCGAACCAGTGTTCCGGTCGAGGCACCGGACGGCCCTGGAGTCGAGCCTCCAAAGCCAGCACTTCTTGAATAAAGGCCTCCCGGCTTTCCAAGACCTCCGACTGGCGCGAAACGGCCGAACCGAGCTGGGCATCGCGAGGCCGTGTCGCCCAGTAGGCATCACTCTCCTCGGGTGCAATCGGATGAGCCTCTCCCTCGACGCGCACTTGATGCCCAGTGGCATCCCAGTAATAGCACAATGCGGCTCGCGGGTTCTCTGCCAATTGCCGTCCTTTGACACTGCGCGAGTTGGTAAAGAAGACAAGGCCTTCCGGTTCGACGCGCCGCACGAGCACGACACGCGCGGTCACTCGACCATCCTTCCCCGCCGTCGCCAACGTGGCCGCATCCGGCTCGCGGAGATCCAGTTTCTTGGCTTCTTGAAGCCACGACGTCAGTTGGCTGAACGCTTCTTGATAAATGGGATCGTCTGTCATGATGCGGATTCTGTCAAAAGGTGCCTGAGCGCAGCTTCCAACTCAGCGTAGCGATAGGGGAAGGATAGGGTAAGGAAGCGCCGAGGCACGACACGAGTGCTCGCCAACAGCAGCTCCTCACCCATCTCCCCGAGCATCGCTCGGACAACCCAAGCCGGCAGTGGAAAAATGGCAGGGCGCTTCAGCACGCTCGCCAGCGTTCGAGTGAAGTCGGCGTTGCGAACCGGATGAGGCGACACAGCGTTGACAGGTCCTGCCAAACGTGTGTCATTCAGTGCGGTGTAGCAGATTTCCGCGAGATCCCCCAGTTCGATCCAACTCCAGAATTGGCGTCCCGATCCAACTCGTCCTCCTAGCCCCCATCGGAAAGGACGGAGCATAGCCGCGAGAGCTCCTCCGTCGCGAGCTAGCACGACGCCGATTCGCAAGCGTACGACGCGGATTCCCGCCTCCTCGGCGACCCGACTAGCCGCTTCCCATTCCTGGCAGACCTCTGCTAGAAATCCTTCGCCCGGCGGGGAAGACTCGTCCAGTTCTTCGTCGCCTCGATCGCCGTAATACCCGATGGCCGACGCCGCCACGAGTACCGAAGGGGGACGTTCCAGAGATGTGAGAATCCGGCATAGATGGCGGGTGCCCTCGACACGGCTGGCCCGGATACGTGCCTTTTGAGTGTTCGTCCAGCGGCGCTTGGCGATGTTCTCGCCCGCAAGGTGGACGACGGCGTCGAGTCCTTCCCACTGCGACGCATCGGTGTCACCTGTCAGTGGGTCCCAGACGATGTGGTTTTCCGCGGGCCTTGAGGAACGGACGATGCGCACGACCGACATGCCGTCTGATTCCAGTCGCCGTCGCACGGCGGTGCCCACCAGGCCGCTCGAACCGGTGATGCCGATACGCATAGGGATGCCCCCTGGTGCGAAGCAGGACTATTCGGGACAAATGGCGTCCCACGTCCAGTGCCGATCGCTGGTCTGTACGACGGTTTCTGGGGCGAAGCCGAGCGAGGCGATGATTTCTTGAACCTCCTTGACCGTCAGAGCGGATCGGAGCGAGTCGGCGAAGAGTTTTTGTTGGGTGGGGGACTGGTCGGCCACGTGCGTCTCTACCAGTTGTTGCAATTGCTCCTCCGTGTCGGGCCGAAAGAGATCCCGGAAGAAAAGGCGTCCCCCCGGCTTCACGACTCGAACCGCCTCGCGCAACACCACCGACGGATCGGGGATGTGGTGGATGATACTGTTGGAGATCACCAGGTCGAACATGGCGTCGGCGAACGGCGTCTCTTTGCTGTCGATATGCTCGAGTTGGATCCGGTGGGTCATCCCGGCGATTTCGAGCCGGTAGCGAGCCAGGTCGAGCATCTCCGTGGAAAGGTCGATGGCCATCACTCGGCACTCCTCGACTCGCTCGCATAGCTCGATCGGGATCAGCGCCGTGCCCGTCCCCATATCGAGGATATCTCCGCGGACCTCGCCGCCGGCGAGTAGGTCGTCGACGAACTGCCGATTGACGGCCGCGTGATCCATCTCGTCGTACTCACGAGCCTCCTCCGGACAGTCCATGACCTCGGGCTCAAGGATGCGCTTGAGCATCATGATCTCCTTCGATGGGAATGGGACGGGCAAGCCACCACCAGATCGCCAGCAGGCCGGCCACGAGCAAGTAAGCACCGGCTATATGATAAGGGGTTTGTCCCTGCGGCACACCGAGTGGGGAAAAGTCGAGCAAGCGCCAGGCGCCGTCGACGCGTTGCAGCGGCCAGAACATCCGCTCGCTGGGAAACGGAGAATGGATGACACCAAAGAGGGACGCTACCGCTGCCACCGCGAACCACCCGGCGGCTCGCAAAAGCCGGCGGTCGATCAGCGCGGCCAGAGCCGACGCCCAAAGGAGACTTGTGACGATGAATCCGGCTGCCAACATTTGGACGGTGTGAAGTGCGGTCGCCTGAGTGGCGTCGAGTTGGGCCAGAGGTTTATCTAGCAGCGGCAACAGCGGACCGACGTAGATCATGACCAGCTTGGCCAGTGCGGGGACGGTGGCAAAGGCGATCGCCGGATAATGCCGGCGTGTCGTAGCGAAATAGCTTTGCGCCGTGATCTCCAGGCCGATAAAGATGAGGATCGGAAAGACGGCGGCTCGAGGTATCACCAGATAGAGATAGCTGAAATACCCCAGCAGTCCGGCACCTCCCACGAAAAGAGCTGTCGCCAGCGTGTAGGCGGCTCGGCCTCCCATCGCCTTGTACGCCGGATGGCCGATGTACGGCGTCGTCTGAATCACACCGCCGCATAAGGATGCCGCCAGTGTGGCAACCGCCTCGATCCCGATCACCGTGTTCGTATCGTAGTCGTCGCCGGCCGCCGCCGCGCTCTCGGTGCAGTCGATGCCGCCCACGACCGTTGCCAGGGCGAACGGGATCACGACGGGCAGGTAATGGACGGCTCGGCCCATCGCGCCCAGCCATTCGAAGCGGAACGCTTCCCACCACCCCGTGGGCAACAAGCCATCGGCCGGATCGAACGTCAGCTCTTCTACCTCCATCCACCCCAGTCCTCGCATGAGGTAATAGATCGCGCCGGCCACCAGGAGGGCTCCGAGTGCCCCGGGGAGCCGAAACGGGAGGGGGATCCGCGCCGTCAAAGCGGTCAGGATGATCGCCAGTGCCGCCATGCCGACCAACGGGTTATGGAGCACATCGACCAGAGGCAGAAAGCTGATCAGAACCAGGGCGATCGCGGCGAGCGAACCCAGCAGTCCGGCTCGAGGCACCGTGCGGCGGACCCAACCCGATCCGACCGTGCAGCCGAGTTTGAACAGGCCGGAGATGAAGATCGAGCAGATTCCGATGTGCCAGGCGTACCGAGCGGCTCCTTCGGCATCGAGTCCCTGAGCTTGGCCGACCCGGTACGCGTCGCTCAGCACGAACAGCACCATGCCGATGGTGCTTGGCGTGTCGAGCCCCAATGGCATGGCGGTCACGTCATCGCGGCCGGTCTTCCGGGCCAGTCGGAACGCCAGAGCGAAGAAGAGAAGGTCTCCGACCAGGACGCCCACCGCCGTCCCCGGCACCAAGTGCTGGAGGGCAAAAGTTACCGGGAAACCGCAGACCAGATAGAGCAGACTCACGGTCAGCAGCAAATCGGCCACATTGTCTAACATCAAGCCAAAAAAGGCGTTGACGTCGCCGGGCGCTGCCCAACGATAGCGAAAACGGCTCACCGGTGGTCCCTTTGGCGCGGGTTTTGCAAGCGAATGGGAACGGATCGGATCGACGGGTTGGAGAGGCTGTTACAGTCATAAGGTGGCGCTCGAGCCTTGTCAATTCGCGGGGTCGGTGAACCCCGCGCCGCCTGGGAGACTCCTCCTCGCTGTAAGCGACCTCCTGTCCCCGAAGCGTTAGCCTGGCGATGGCGTGCATGCGTCGGCAGTTCGGCGGGACCTCTCGCGAGCGGTCTACAGGCCCTCGATTCGTTTCCATCGAAATCATTCCGAAAACTGGGAAATATGTGATATGATGAAGGATCGTACAGCGGTGGGATCGCCGCGAACCATGGAATTGTTGGGTGCGTAGTGATGAAGCATTCGTTGAAGAGCAAAGCGGCTCGGGAGACGCGAGCCGAAACGAAGCTGGCGGGGCTCACCGACGAGCAACTGCTGGTGCGATATTGCAACACGGGCGACCGGACCGTCTTCGCTGCGTTGGTGCGACGGTACGAGCGCGAGTTGTTCCATTACTTGAAGCGCTACCTTGGGGAAGCGGAAATGGCCGAGGATGCCTTTCAAGCCACGTTTCTCCAGGTGCATCTGAAGTGCCACACCTTCGACCCCGATCGGCGGTTTCGTCCGTGGCTGTATACGATTGCCACCAACCAGGCTATCGATGCCCAGCGGCGGAACAAACGACATCGGTCCACCGTGAGTCTCGACGGGAACGGTCACGAAGATCGTGATTCCAGCCAACGGATCGGTGATCTCTTAGCCAGCCGAATCGATGGCCCGGTCGAGGAAGCCGTGCGGAGTGAACAGGGCGAGTGGGTTCGGAAGGCAGTAGCCGAGCTTTCGGACAATTTGCGCCCCGTCATCGAGCTCGTTTACTTTCAAGGCCTTTCGTACGGGGATGCGGCGGAGGTCTTGGGGATTCCAGTCGGTACAGTCAAGAGCCGCATGCATGCGGCGGTGAATCGCTTGACGGCCGCGTGGGAGGCGAGCGGCCAACCGTGGCTTGAACATTCCACCTTTGATAACGCCGATGATTGATCGCGAAGATCTGCTTGGATACCTCCTGGGAGCACTCGATGCCGAAGAGTCCGCGCGCGTCGAAGCGGCCGTTCGCAATGACGTGGCGTTGCAGGAGGAGCTACGCGAGCTACGGGATGCCCTTCAGCCGCTCGAGGCGGAACGGGACGCCGTCGACGATCCACCACCCGGTCTGGCCGAACGCACGCTGCGGCATGTCGAAGCTCACCGAGCCATCCCGCGACCGGTGATGGCGCGTCCCACGCGTTCCCGATGGATCGATGCGGTAGCGACGATTGCCTCCGTCGGCATCCTCGCGTTGCTCTTGTTTCCCACGCTGCTCAACTCGCGCTTTCGAGCTCAAGTCCATCAGTGCCAATCGAACCTCCTGGCCCTGGGGACTCAGTTGATGTCGTATGCCGACGCCCAGCCCGACCGGTCGTATCCTCCTCTGGCCGAGTCGGGAAGGTTTGCGTTCGCCGGCGCTCCGGCCGTGGAGTTGGCAGAGCGAGGGTTGCTTGACCGGCAGACGCGACTGCTGCTCTGTCCGGCCACCCGCGTCAACGTCGGGAGTTGGGGAGGTATCCCGACGCGGCAGGCGATCGAGACGGCATCCGAGGGTGAGCTCGAGCGATTGCAGGCGCGAGCCGGCGGGAGTTACGGCTGGTATTTGGGCGTCGTGTGCGAGGGTCGCTTCCGGGCTCCACGCCATCGAGGTCGGAGCTTTTTCGTCATTGCGTCCGACGCTCCCTCGAGCGACCTGGCCCATCGGGCGAGCGCCAATCATGGGGGCATCGGTTGGAATGTGCTCTACGACGACCTCCACGTCGACTTCATTCGTGTTTCCGACCTCGAACAATCTCCCGACGATCCCACACGGAACCACTTGGGAATGGTGGCGGCCGGCGTCGGGGGGAATGATTCGGTGGTCGCCCCCAGCGGCACGCCGGTGCGCGTCATCCGGACGCTCTTTTGGTCTCCAGCTCCTCCGCCGCTTCGTTGACGCGATCCCACACAACGGCTTTGGGCGTGTTGATTGTAGGCAACAGGCCCGGTGCGTCTTCCCAAGAGCAGACCTCTTGCCGATGGGTCTCTAAGTCCTTGTGTAGGGGCCACTTGCACAGTCATCTCCTGACGTGACCAGTCGTCCTTGGCCCGCATTGGCACTCGGCTTGCCTTTCTCCACCGGCATCGTACTTCGTTGAAACGACCGCTGGAGAGAGATCGAGACTACGCCGATGCACGCCAACGAACTCGTTCACCTGGCCGCTTTGCTGACGCACTACCGCGAGACCGTCATCCGCGAAGCGGATCCGTCTGTTCCTCCTGCTTTGATGGACTACTGGGCGACGGCGAAGGCTCGTCACTGCCGGTGGGCCGAATTCCTGAATGACGCCTCCCACCACAATGCTGCGTCGGCACCGTCTCAGCCTCAGGAGGCGCCGACAGGCAACGACTTAGCGGATGCAACCGAAAGAAAATCATATCCGCTTCAGGCGTGCCTGGAAGAGATCCTTCTTTCCGAACCCCTGACTCGAGTTTTCGCTGCGGCCGGCGCCGCCATCGACAATTCGCTCGGGATGCGCGAGTGGTCCCCCGTCACGGACAGCATTTGCCAGCGCCAGCGCGAGTTTCTGGGGCGGGCCATGCAGTGGCTGCTGGCAAGCCCGATTCTACCGTTCGCCGCTCGCGCAGAACTCGACCAGCTGCGGCGGCGCATCGAGCGTTGGACCGATTTCCTGCTCGCCCCCTGGATGCGACGCGCCGATGTCACTCTATTGGCTTTCGACTACGACCGCGTCGAAGACTTCGCTGAGACGCTTGCGGCGGGACACCGCTTGGGAGAAGAAACCTACTGGACGCTTTCCCAGGCGTCGCTCCACGGCGCTTTTCGCCGGACGCGGTTTGGTCTTCCTTTCAGTGCAAGACTCAACCGCCAAGTGGCCGTCTCTGTATTGGGCTGCTTTCCGCAGTCGCTTTTCTCATTAGACGAGCAGTCGGCGCCTCACTGGGTTCCCCGTCTGCTTCGGACGGCGGGGCAGACCGAGCGTCTTCTCGATTCGGCGCTGAGACCCACGTACCGGTCGTAACGAGTCGCGTCTGCCTCCTTTTTGACTCAAGATGATCGCGACTTGGTGCCGAAGGCTCCAAGAGGGACCGTGCGCTCGGTCCCGCTGGCCCCTCTTCGCGAGCATCGATCATGGACAATGCCCAGTTCGCTCAGCTCGTCCAATCGTGGACGAACGACATTCTGGTCTGGATCGGCTTTGGGACCGTGATCGGCCTGTTGGCCAAGGCGATCATGCCGGGGCGCGACCCGGGAGGAGCCATCGCCACACTCGCCATGGGCATCGGCGGAACGGTGATCGGCTGCGGTATCGTCGGTTTTTTCTTCGAGGGCCAACGGATCACCCCTATCAGCCCGCTGGGCGCCGTGGTCGCGACCGCGGGAGCATTCGTGATCCTGCTTTTTTACCGCCTGCTATCAGGGTATCTTTTCATCGAAGGCGAAACCCGGCCAAGGTGGCGACGCTACCGAAGGCGTTACCGCCGCGTCCCCGTCTACGACTACGACGATTAGTTGGCACAAGGCATCCCGTCGATGTGCCACTTGCCGCTGTGGTAGCACCGATAACCGGCAGGGCGCAGCCACCGAGGCAGTAAGGGTGCCCAGTCGGGACGTTTTCCGCGCCCCCCGCTACGAATCCCGGGTACCTGATCGCGGCGGATAGCCCGAGCATAGTAGCCGGTCAACAGGGCTCCGCGTGTCGGCCAGCAGCGCCCCGTGTTGTAGAACTGTGCGAAGCGGAGTCCGTTTTGCGCGAGTCGGTCGAGATTCGGCGTGGCGATTTCGCCGCCATAGCAGCCAAGATCGGAAAAGCCGAGGTCGTCCGCCATGATCAAGACGAAATTGGGTGGCCGGTCGGCTCGAGCCACCATGTTGGGACTCCCCAGGACGACGGCGAAGATCAGGGCGGCGATCTGCCCGAAGGTGTGAAGTGGATTCTTGTATTTCATGTCAACTGGGCCTTACGGAGTTTGGATGGAAGATGGGCATGCCGGAGTCGCAAGATTGGTTTCTGGCCGGGGCGCCGAGGATGTTGTCTCGCGCAAAGGCGCAAAGTCGCAAAGATGGGGAGGATTTGATTTGGGCGGGAGTTTAGGCAGTTGGAAACTCGTCTGAGATTTCATCCGTCGATGTCTTTCTTCTTCAAGAAGAATTCCTCCGCGTTCTCCGCGTCTCTGCGAGCGGCCTCTCTGCGTCTTCGCGAGAGACCCCCTCTCCGCGTCTTTGCGAGCGGCTCCCTGAGGTCTTTGGCAGTTTACACCACTGCAGGAAACTGCGTGAAGAAAAGGGGATGCGTGAGCATCCAACCGAGAGGAGCGGCCGGTCGGTCTGCCACGACTTGTGTCGAAAAAACGTTGCGCTCCGGCCTGTGGTGGACATCCAATATCGGCCTCTTCCGGTCCTCTTTCTTTCCTTTCCGCCCCTGCGACGACCATGGATGCTCACGAAGACCACGTCCACTCGACTCATCACGGCCACGCTGAACACACCGAGTCGGCCGACAGTGCCTCGCACGAACATCGTGGACATTCTCACCATCATGCTCACGCCGAGCCAGGAACGGGCAACTCGGCGACATCGGGGGGCCACGATCACTCGCAGCACCATGCTCACATGATCGCCGACTTCCGCCGGCGGTTTTGGATCAGCCTGACCTTGAGTCTTCCCGTGCTCTTGCTCTCTTCCACGCTGCAATCGTGGGTTGGCTTGAAAGGGGTAACGGAGTGGCTGCCGGGCTCCATTTGGATTCAATTCGCGTTGGCCAGCGCCATCTATTTCTATGGTGGTTGGCCTTTTTTCGTTGGACTGGCCAACGAACTGCGCCGCCGCGCGGCCGGCATGATGACCTTGATCGGCGTCGGCATCACCGTAGCCTACGGTTACAGCGCGGCGGTTGTGTTGGGTCTCTCGGGAAAGGTCTTCTTCTGGGAGTTGGCGACGCTCATCGACGTGATGCTCTTGGGCCATTGGATCGAGATGCGCTCGGTGATGGGAGCCTCTTCGGCACTCGACGCCCTGGTTCAACTCATGCCGGCCACCGCCCATCGGCTGGTCGATGGAGGGGAAGTCGAAGAAGTCGATGTGGCGAGTCTGGAAAAAGGGGATCGGGTACTCGTGAAGCCGGGCGAGCGGATACCGGCCGACGGTGTATTGGTCGACGGGCGCACGAGTGTCAATGAGTCGATGGTGACAGGAGAGAGCCGTCCGGTGGAGAAATCAGAAGGAGACCGTGTCATCGGAGGCTCGGTCAACGGAGAAGGCTCGATCGTCGTCGAGGTCCAGAAGACGGGGCGCGATTCGTATCTGGCTCAAGTCATTGAACTGGTGCGGCAGGCTCAGGAGTCCCGTTCGAGGACGCAGGATTTGGCGAACCGAGCCGCTTTCTGGCTGACGGTCCTTGCCTTGGCGGCCGGCCTGACGACCCTCCTGGTGTGGCTTGCACTGGGACAGACCATTGCCTTTGCTCTGGAACGGAGCGTGACCGTGATGGTGATTACGTGCCCCCATGCGCTCGGGCTGGCGGTGCCTCTCGTCGTGGCCGTCTCCACCTCGTTGGCCGCCGGCCATGGGCTACTCATCCGCGACCGCTCGGCATTCGAACGAGCGCGCGGGGTGGACGCCGTACTCCTCGACAAGACCGGTACGCTCACCGAGGGTCGCTTCGCCGTCTCGGATATCATCCCGCTGGCGGACCTGGAGGAGGACACGGTCGTGTCACTGGCAGCGGCCATCGAGCGGCATTCGGAGCATCCGATTGCGCGCGGCATTGTGGAAGCTGCGGAAGAACGAGGCCTGGCAGTGCCAAGTGATGTGGAGGGATTCCGAGCCATTCCGGGCCGCGGCGCTGTGGGTCGGGTTGGCGACCGGCTGGTCGAGGTGATCAGTCCCGGGCATTGGTCGGAGCGCGGCGAGCCGGTCACGGACGCTCGCGTGCTCGAAGTAGCCGGTCAGGGGAAGACGGTGGTATACGTTGTGGTGGACGATCAACTGGTCGGCGCCGTCGCGTTGGGGGACGTGATTCGTCCGGAATCGCGAGAAGCCATCCAGCGGCTGCACGCGATGAATGTGCGCGCCGTGATGCTGACTGGAGACGCTGAGCCGGTCGCCGCATGGGTCGCCCGCGAATTGGAACTCGACGATTACTTTGCCGAGGTGTTGCCTCACGAGAAAGCGTCGAAGGTCGAAGCGGTACAGCGACAGGGATCTGTCACGGCGATGGTCGGAGACGGGGTGAATGATGCGCCGGCTTTGGTGCAGGCCGATGTCGGAATCGCCATTGGAGCAGGGACCGACGTAGCGATCGAATCGGCCGACGTCGTGTTGGTCCGGTCCGATCCGCGGGACGTCGTCGCCATCATCGAGTTGGCTCGGGCGACCTACCGCAAGATGGTCCAGAACTTGTGGTGGGCGACCGGTTACAACGTCGTGGCCGTGCCATTGGCGGCCGGCGTGGCGTATCCGCTCGGCGTGGTGATGCCCCCGGCTGTCGGCGCTGCTATCATGGCGGTCTCGACTGTGATCGTGGCGGTCAATGCCAGATTGCTGCGAGTGGCTCGGTCTGAATGATGGCCGCAACTCCCCTCCTTCCCGTGGAGGCCCGCCGATGACTTCCTCCCCGCGTCGTTGGCCGCGTCGGCATGTGCTGGCCGGCCTTCTTCCCGCTGCCTGCTGGACCGGTTCGGTCATCGCCGCTGAGAGTTCCTCCGGCAATGGTGCGCCCCCGTTGCCGATCGTGCACGGAGATGGCCGAGACGACCGGACGGGCGCGTTGCAAGAGGCCGTGAGTCGCGGCAAGGGAGGCGTGCTTCTGCGAGGCACGATTCGGCTGACGCGACCGGTGACGATCGACCTGGACCGGGTCGGTCCTTGTTCCGTTTTCGGCGACGGTACGGCTCGCATCCTGATGGCCGGTCCCGGTCCCGCGTTTCGCGTCGTGGGTACGCACGAAGGAACCGCCTCGCCCCACACGGTTCAGGCGAACATCTGGGAGCGTCAGCGGATGCCTTGCTTCGATGGCTTCAGCATCGATGGCCTGCATGAGGGCGCGGACGGCATCGAAGCGGTCAAGACGTTCGGTATGGTGTTGTCGCGGCTGCACATCCGCCGTTGCCGCCATGCGGTTCATTTGATGGAGCGCAACCGCAACGTCATCGTCGAGGCATGTCACTTGTACCACAATCGCGGCGTCGGCATTTACTATGATCACGTCGATTTGCACCAGTCGAACATCGGCGACTGCCATATCTCGTACAATGGCGGGGGCGGCATTGTGAGTCGAGGCGGCAACGTGCGCAACATTCATATCGGCAACTGCGACCTCGAGGGTAATCATCCTCCCGAAGATGCACCACCGTCCGCGGCGACAGCGAACATCCTGATCGACTGTCGCAATTCCGATTACGGTACGGCGGAGGTGGCGATCACCGGTTGTACGATTCAGCACACGCACCGTAGTCCGGACTCGGCCAACATCCGCATTCTCGGCGGGTCTCGGCGATTCCACGAAGGGCACGTCACGATCACGGGCAATGTGTTTTCCGATGTCCAGACGAACGTCCATTTTCGCGGGGTGCGCGGCGCCACACTGACGGGAAACACGTTTTGGCAGGCGTTTACGCACAACCTGTTGATCGAAGATTCTGAGGAGATCGCGATCAGCGCGAACAATCTCAACCGTAATCCTCGCTACGTGCGCGCATCGTTGGGAGCGATGCTGCACGATGTGGTGATTCGCGGCAGCCGTGACATCACCGTGTCAGGGATGGTTCTGCGCGGAGTCCGGAACAAGGAAGGGGGATTCCAGTTGGAGGATTGTCGGCGCATCACGATTCAGGGTTGCACGCTTGGGGACTGCGACGGCCCGCCGTTGCGTCTGGCGAAGTGCGACGGCGTGACGGTCACCGGCTGCCTTGTCGGAGACGCCGATCGGACCGAAGCAACGGCGATCCATTGTATCGACTGCGGCCGGATCGAAATGATGGGCAACATCGTGTATGGCGAAGTCAAATTGGTGTGACGGGACGTTGCGATCATGGCGCGTTTTTCGCCGAGCTGGCGACTGGGCCCGCTAAGACGCCTTGACCCAGCGTTTGACGTTCCAATTCCATGAGCCGCGCCACTTGTTGCTGCTCCTCGGTCGTCGCGACAATCGGCAAATTGTGCTCCAATGCCATATTCTCCAGCGAGCGGATCAGACGCTGGCATTTCACCCAGCGCTTTTCCACGGCCGATCGTTGCTCACTGATCGCACGAAGTTCTTTCAGCACTTTCAAGTACTTATCGTAACGAGAGTCCTCCTTGAGCACCTTCATGACTTCCTTCGAGTCATCATCCAGGAGGACGGCTACTTGAGGATGCCACGGATTGCCCAACTCGGGCCATCGCTGAAGGAGCTTCTTCTTAAGCACACCGGCCAACGATCGCTGTTCGCGTGCCAATCGCCCGACTTTCTTGCCAAGATCCGACTTCTCCTTCTCGAGTTTCTTGGCAAGGGCTTGTGCGCTGCGACCTCGATCACTACCTTTCAACCCGAGTTGTCGACTGAGTGACTCGGCCACCGCGCACTCTTCTGCGCTGGCTCCCGCCGACAATTCCTCCCACGGAGTCTCAGCCGAGAAGAGCGTGGCATCGCCGGGAGCGCCCAGCAGACTGTAACGCCGCAGCAAGACGTCCGACGTCTTTACGCTGATGTCGATCGTGGTCGACTGGCAGAGTGCGTACGCGTGAGCCTCGGAGAACGAGACGCGGCCGTCGCCATCGAGATCGGCTCCGGAAACCGGCTTTCCCGTCCGCGTTGTTCCTGAAACGGCCGCCCAGAAATAGGTGCTGTACTCATGGTAGTTCTCTTCGTTGATTTCCGGAGTACAGCCAGCCGCGCCCCGCGTGTGCACCGTCGCAAAGAAACCGCACCGAAGATGGGGAGCGACCCCTTTGGTTGCATCGCCTCCTTGATAGATGACGTGCGAGAAACCACCCGAATAACACTGGACCATGACGACCGCGACCGGGACCGATTCGGGAAGGCGATCCAACTGAGCCGTGAAGTCGCGCATCGTGATCGATTGGTTGTTCCACAGGTAGAGGCGTGTATTGTACGGGGTCTTCCGATTGGACGCGCGGCCTCCGTGAGCCGTGACGTAGATGACGACCCGGTCACCCGGTTGCAACTTTTCCTTCATGCGTCCCACCCACGATTCCAGCTCCGATTTCGCCGACGGGCCCGTAACGCCCTTTAGTTCATGGTTGCGATAGTAGTCGTACAGGTGACGCGTCTGACCGAAGATATGGGCAATGGCTTCGCGAGCTTCCGTCATGCCGGTATCTCGAGGCCGGAATTGGAGATCCCTTCCCGGATCATCACCGTCGGCGAAAAGAATCGTGTGGTCGACACCCTTGGGATAGAATTGCTCGAGCACACGCTGAAAGTAACGAACATTCTTTTCCAGCGAGACTTGATTGCCCATGGGTGAATAGCCGCCACCGATCGTCAGAAAGTAGTCGGCTGCCCGCAGTGGAACACCCCATGCCAGTCCTACGAGGAACCAACTCCACAATGTCAATCGACGCATGGCCGCTCCTTTAATTAACTCGAAACCGTGACACGCTTCTTGCAGGCTAACCCGTTTTGGGGGAGGCTGTCAAGCGTCACGCCAAGGCGGCACGTACCAATCCCGTGTATACTCCAGGCACAATCGGATAATTGGTCTGACTGCACTTTCCAGGGGCTGCGCCCCGCCGATGCCTTTTTGGGTTTGGATACCATCGATTGGGCAAGCATGCACAATATTTCCGTCTGGCTCGTCTCGCGACATCGCTGGTGGTTGGCTGCCGCGATCCTCATTGCGGCGCTCTGTTGGCATCCGGCCGGTCGCCTCTCGTTCGATCGATCGATCGATCAGATGTTCGCTCCAGACGATCCTTTGCTTCCACCATACCACCGGTTGCAGGAACGCTTCGGCGGCAATGAAGTGGTCTTGCTCGTTTACGACGATCCTCGGTTGTTGGATCCAAGCGGGGTGGGACTCGAGCGAGTCGCCGATGTGAGCCGCCGCTGTCAAGCAGTTCGCGGTGTCACCGCCGTCCTTAGTCTTTCCGAAGTCAATCGGATGCTGGAACAGTCGGCCGTCGTGCCGTCACTATTGGCCAAGCGGAAGCGGCGTCCGTTGATTCTGGAAGAGCCTCCGTCTTTGGGAGCCACGTTCCGAGAGCTGTTCACGGGAATGACGCATGGAGCCGATGGCCGCACGGTCGCCATCGCGTGTTTGCTCGAGCCGCACGAGACGTTACCGGTACCACGTCGTGAAGTCCTGAAGCAACTCCACGCGATTGCTGCGGATTTGCCTCGAGCCGTGCTGGTGGGCGAGCCGGTCATGGTGGAAGAAGGATTCGATCTGGTGGAAGCGGACGGCGGCCGCCTCGCCCGGGATACCATGATCCTGCTTGCGGCGACGATGATTCTTCTCTTTCGCAACTTCCGTTGGATGCTGATCCCGTTGGCCGTTGTTGGTTGGGCGCTGGTGACGACGCGAGCGCTTCTCTACTGGAGCGGCATGGAGATCACGATGGTCAGTTCGATGTTGACGGCCATCATTGCGGTCATTGCGGTCGCGACATCGGTTCATTTTCTGGTACGATACCGTCGGTTTCGCAGCGAGGATCGATCGCCGGAGGAGTCGATGCGTGAGGCAATTCGTCTCTTGCTAGCGCCCGTGTCGTGGGCGTGCCTCACCGACGCCGTCGGCTTCCTGGCACTGCGTTGGGCTCGCGTCGGGCCGGTTCACGATTTCGGCATCATGATGGCGCTGGGAGCGACCATGGTGCTGGTGGGCTGTCTTCTGATCATTCCAGGACTCGCCCTTTCGGGCTCATGGGGTCGTGATCCCGCCTGGGTTCCCGGAGAGCGACAACTCGGAAGCGGTCTCTCACGGCTCTTGACGACGGTCGAACGGCATCGATGGGTGTGGCTGGGGGGCACGCTTGCCATCGTGGCAATCTCGGCGATCGGCACGGGACGGCTCGAGATCGAGACCGACTTTACGCGCAACTTTCGGAAAGACAGTTCGATCGTGCAGGGGTACGACCGCGCCGAGCGGCTGTTGGGGGGAGCCGGAGTGTGGGACGCGGTCATACCGGCTCCCGAGCCGCTCGATGGGGATTATGTTCGCCGCGTGGTCGAGTGGGAACAGCGGCTGCGCTCGATCAAGATTCCCGCGGGTTCGGAGGAGTCGGCTCGAGTCACGCACGCTCTGAGCTATGCCGATTTGCTGAGTGCCAGCGATCAGTCTCGCTTGTTGAAGCTCATTCCCATGCCGCTGCGGGCTCAAGAGATGGCTCGGCGCATGCCCGATGTCGTTTCGACGCTGTGGTGGCGAGCGCCCAAGCAGGAATACGGCGCGATTCGTGTTCTCTTGCGTTCTCGCGAACGCCTTCCAGCACATGCCAAGCTCGAGTTGATCGCGGCTGTTGAAAAAGAGACGCAAGAAGCCTTCGCCGGCGCACCGCCCGGTGCGCCTCGAGCCGAAGTGACCGGTTTCTACGTCCTGCTGGCGAATCTGATCTCGAGTCTGCTCCGCGACCAATGGCTCTGTTTCGCCATTGCCACGGGCGGCATCGTGGCCATGATGGCGATCGCATTCCGCTCGTTGCGCCTCGCGCTGGTTGCTCTCATCCCCAACTTGCTCCCCATTTTTCTATTGCTGGGACTGATGGGACATCTGGGAGTCCGGATGAACATGGGCGCGGCCATGATTGCCGCCGTTTCGATCGGCTTGTCTGTCGACAGCTCGATCCACTATGGCATCAGTTTCCTGAGGGCACGGCGCAAGGGGGCGTCTCGTCGCGAGGCCCTTGAGGCGGCGCAACAGACCGTCGGTCGAGCGCTTATTTTCGCCACGCTCGCGCTCGTACTCGGTTTCAGCTCACTATGCACGAGCCAGTTCATTCCGACCGTCTATTTCGGTGGGCTGGTCAGTTTGGCCATGCTAGGTGGACTGGCTGGCAATCTCGTCGTACTGCCCTTGCTGATTCAAATTGTTCGAGCATAGGGGAGCCGCAACACGAATATGGCACATCCCAGTTCGGCAGCCGCACCACCCTCCCAATCGATGAAAGCCCACTTTGTGTGGCATCATTGCGTCAACGTTTCACTGTCGTGCACGATGGTTTAGAATCGGTATTCGTGTCGTTAGGAGCTGCGGCGCCTCGCGGGTGCGGCGTCGCGATGTCGTCAAGTGCCGCAGCCGCGCCTTCAGTGAGACTGGACTAGGTGAGGAGACGAACATGAACTACGGCTACGGCAGGCAGATCTGGCTAGGCGTGATGGTCCTGGCGGCTTTCATTGGAGTCGTCGAGCGAGTTTGGAGTGAGGAGCCGCAAGCTCCACTGGCCAAGGCCGTCGTGTTTCAGTGGTCCAAGCCGCATGGGTATCGTATTCCCGCGTTGGCAGTGTCGCGTCGAGGGACGATCCTGGCGTTTGGTGAGCGGCGAGTCGGGCTGGCCGACCACGCTCAAAACGACATCGTCCTGCGTCGCAGCGAAGATGGGGGCACGACCTGGCAGGCGGAGCAAGTCTTGGTCGATGAGGGGGGCGACTCGCTCAACGATCCTTGTGTCATCGTCTTGAGCTCGGGGCGCATTCTCCTGCGGTACACGCGATTTCCTCAAGGAGTTCACACATACCAATCGAAGGAGATGCAGATCGCCGAGCCTGGATATGGCGGTCCCAAGAATGTGCGGATGTATTTGATCTGGTCGGACGATGACGGCCGGACCTGGTCGGAGCCTCGTGAAGTCACACGGCAGATGCGTCGGGAGACGGCCATCGCGGTGGGGAGTCCGGGCGTCGGCATCCAATTGACTCGAGGTTCCCATGCGGGCCGGATTCTTTTTCCGAACTACGAGTTCTACCCCACCGGCAAGGGGCGGACGCGCACGCTCAATTCGATCTCGTACAGCGATGACGGCGGCAAGACGTGGCAACTCAGCGGACCGATCGACAACGGTCCCGAACCGGGTTACGGCGGTGAAGCCCAGATCGTGGAACTCGCCGACGGTTCGGTCCTCATGAGTGCTCGCAGCGAAGGGAGTTCTCAACCTTATCGGCGGCTGACGGTCAGCCGGGACGGAGGTGTCACGTGGTCTCCCGAGCGTTTCGCGAAGGACCTCATGACACCGCCTTGCATGAGTAGTGTCGTGCGTCAACGACTTCCCGAAGAGGACCAAGCCGGGTTGCTCGTTCATTCACTCCCCAACACCCAGCGCAGTCGGTCGAACGGAACGCTTTTCGTCAGCCGCGATGAGGGAGCCACATGGGAGAAGCTGCGTGTCATCGAACCGAACGACTTCGCTTACAGTTGTCTGGCTCGACTGCCCAACGGCGACATCGGTTGCCTCTATGAGACCGAACGGTATCGGAAGATTGTCTACGTGAGGATCCCTCACCGTTGGTTTGAGGAACAATGAAGGCTGGAGCTACATGTGACTCCGGCTGAGATAGATGCTGATGGACCAGTTGATGACCATGCCGTCACGAGATGTGACGTTCCTCGCTTGCCCGACAAGGCTGAAGAGACATTCTGTAGATCTCGGGTAGCCATTCTGTGTTCAACAC
>WFWZ01000228.1 GCA_015490875.1 Planctomycetaceae bacterium
GCATTCAAAGACATTGATGCAAGTCCTGCGGGGTACGAGCGACGCCAATATCGCGTTTGATGATTTGCGGTCTCTTTTGCGACACATCGGGTTCGCTGAACGTATCAACCCACTTTCCGCACTTCGAGAAAACATTTTCTTCGAATTTCCGAGGGGGAGCCCGTGGGTGATGTGGGCCACGTCGGGCGGAGGGCCGGTGAGTCTCTCCTTTCCTACGAACGCACGGTTTTAGCCTTAGCACACTCGGGTCGGTCCCTGAACGATTTTACTCGGGGGATCGACCATAGTCGCACAAACGGAATCCCAAGAGCTTCAACACCTCTTTCTGTGGGCGGCTCAATTCCGTCACCATTTCCGTCCTCTCGTTCCCCATCGCAACTTGGAGCCGCTGAACTCCTTCGAAGACATCGACCACGCGCGATGTCGTCGGTCGTGCACACGGCCGTTGTTCCGGATAGAGCGGGAGAGTCGAGATTCCGGCGTTCTCCATGGCCACGCGTAGCTGCCGCTCCAGAAGCGCCTGAGCCATCAAGGCGAAGAAGTAGACAGCCAGGAGAGCCTGGATTCGAGTGACGCTCTTGAGAAAGACGGGGGCGACGGCAAAGTCATTCTTGAACTGGGAGAACCGCTTCTCGATCAGCGGCTGGCGTTTGTAGGCCTCGTAGACCTCCAGTGGCGAAAGATCGTGCTGGTTCGTGATGAGGGGAAACAGGCCATCGGCCAACTCGGCTTCTGCCAGCCCAAGAGCATCGACTTCCCAAGTGATGCGGAATCGGCGAGTCACCGTCTTGACATACTGGGTGTTCTTGCCGGGCCTTCCACGTGTGGCCTGCTTGTACTCTTCATGTTCGTATTCCTCGATCTGGACTTTCAGCAGGCCCTGCACTCCGGCTCCTTCGAGAATTTCGTCGACCGCCTTTTCCACCTTGGCTCGATCCCGATACCAAGTGCGTGGCGATTGGAGTTTTTCCTGAAGCGTTTCCAGAGCCAGTGAAGCACGTTCGAGCTTCTCAAGCCGTGCGCTGCGATCGAGCCTCATCTTGCGAGTGCTGCGAAACCACAAGATACGGAATTTCTCCTTGCTCCATCGTTGTTCGCGGAGCACGGATACTTCGTCGACGACGGTCCCGTCATCCGCTCGCTTGACGGCGATCACCTCCCACAACGGTGCTGCGCTCTTGCTGCCAATCTGAGCTCGGAATTCCTGACTCTCGCGGCGGGTCTTCGGGAGCACCGTGATGAATCTTCCTCCGTTTTTGTCGATGTACTGCATGTTCTCGGTGGTCGCCAACTTGCAATCCGCTACGTAGAGAAAATCGCTGCTGCCCACCAGGTCTCGGAGGATCTTCCAGGTGGCCACGTGTGTCTGGTCATCCGTGCTATTGCCAGAGGCCGTGGTGAAGAAGACCGGAACGCTGCCGTCATCGGTCACCGTGAGGATGTACAGCAATTGTTTCAGATCCGGGCGATGGTCCTTGCTGTGCCCCCAAGTGATCGCCGGCACGGAGATTCCCAGCTTTTGTCCCGGGTGGCGTGCCGCCTCGTAGTTGCCGTGGAAGGCGATGCTCGTCGAGTCGTTATGAAGCTCATCCAGAGACAACGCGAATTCGTCCACGACATGCCGCACGACTTCGAGCACCAAATCAACCATGGGGGTGCGGAACAGCCGGTCCAGGCAGCGGCCAATCCGGTCGTCTTGCAACCGCCCGACTTCAGCCGCAGATAATCCGAATAAGTCGGGAGCATAAGCGCCAGCCCAATCCCCTACACCATAGATCGCCTGGCGACTGGTCAGCAGATTCACTGCCAACAGTTGCAGGGCTTTGGCGGTGGGCACCGCGGTCCGGCTCGAATCGGCTGGGAGATGACGCTCCAGTATTTCGACGAGGTTCATTCGGTCGAAGATATCCATCAGGATCGGCACTGCACCGATCTGGTAGCTCCGAATGGTTTGACCTTCGGATCTGGCAACTTGACCGACCGGGCGGGGCTTGTTATCGCGGCGCTTGCCCATGGCGACTCCTCCATGACAAAGATGTGTACCGGACTCTACGTGTGGCATCCAGTTATATGGTGTCCACCGTGTCCGGTACAGCGCTCTGGGCGAGCGAAAAAAACTTACGAAAAATGGCCTTGACGTAAGTCGAGAAAAACCCAACTTACGTCAAGGGCGATCGGCGTAAGTTTTTGAAAGAAATTGAAAAATCTCGTTGGACACCTTGTCCGCGCTACCGAAGCGCGAAAGATGGTCATGACGGCGCCACCGCGCGAGCTACCATTGGATCGTCCCATCGCGGTCGAATGCCGCTCGCTAGCGCGCCATCGTCAGTAGCTCGGCCCCTCGGAAATTCGAAGAAAATGTTTTCTCGAAGTGCGGAAAGTGGGTAGCAGAGGTTTGACGGTTACGCCCTTCGGCCGGCACCCCTCTTGCCTGCTTAACGAGAAGGGATTCCGATATGCCCATGTTCCGGGAACGAGCCGCGCTTTTTCGTTGCTTGCTGAGGGTGAGTTCAGTCCCTTTTGGAATCGCAGTCGCGCCGACATCCTTTCGTCCTCCACGGCCGAGACGATGATCGAAGTTCCCGCAGACTTTGTTGCAGGGGAAATCCTCGCCCGTTTGCTTGGCTTTGCACTACGCATCGGCGGTGATAAGATACGGCTAGTTCGGAGCGCCCCAAGGGGAATAGTGCAGGGTCTTACTCGGTCGCAGATGGACGAATTGGCGGATGCGGTTCGTCGTGGTGCAGGTCACATCGGCGACGACATCTTCGTTCACGGCAGTAGGGCAAGCGGAACAGCAAGAGCAGCGTCAGATATTGACACTGCAGTACGAGTTGGTCCAGACGAATTCGATGACTTGATCCGTGCGCGTTTCGGCACGCCCAACCCCGGATCGGCCAAAGAGCGGACAATGCTTCACGCGATCAGAACGGGGAAAATTCATTCGGGCGAAGCGGGATTAAGAGGGCTTCGCAAGCAACTGGAGGAATTGCTTGGCTTTGACGTTGATATTTCCGTAATTCGTCGCGGTGGGCCATTTGACCAAGGGCCGCGAATTCCGTTGGGCGGAGATTAGCCATGGCGAACCTCTACTGCCGATTGTTTGTCGATTGTGCGCTGTCGCGGGAGCAACTTACTAAGCAGATCGCTTCGATCGTGTGTGGCCAGACACAACGATTCACCGTCTCAGCAGATTGGGGAGAAGTCGATATTCGTGAAAACGATGATTGGGACGAAACCAGGACAGACCAACAAGATGGTTTCTTGTATTACCGGTTTTCAAATGACATTGAACCCCGCGAAACGACTGACCGCGAAAGTTACGTAGCCGGTGTTCGCGATCTGATTAAGGGGCTTCGGGCTCGTGGTTGCAAGGTTGTTCCAGCTTGTGATTTCGAAAACGAAGTCAACTGACGAATTCCCATGTCGTACTTCATGGTCGATATCGAATCAGATGGGCCGATTCCGGGTGATTACTCAATGATCTGTTTCGGCGCTGTTGTCATCGAACCAGAATTGACGCGAACATTTTACGGAAGGCTACGTCCAATTTCGCAAAACTGGATGCCCGAAGCACTTGCCGTCAGTGGCTACTCACGAGAAGAAACTGAACGTTTCGACGATCCGAAAGAGGTGATGACTCAGTTCGCCAACTGGATAGGTCAGGAATCAAAGGGCCGTTCATTCTTCGTTTCTGACAACAATGGGTTCGATTGGCAATTCGTCAATTGGTACTTCCATCACTTCGTCGGCGACAATCCGTTTGGTTCCAGCTCGATGAACTTGGGCTCCTTATACAAAGGGCTCGTTCGCGACACGTTTAAGACTTTTAAGCACCTGAGACGAACCAAACACACACATAACCCTGTCGATGACGCAATGGGCAACGCAGAGGCCATGTTGTCACTCATCAACGAATTCGATTTGAAGATCACGCTCTAAACCGCCGCGACAATCGACGTTGCATCAGAACGCAGTACCCAGTCGCGGCGGAACTCAGAACGCAGTGCCCATTCTTGCCGCGGGCGCGCAGAGCGTTGCCGTTGTTGCCCGCTTCGTTCGCCCGCCTGTCTGCCGACAGGCAGGCGGAATCTGGTGGGCGGCGGGTGCGCGGGGGTCTGCAGCGAGGGGTGGTCCGTGCCATGGAGCCGGGCTCGCTGGCCAGCGGAGCCCGCGCACCGATCCGCCGCCGGCGGATGGGTCGGCGGAGCGCAGGCAGCGTGCAGTGAGCGAAGACCATAGAAGCGCAGCCGGCGGAATCGCGAACCAGCGTGGAACCGATTGGTGCCATCCATCAATCGCTAGGGGTATGTAAGCGTATCTCAGCGGCTTTCACGGAAAACCGCCCTCTCAACCGCCGGGCATGACGACGTGACCGAAGCGAACCCCGTCTCCATGTCCGGCCTGTCTGCGTGCAGGACGCACAGGCAGGCGGAACTCCGGTGGCATACTTCAACGAGGCGTGCGGGCTGGCGTCGCGATGGCCGCGTCGACCGGCAACGTCCAACGACCGGCCGAACACGAACCGGTACGGATCGTACGTCGGTCTCTCTTAGCCCGCGCCCTTGAGCGATTTCCGGATTCTGTGGGCTCGCGCCCACAGGCTTCTATGGGCTGACGCCCACAGCTATTGTGTGCCGCCGCTTCGCGGCTGAGTCATGGGTGCAGTTGATCTCGCGTACCCAATGACTCAGAGCTGTCACCTCGACTCGACTCCTCCTATGAGTCCTATGAGTCCTATGAGTCCTATTGGATTTCTCTGTCCCATCGCACCGACGTCCACATAGGCCACGGGGCGCATCACCGTTGGAGACGAAACCGACGCGGCGGTCGATGCGACGTTCGGCTTTACCGGCCGCGAGCGGGACGAGGAGAGCGATCTCTTCTACTACCGGGCTCGGTACTACGACGCGGCCCTCGGCAAGTTCCTGAGCGAAGACCCGATCGGCTTTGAAGCGGGCGACGCCAACCTCACGCGCTACGTCGGCAACGACCCGGTGGGCAAGGTCGATCCGAACGGGTTAACCACGCTCGAACGTATTCGCGCCTTGCAAGAGAAGGA
>WFWZ01000229.1 GCA_015490875.1 Planctomycetaceae bacterium
GAACACGGCAGCACTTCCGATTTGAACGAATCGCAATTGCGAGACCTGATCGAGTATCTCAAGTCGCTTTGATAAAAGGACCAACATGCTCCATGGTCTCCGTAACCGCTTACCCAGCCGAGGCGGCCATGGAAACCAAGACCTCAAAAGCCGCTCGCGGAGGAAACATGACCATGTCCATGACAACGCATCCCCTGACGAGGATCGCCGCCCTGCAGGTGGTCCTGCTTCTGTTGCTGCTCGCCGGCGCTTTGCCCCTTTGGGCCGGTGACGCCGAATCGGTGATCTTTGTGCGCATTCCCAACAAGCCGGACGGAAAGCCGGGCATCTACTACGAACCGTTCATGTACCATTTCGGCCGGTCGGCCCACGTACCCGGTTCTCAACTGGTCAAGCTTTCGCCGCCCCGTCCGGACGGCAAGCTCACCGTCCTATCCAAGGATTTCTTCGCCGTCGAGGAACCGGAACTTTCGTGGGACGGCAAGAAGATCCTCTTCGCCGGCAGGAAGACGCGTCAGGACGGCTGGGAAGTGTGGGAGATGAACGTCGACGGCAGCTCGGTGCGCCAGATCACTCACGATATGGCCGATGTCTGTTCGCCTCACTACCTCCCCGACGGACGCATCGTCTTCTCATCGACTCGGCATGTGGCGATGACTCCCGAGCGGAATCGGGATGAGTACGACCGCGATCACGCGCGGCTCGCCCACCGATGCGACGCCGACGGGAAGAATGTCGAGCAAATCACGTTCAATGTCAGCTCCGATTCGGAATTCATCGTGCTCAGCGACGGACGCCTCCTGTTCCAAAGCTGGCAGCACCATGGGATGCGGTTCCACACATCGGGAGCTTCCGCCTTCTTCACGATGAATCCCGACGGGACAGGCTTTCTCGATTTCTGGGGGAATCACCGAGGCGGTTTCCGGTGGAAGCAGCGAGAGTTGCCGGACGGACGCGTTGTCTTCATCGACAGTGTTTTCCACCATTGTTACGGTGGCGGCCAATTGGCGGTGATCACGCCCGGAGATCCCGACGACCCGAAGACACTCGAGGTCCTCACGCCCGACGTCAAGAAATACGGGCCCGACACGCCCGGCGGGCGTTATCGCGATCCCTATCCGACACAAGATGGCCGATTGCTGGTCGTCTGGTCTCCCAAGCCGGCCTGGAGCGGCTACCGGAACCCGGACGGCCCCATGGTGAAATACGGCATCTATTGGTTCGACTTCAAAAGCCGCAAAGCAGGCGAGCCGGTCTACAACGATCCGGCGTATCAGTCCCTCAATCCGATCTTCGTGGAAACTCGCCCTACGCCTCCTGTGATTCCCGATCATGCGATCTCTCGCGAAAAGAAGACCGGTACGCTCCTTTGTCTCAACGCCTACCTGGGACAGACCGACAAAGAAGCCATGATTCGGCCTGGACAGATCAAGAAGGTGCGCATCATCGAGGGATTCGGGATCCACGACGAAGATCCCTTCTTCCGCACGTTTCCTCCAGGCATCGGGTATTCGTCGTTCGGTTCGTCGTCCAATTCAATCAGCAACTTCGAGCAGAAACGCATCGTCGGCGAAGTTCCCGTGCGCGAAGACGGCTCGTTCTATGTCGAGGTACCCGCCGACACGGTGCTCCACTGGCAGACGCTCGACGAAAACGGCATGGCTTTACAAGATGCGCTGACTTGGGCGTGGGTTCGTCCCGGCGAGCACCGAGTCTGTCTCGGATGCCATGAACGCCGTACCGAGACTCCCGATCTGTCGCACATTCCGCTTGCGGCGCTCGATCCGCCGGTGAAACTCGATGTACCACCCGACCAGCGAAAAACGGTCGACTTTCGTCGTGATCTGACACCGATCATCGAAGCGAAATGCGTGAGGTGCCACAACGACCGAGATCCGGCGGCCGGTCTCGACCTTTCGCACGGCGACGAACTCGTCTACCTGCGAACGGCGATTCGAGGCGACGGCGCTTCGTTGATTCGAGCTGCCGTCTTCAACCGCGCGTACCTCCATCTGAGTGCGCCCGCCAACGCCAAGATCGGCAAGTACATCTATCCCGGAATGGCTCGCAAATCGCCGCTCATTTGGCGACTCTACGGATACAGCTTCCTCTACGATATTCCCGTCCAGCGCTGCCCGCCCGATAAACCGTTGACCGACGAAGAAAAGGCCCTCTTTGCGGTATGGGTCGATCTGGGCGCCCAATGGGACAACATTCCCGGCCCGGATGACTACCCGAGTTACTCGCGTGCCGAGAGCGCCAAGCTGGCTCGCGCCGACGATCGCCGCGTGAAGGCTCTCCAAAAAGACCCCGTCCAGGCGACTCAAATCCGGTGTGGCGAATGTCATAGTCTCAACCTCGCACTTGTTCAACGAAAGCCGCTGCCCGACTGGCGCAAAACGGTCGAGGCAATGGCTTCCAAGCGGCGCAGCTGGATCCACCCCGAAGAGATCGACTTGATCGCGGAACATCTCGCCAAGATCACGGCCAAGGACGGCGTCCTTCGTCAATGGCGCATCTGCGGGCCATTCGATAACACGGGAGGAGCGGCCATACGGACAGTGCTGCCGCCCGAGAAGCAACTCGACTTCGGCTCCGTCTACCCGGGGAAGGCGAAACGGAAGGCGAGATGGAAAGAAGTGAAACTCGACGATCCGACCGGCGTACTCGACTTCCGAGCTCACTTCGGACCACCTCGCAACGCGACCGGGTTCGCCTACACCGTGGTTTCGAGCGACCGGCCGCGCACGGTCTATCTGCGCATCAGCGGCGATGACATGTTCGAGCTCTGGCTCAATGGAAAGAAAGTGCTCCAGCGCTTGATGGTCCAGCCGTTCGATTACGACAAGGATGTCGTGCCGGTCCGACTCGAGCGAGGCGACAACCGGCTGCTATTGAAGGTTCACAACTTCAACGGTCCGTGGCGCCTGCGCGTTCGCGTGACCGAGACTGCCGATCCGGCATCGCCGGCGGCCAATGTCTCCGCGAGCTTGAGCGAGTTCGTCACAGCAGGGACTCGAGCGGCGGATCGATCTCCAGATGCCGATACGCGAGCGCCGTAGCGACGCGGCCGCGAGGCGTACGGACGACGAGTTCCGATCGCAAGAGGAACGGTTCGACTTCATCGGTGAGCGTGTCCACCGACGCGTTCATCGTATGCGCAATCGCCTCGATCCCCGCGGGCCCGCCCTGGAAAACGCGGATCAACGTGCGCAGGTAGTTGCGGTCTTGTTCGTCCAACCCAAGCCCGTCGATGCCGGCCATCTCCAGTCCTTCCTGCGCGATCGTCGTATCGATCCGGCCATTGTGCCGGCTGGTGGCGAAGTCCCGCAGCCATCGGAGGCGGTTGTTGGCGACGCGAGGCGTCCCGCGACTGCGCGATGCGATCAACTCCGCGGACGCATCGTCGATGGCGACTTCGAGTTTGCGGGCACTGCGGAGCACGATCCGTGTTAGTTCCTCGAGTTCATAGAACCTCAGATGTTCCCGCACCTGAAACCGGTCTCGCAACGGCCCGGACAACATGCCGGCTCGAGTCGTCGCGCCGACCAGGGTAAAGGGCTTGAGTGTCAAGTTGTGCGTCCGCGCATTGACGCCTTCACCCAAGATGATGTCGATCCGAAAGTCCTCCATTGCCGTGTAGAGATACTCTTCGACAGCCTTGGGCATGCGGTGGATTTCGTCGATGAACAAGACCGACCGCTCTTCGGCATTGGTAAGATACGGGATGAGGTCTTTGGGGGCCTTGAGCACCGCACCGCTGGTGATCTGAAGGGCCGAGTCCATCTCGCGAGGCAGGCAGAGGGCGAGTGTCGTTTTGCCCAGACCCGGAGGGCCGTCGAACAGAACGTGTCCCAAAGGCTCGCCCCGCTTCTTGGCCGCGTCAATGACGATCTGCAGGCGTTCCAGCACATCCTGCTGGCCGATGACATCGGCGAGTCGCTGGGGGCGCAGGTTCGAATCGAACTCGGTGTCCTTCTCACCGAGCAGCGAATTCTTCAAGACGGCTTCCCGAGCCATAGTGGCACACCTCCCTGGTAGGACGTTCCCGCCGGTGGCATCGTAGAATCGGCGGAATATCGGCCCGTCGGACGACGACTAAATCACTGTGCGCAATTGTGAGACATTGACATCCCTATACCACATGGGGACGGTTCTAACACGGGCGAATCCATCGGTTGGGAGGGCGAGGCTCCTGCCGAGCCGGAATGTTACGTGCCTGTTACCAGGTGACGCATGGTATCCATGCAGCGGATTTCCGTCACAGCATGTCTTGTATGCTGCACCAACCCGACATCGTGCGTCCTGATGCCGGTCATATGCGACTGGCCAATCCGTGTCTGCGACGCCACTGTGGCTCTTTTGCGGCTCGGCAGGAGCCTCGCCCTCCCAACTCGGGAAATATCGTTCTTGAATGCGATGATTGGCTGCCTTCACGACCATGCTGAGACCCAAATGCTTCGTCGAAATTCCTTTTGTCCCAGAATCGTGCACGGTGATTTAGGATGCTGCTCGAGTCACACTATACACTGCGTGCAGCAAGTCGTTCACGTCCTTGAATTTTTTCTTTGTCTCCAATGCGGCATCGATCTTGGCTCGCGCGTCGGCCTCCGAATGTCCCAACTGCAAGAGTGTCTGATAGGTGTCCTGGATGACGTCCGGTTTGGTTCCCGAGTCGTCAGGCAGATCTTGAGTCACGAGGAGTGCGAACTTGGTCATCTTCCGCTTGAGCTTGGCGATGATTCGGTCCGCCGTCGCGGCACCGATGCCCGGCAGTGCCATGAGGGCCTTGGCGTCCTCTTCCGCGATCAGCACCGCGACATCCTGCACCGGCCGCACCATCGCCCGCAGCGCCTTGCGCATGCCGACGCCATCCACCGAGCAGAACATTTCGAAGAACTCGCGTTCGACTTCACTCAAGAATCCGATCAATCGCGGAACAAAACGTCCCTGCGTGGCGTTTCCTTCGAGGTAGTGGAGCGTGTGGAGGCGAACCGGCTGGCCCACTTTCGACTCGAGTTGCCGGCGGGCGAAATCGGCCAGTTGCACCTCGTAATCCAAGTCGCCGACCCGGACGATGGCGACGTTGTCGCCGACCGATTCCAAGACACCATTGATGCGAGTAATCACTGCGGTAGACTCACGGTTCGTTGAAAAAAGGCATGGGTCATGGCGATCGCCAAGGCGTCAGCCACGTCATGAGGTTCCGGCGGAGCGGCCAGCCCCAACTCGCGGCAGATGGCTCGCTGGACATCCACCTTCGAAGCTCGGCCACTTCCCGTCAACAACCGCTTGATCTGGGTCGCCGCGTAGGCCACCACCGGCACATCTTGCTGGGCCGCCGCGAGGCAGATCACGCCGCGCGCATGAGCCATCAAGATGGCTGTGCGCGGGCGCTGGTAATGAGAATAGATCTCCTCGAGCGCCACGACGTGGGGCGTGAGCCCGGAAATCAGATCGGCCAACTCGGCGTGGATGCGAGCGACACGTTCGCCTAGTGTCCCACGACCACCTCGAATCACGCCGGCCTCGACGACCAACATCGAGGCCGATCCCGTTTCGATGACTCCGTATCCGGTGACGTTGAGTCCCGGGTCGATTCCCAAGATTCGCACGGCGCCTCCAACGCTCCTTCTTCACCGCCAACGTGCTCGGCCCGACTTTACGCCGGCCGTCGCCCGCGCCCTTAGTGCTCTGCTTCCAGTCGCCAATCGGTGCCGTCGGGGCGGTCCTCGAGGACCACTCCCACTTCACCCAGCCGATCCCGGATCCGATCCGCTGTCTCGAAGTCCTTGCGCTTGCGTGCATCGGCTCGCACTTCGATCAAGAGTTCCACCAGTTTTCCGACCAGTGCGTCGTCGCCGCCGGTCGCCCGGGCAGGGGGGGATCGGAAAAGCCCCAACAACGACGAAAGTTCTCGCAAGACGGTGACGCCGCGCCGGAGCGACTCGAGATGCTGAGAGTCCGCACCAGGTGACTCGAGCTGATGCCGGTCGATGTAGCGATTGAGGGCTCGCACGAGTTCGAAGAGCTGGCTGGTGGCGCCTCCCGTGTTGAAGTCGTCGTCCATGTGGTCGAGGAACGCTTTGCGAATGCGGTGAACTTCTTCGAGCAACTCATCGCCCGCCGGATCGAAGTCCCCCTCTTCGCGCCGTTGCGGAGCGGTCAGATCATAGAACGATTGTCCTGTCAGGCGCTCGTACCGCTGGAAGAACCGGTAGAACGTTTCCAGAGCAGCCCGTGTCTCCTCGAGCCCCTGTTCACTGAAGACGACCGTGCTGCGGTAGTGCGTTCGGAGAAGGAAGAACCGGATCGTCTCGCCTCCGTAACGGGCGATCAAGTCGGCCAGACCCCCGGCTCCTTTGGAACGACTTTCCTTGGCGGCGGTCGCAGCGGCGATATCTTCATACGTGAGCGACTCGGAGGCACCCGATTCCCGTTCGGCTCGGCCGCCTACTTTTCCTGCGGCTTCGCGTTTGAGCAGCCCATTGTGGAGCCAATACTTGGCCATCGGCTTGCCGTGGCAGCATTCACTTTGAGCGATTTCGTTCTCGTGATGAGGGAACACGAGATCGAGGCCACCGCCATGGATGTCGAACGTCTCGCCAAGCAGCGCCTTGCTCATCGCGGAACACTCAATATGCCAGCCCGGCCGTCCCGGTCCCCACGGACTGTCCCAACTCGGCTCTCCTTCCTTGGCCCGCTTCCAGAGAGCGAAGTCGGCCGGATGGCGTTTCCGATCGGCCGCCTCGCCACCTTCGCCTTGGAACGACTGCCATGAACGGTTGGTCAGTTTGCCATATTCTTCGTCTTTGGTGACATCGAAAAAGACGTCGCCATCCACCTCGTAGGCATAACCACGGTCGATCAATTGCTGGATGAACGCGATGATCGTCGGAATGTGCTCGGTCGCCTTGGGCATGTGGTCGATCTGATCGACGCCGAGTGCCCGGAGGTTGGCAAGGTAGTCTTCGGTCATCTCTCGAGCCAGTTCGGGCATGGGAATGCCTCGAGCGGCCGAGCGTTGGATGAGTTTGTCATCGACGTCGGTGATGTTCACGACCCACGTGACGTCGTATCCGTTGTAGACGAGGTAACGTTTGATCGTATCGAAAATGACGGGGCCGACCATGTGACCGATATGGGCCTTGTCGTAGACGGTCGGACCGCAGAGATAAATCCCGACGCGGCGGTCATCGACGGGGACGAACGGCTCCTTGCGCCGGGTGAGCGTGTTGTAGACCTCGATGGGGGGAAGCATAGTTGTCTCTGTCGATTCCGTGGTCTCAGTCAATGTGCGGGTCATCGGGGCATCTCCTTCACCACCGGTTGCCGATGATAGGGAACAGATTATCACCTATGGTACCGGGGGCATCGGATTTCTGGCAAGGCCGATCAATTGCCAACCTACGATCGTCTGCCGTTGACAGGGCGCAGCGGCCGGGTTCATAATCCCTTCGCAGCTCCGGACATGACTTGCCGCCGATGCTGGGAGGGACGGAGGCGGCGGAGCCCCTCTTGGATTCGAGGACGAAGGAAGCATGAAGCGCCCACTTTCATCGGCCGGACCGGTCCTGTCTCCTCAAATCGAAATCGCCAAGCTGCTGAGGCAAGAGGGGAAGCCCGATCAAGCCGGGATGGCACTCTTTGCTCCCCAGCACTACGAGTCTCGCTACGGCTATCCGCTTCTGGTATGGCTGCACGCCGAAAATGGTGAGCCTCGGCAGTTGCAAAAGATCATGCCGGTGCTGAGTATGCGCAACTACGTGGCGGTGGCTCCCGCCTGGCAAGCGGCTCGGCGCCGGTCGCTTCCGGAAACCGATGTCGAAGCGGCGGTGGCCGGTGCCATCGATGCGGCGGCGCGTCGGTTCCACATTCGTCGCGACCGCGTGTTCCTGCTGGGGCAATTCGAAGGAGGAACCACGGCATTACGAGTCGGACTATCTTCCCCGGACGAGTATGCCGGCGTCGTCTCCTTCGGCGGTCCTTTTCCGAACCACGCCGGAGCGCTGGTTCGTCTCGAGGAAGCTCGGCGACTGCCCCTGATGCTCGCCGTCGGCGCGGACTCGAGACGCTATCCGCCGGGCCAGGTGTGCCGCGACATGAGGCTGTTGCACGCTGCGGGGATCTCCGTCACGTTGCGGCAGTATCCATGCGGCGATGAGCTGACCACGGCGATGCTCGCCGACGCCAACGCCTGGCTGATGGAACAGGTGACGGGCACCAAGTGAATTCTCCGCGCTCTCTGCGAAAAGAGATTCTCGCGGAGACGCAGGTACGACTCTCGCAAAGACGCAAAGAGCGCAGAGAGGTTTGGGTAAGGTTTTGTAGGCTGTTAAGAAAACATCCGGCGGCAAGCATCACCCCCGAACGTTGGAGCAACGCCGGCGCGTTCTAATACATACTATCAACACATCATCTCCGCGCTCTCTGCGGCTCTGCGAGATAC
>WFWZ01000230.1 GCA_015490875.1 Planctomycetaceae bacterium
ACCATCGTCCGGCGTGACGATTGATTGGCGCGGCGCGTTGCCATAAGCTGACGGTTAACGCACCGTGACTCCTCTGCCGCGAAGACGCCCAGATGATGGAGGGACCGCTCATGATCAGCCCTACCTGTTTTCGTTGGCCGGCTCGGATCGGCTTCGTAAGTTTTCTGGCAATCGCAGTTCACACGGCGGTTCTTTCGGTGCCGGTGTCAGCGGGCGATGCAAAGCAGGCCGCCGATCGCCACGTCTGTCTGATGCAGGAAGCCGGTCGCAAAGCGAGTCAAATCAAGTGGAAGCCTTCGTTGCTCGAAGGCGGCTATATGTTTCAAGATGCAAAGCGGTTTGAAGCATATGTTCGCAGGGCCGAAATCGTGGCTGTCGGCATCCTCACGAAGTGGAAGGGTAACAAGGGCCAAGTGCGATTGGAATCGATCATTCGTGGAACGCTGAAGGACGCGTCAAAAGACGCGGCGATACCGATCCACGGAACCGGCGGTATCGTTCGACCGAAAGCCGGCGACAAAGTCCTCTTGCTGCTCACGTCTCGCGACGGGAAACTACGGCTGCATTCCTTCTGCGCTGCGTCCGGGATGTACGGATACTCCCGCGATCTGGAGAAGGTCCTTTCAGGAATCGTCCGTTCGGACGATCATTCCAATCGCAAGCCCTGAGAGGACCACACGACCCCTCCAAGCGCATGCACCTCTCAGTGCACTCTCGCAAGAACGCAGCGACGAGAACGGGAAATTGGACCTACCGTCTGTCAATCGCCTCCGCGTCCTAAGCCGCGAAGCGGCGACATGGAATAGCTGTGGGGCGCAAGCCCACAGATGGAACAAGGCGTCGCGCAAAAACCAAGTCTCGCGCAAAGACGCCAAGGCGCAAAGAAGATGTGGTATTGGATTCACAATGGAACAGAACCGGGACGGCACATGACCAACGATGTCTCCCACCCCTCTCCAAAATCATCTCCGCGAGCTTAGCGCCTCTGCGAGAAACACTCTCCGCGCCTCTGCGAGAGACACTCACCGCGATGCCCCCGTGTCCTCGTTCTGTTCCCGAGTCACCGCTTCCCAGTCATTCGAGTCCCCACGCCGTTGGGCTGGGCATGGTGCGGGTAGGAGTTGATCCGTTGATAACGAGCCACATACAGCTTGTCGTCAGCCTGAAAGATCGTTTCGATGATGTTGTTGTCGTCCTTGAGTGCGACGATGAGGTTGCCGTCGCGCAGCTCGAGTTTTCCTCGCCGAGTCTTTGAGCCGAACGTGGCCACGATGGTTCCATCAGCCCGTATGTCGTAAATGCGTACGGCACGGTTGCTATACCGAACTCTCCACCGACCGACGACGGTTCGAACAGCCGACGCGTAATCGTTTCCATAATCCGGACAGCGCACGCCCTTACCGCGCAGTTTCGGAGAAGGCGCGTTCGGCGGATAGAATGCTTGAACGCTCAGTTTTCCGTTCGACAAAGTGAGGCGTTCCAGTTCCCCGTCATTCAACTGAAAGATCACTTCACCATGGTCGATAACGAGTCTGCCGCTTTCCTTGCTTCCGAACGACACTCGTCCGTCTTCCCGAAGGACATATCGGCGCACCACACCGTTCGTATAGCGAATGTGCCACCTCCCCACGAACGGTGCAAACTCCTGGCGAACCGCACGAGTGACTTCCTGCGTGGGTACGGATAGGACCACGAGATAGTCGCCGGCTCCGGGCTGAAGGTCCTCGAAGCGGAGATAAACGTGATCGCCCAAGCGCCGGATCGCGACCTTTCCCCGTCCTCGGATCGTGACTGCGTGTGCCCTCACGAGCACGCTGCTTGGCGGCAAGTACTGATTGGCACCGACATTGTCGATGTAGCAAACCGGACGACCTTTGATGCGTTTGGACTCGCGAAGCTGCCACGTGACATCGTTGAGCTGAATGCTCGTCGGCATCTTTCCTTTATGGGTTATCCACGATGCCTTGTGGGCGTGAATCCGCAGTTCTCCCTTCCCGGCAACACGAAGGCCGATGCGCAGTTCATGCCGGTCCCAGTTCTCGCCCTGCGACTCGGCCAGTGACTCGTCAGCCGATTTTTCGGGCGAAGCGGCTGGTGGCGGCCGTTTGGGCACGGGATCTTCCGATTTCGGCGGCTCCGGGCGGCCGGCCAGATCGGTCGGGGTGGCCTTTTCGGATACAGCACTGTCCAAGGTACTGTCCTTGGGGGCGACTTCGTCAATCGCTTCCTCGGCTTTCGATGTCTCATGATTGCCGGAGACGGTCTGGGCAGAAGTATCAGGTTGATCCGGTGTGTCCCGGGGCGCCGCCTCCGAGGCTGTCTTGTCCGGAGGCGGGGAATGTTCCACGTACGTGATGCGGATCAACGTTTCCCCGCTCGAGGCGACCTCGAACTCCTGCCCGGTCATCTCGGTTCCATCGAGCTCGAGTCTCAGACGGACGTCACGATCCCGGTTGCGTCCAGCCGGAACCGGGATTTCGTCTCCCGGCCGCACTTCTCGACCTCCAATCCGGATGGCCACCCTATGACGGTCCTTCCGCGCACGCATTTTCGCCTGACGACCGGTTATGGCGACGCTCTTTCCATCGAGCCGCACATCCACATCGGTGAGACCTTCGGCGATTTCAATGCGCACCGTGCCGTATTGCGATCTCACATAAAGGATGACGCTCAGAGCAGCCGCTGCGCCAGCCAGCAGCAGCCCGATGAGGGGCAGCCCCCGCGGCGACGCCCTTCTCTTGGATGATTGAACCGCCGTGTCGCCTGGAGGCAGCGCCGGAGGTGACGGGGGGACGGCGGGCGGAAGCGCAATCGGAAGGGCATCGCGGTTGAGCCACTGCGAGACGTCTCCTGGAGCCGTCGGCACCGTGGTCGCCGGCCCTTGCGTAGCAGACTCCGATTCGGAGGGACTCTTGGACATGGCGTTCTTGAGATACCGCTTGAGTTCCGCGGCGACTTCCCCCATTGTCGCGTAGCGGTCGGCTGGCTTCTTCGCCATCATCTTCAGGCAAATGGCCTCGAGTTCTCGATCGATTTCGGGCCGGACCTGAGACGGCCTCTTTGGATCCTCGTGAGCGATGGCGAAGATGACCGAAGTGACCGTGCCTCGGAAGGGAATCTGTCCCGTGAGCAGCTCGTAGAAGACGACTCCAAGGGCGTAGATGTCGGTCCACGGTCCAATCGCCTCCCGGTCACCGACGACTTGTTCGGGAGCCATATAGGCCGGTGTGCCGACGATGACTCCACTTTGAGTCGTGCGAATGTCGTCGTCGGTGCGCCGCGCCAGTCCAAAGTCCATAACGATCGGTTCTCCCTTTTCGTCCACCATGATGTTGGCCGGCTTGAGGTCGCGGTGGACGACGTGGTGGGAGTGGGCTTCGGCGAGGGCTCGAGCAAGGCGATAGATGATCAGAGCAGCCGTTCTCGTGGGAAACGGACCGCGTGAGGCGAGATGATCTTGGAGAGAACGGCCGCGGATATAGGCCATCGCCATATAGTGACGCCCGTCGATCTCTCCGACATCGTAGATCGGGCAAATATTGCGATGGCGGATCCTCCCGGCAGCTCGGGCTTCCGTGTAAAACCGGGTCACCAACTCGCGGGAGCGACTGCTGAACCGAGGCGTCTTGATAGCCACAGGACGGTCGATTTGACGGTCGTGAGCCAGGTAGACGGTCCCCATCGCTCCGGTGCCCAGCCGACGCACGATCTCATACCGGCCGAATCGCCGCGGCAGGGAAGGAGATTCGGCATCGTCCTGGGATTCGGAATCAGAGGGACAGGTTCGTCGTTCCGCTTGCGAACGACTCGTCTCGCGAGCCGGCGACGCGGACGCGCCGGACTTGGCGCGAGCCGCCGCCCGAATCTGGGAGTCGCTTGCTTGGGCTACCAGCCGCTCGAGTTCCGGATACGCATCTGGAAAACGAGACGCGTACTCGCTCAGAGCAACCCCGTCTCCGCTTGCCTTCCGACTGGAGAATTCAACGAACAGCAGTTCCGGATCGACGCGAGGCTCGCGAGCGAGCACCGCTATCCTCTCGAAATACATTTCGACGGTGCGCCCGTGGCCGGCCATCCAACTCCGCTGCATGTCGATCTTGACCAGCTCAAGCACTGCAAGCCGCGTGAAGGTCGGATCGTCCGGCTTGCTAACTCGTTGGATATAGTCGTCGAGCTGTTCGGGAGTCCAGTAGAGATCGAAATCGATCAACTGCGCCTCGAGCCGATTGCGGTCTTCGCTCGAGATGTCGGTGTAACGATCGGAAGCCGTCATCGTACTGTCATCCCAGATTGGCGGCTTGGGTGTGTGCGAGCAGTTCCGGGCGCGGCCCCTTCTTCCAACCATCGGCTCCCCTATCACGAGTCGCCGGGCAACCGGTCGCCGAGCGCCACGCGAAAGCATCTACTCGCGCAAAGGGCCAACAATCATGAGAAGGATCGCATTTCGCCTCGGAAAAGTAACACCGTTTTTCTCAAATCTCCGAACCATCGGGTTTCGTCATTGGCGTGGAAAGATGGTCGAGCCTTTCAGTGAGGCGACTCTCGACGAGTCGAATCAGTCGGTGGACCGTTTGTCGAGTCAGCCCCAGTTCTTTGGCAATCTCGGTCTTTCCTTTTCCTGCCAGGCGTCCCGAGACGATCTCCGTCGTGTGAGGCGGTAGTCCCTCGAGCACGAGATCGATCTCTTCTTGCAGCGCGAGGAGGTCCTCTTCCGACGCCGAAACGGGGCCGAACTGTTGTTCATCGACGACAGGCCGCTCGGTCGTCACATTGCGCCGATCCGCTCGATGCCGACGAGCGTACGACTTGGTTTTGCACAGCGTGATGGTGACTAGAAGTCTCCAAAGGTGTTCCGTGTGCCGGATCGTCAGCGTGCCGGCCTGGAGTCTGCGGAAAAAAGTTCGGAAAGCGGATTGGACGACGTCTTCGCCATCGAATCTCTTGGCCAGAGCCGGACTGATGTTTCTGGACGCGAGCCGAACGAGCTGCGTGGAATAGTCGTCGAAAACTTGCCGGACCGCCTGCGAGTCTCCGCTTCCGAGTTTCTCGCAAAGGGAGTCCAGCTCATCAGGCCGATGACCGTTGCCGGTCGGCGCAGCGGCCATCGGATCGTCGGATACCATTAACCGCGTTCCTGTGACGAGTGCTCATGGGTAACTTCGTGACAAGTCGGAGCAGGGTCCGCCTGTGCGGAATCCTTCGAGGGGATCGTGCCCCGACGATCGTTTCGCCCATCAGGCGGACCATGCACGCGCCGCCTCCTCCCGACCAACAACACGCTTCCGGTGGCTCTAGGATGGCCGATGGCAGGGCTGATGTCAACCGACACACGATCCTGATTCGCCAATTCGGCAAGGACAGGGCGCGCAGGCCCATGTCCGCAAATCTTTTTTCAATAACACGTTACAACGATGGGCATCGCCAGCAACTGTGTTAGAGTCACCATGGCCTCCGGTGTGGACGTCCGACTTTCCTCACAGTCCGGGGATGAGCAACCGAGTGACTAGCCCGGCTTCTTTCGCACATTTTCTCGTCTCATGCTGTTACGGTTTCGCCCTCAAATGCAATCAGAACAGTGTGGCGGATCAGTGGCTCCGCACGCGTTGGTTCACGACAAAGCTACACGGTCGCCCCTGTTCCCACTGTTTAGCAGAGGATTACTACACTCGGGTCGCGGAAATGGGATTTGGTTGTGTTCTCTGAGAATTGTGTTCTCTGAGAAAAAGAAAGGAAGGCCATGATTACTGCATGTCGAAAACCTGTTGCCGGCGTTTTGGTCGCTTTCATGCTTGCGGGATTGGTACTTGGCGTCTCCGGGTGTGGGCCTGGAGAACCAACTATAGGTACCATCACGGATTACATTGTAGGCGTTGCGACGGATGTCGGAGAATGGGTTTACGAAAAGGCGGATACCTTTGCCAAGGCTCTCGCCAAGGCGTGGCGTGCCTTTTGGGGGACCGACCTGGTGAAGAACGTGCGTCCCTTCCCAGATAATCCGCTGAAAGGCGAATATCAGGGAGAACTAAAGGCTCGCGTTCAATGGGGAAAGGTGAATCCCGACACCGACAGCCCCGAAAACCATGTGGAAATTGCACTGACCAATCCAATTATGGTGCGACCATCCAAGGATTCCACGGAGTGGGAGCTCGCTCCGGAGGAAAAGAGGAAGATAGAAATTGCGATGGCAGAGTATACCAAGCCGTGATAGTAATCCGTCGCCAAACGTGCGGAGACAGCCAGGCCCATTTGGCCTTGTAAGTCTGCAACGCTTACCGAATAGCGGCCGAGCCGATATGCGTGTGGTGTTGCGTCGTGGGAGATTGAAGAAGATGAACAAGAGATTTTATTCCGCCCTCCTTTTTGCGGCGCTGCCTGGACTCTTTTCCCTGAATGGATGCACTGGCGTAGAGCCCGTCTGGGAAACAACAATCGAGGTTACAGAGGAAGTCGGAAAAGCCATCAAGCAAAACGCTCGCGTTCTTTATGAGGTTATTCGCACCAAGTGGCGAACTGTGTTCCCGGAATGGGAGGGTAAAGTTAAGATCGATCCGCAGAACTCGCTGATTGGAACATACGAGGGTAGTATTATATATCACGTTGTGGATAAGGGTACGAAAATGAGCATAACGTATGTCTTAGATAACCCTATTGCTGAACGAGAACGGGAAGGTGCGGATTGGATTCTAAGTGACAAAAATTTTCCTCGTGGTGTACCCATTCCCAATACGTCCATAGTGGTTCAGGAAGGAACGTTGGGAAACGCCCATTAGTAAAAGTACAAGGAGCTTGCAATGTCGCGATTCTTCTGGATACTCGGTGCCTTTTTCTTGTTGATAGGGATCGTTGGCTTTTTGTTCGCGGCGGTTGGTTTGGTCGCCGCGACCGAAGGACCGCAGGTCCAGTCTCCGCCAGGGAACGACGACGCCACGGTGACCGTGGAGCTTCCTGCTGACGATCCCGTAGTTCTAAGGCGGCGCAGAATGGCGGAAACGGTCTTGGCGGTTGGCCTGGTTTTTGGTGGAACAGGTGTGGTCTTTCTAATTGCGGCAGTCGTCGCTGCACGACGGGAAAAGCGGCGTGGAGGAAGGCTGGTTCCCACTTTGGAAGTCTCCGGTGACAAGGAGAATGGTGCCGGTGACGGAGAAGAAGACGCGGACAACGGAGAGAAACATACCAGGAAGGGAGGTGAGGCCGGATAAACGGCATTCATTCTGGCTCTGCTACAAGATAGAAATGGATCGTAGCACGCGTTGGCTCCCGTTGACGATTAGCCGTTGGTACGCCCCCGAAAAATGTCAGTTTCTTTACAAACACCGGCCGTTGAGATCCGGAACGTCTGCTTCCGCTATCCCGGGCATAGCGAAATGCTCCTTGATCGTATCAACCTTACTCTTACTGCAGGAGAGGTATGCGTCCTTGTTGGACCCAACGGCTGTGGAAAGACGACGTTGCTTCGCTTGATTCTAGGCGAGCTGTTGCCTAGCTGCGGGAGCGTG
>WFWZ01000231.1 GCA_015490875.1 Planctomycetaceae bacterium
GGGACTAAGTCGTAACAAGGTAGCCGTAGGGGAACCTGCGGCTGGATCACCTCCTTTCTAAAGGATAATCGTTCGTCTCGAGGCGACTCGTGACGAACCCTGTGGACACAGCTCTCAGGCTGCGTAGAAGGTGGCTCCTTGCGAGCCGCACTACCGAATTGACAAGAGAAACCCACTTGGGACTAGCCGGCCCAAGTGGGTTTTTTCGTGCGCCACGTCAAAGACATACTTCCCTCGTGCCTGTCGGATCGCGGGAAAAGACGATGAATACGATCTCGTGCGTTAGCGGCTGAATTCGGCAAGCCGGTGTTCGAGGTTTTATCCACTAATCCAGCGCAAGGGGGATAAGACCCGCAGATAGGGTGGATTGCAGCGGGCCTTGAGAAGGGCTAATTTAGCGGGTGGGTTTCCCCTCCGGTGGGATAGTCGCCGGGGTTTGTCGCTCAGCATAAAAGAAAGGAACAGCGATGAGACAGCACCATGTGTTTCTCAGTCTGGCAACGGCCGTCTTATGTTTGGCGAGTTCCACTGCCTCAGCAGCCGTCGCCATCGGCTATTGGCGATTTGACAATGACGCGGGTGCGGCCGACGGCGCAAACATTAACGCAGCCCTGAGCGAAGTGAACGGCTTGACGGCCAACCGCGTCGGAAACGCCAACGGCACACTCAAGTACATGAACTCCAGTCTCCCCGGGCCCTATATCTTCGATCCGCTCACCAATACCGTGCGAGCCAACACGTTCGCCGCTCGCGTGAAAAATCGGCACTTGAGCGTACCCAACAATCCGCTGCTCAGCCCAACATCACCCGACACGAGTTTCACGTTCGAGTTCTTCCTGCGAATCATCGAAGAGCCCGCTAGTTACAATTCTTTCTCGCGACGAGTCAAAAACGGTCCGGATCCGGATTCTCCGTCGAGCCATGATATTCGACGGTGGCAAGTCGACTTTTCTGGACAGTACACAAATAAAAAAAAAGGTGAGAAGGAACCCCACGCGAACGGTGCGTCGTTTGGTAGGATTCGCAGTCGCTGGGATACACCGCCTGACAAGACCAACGGTGACTGGAACAACGTCGCGGTCGGTGACTATGTCTACGTCGACACGGATACGGGATCAGGTGATCCCAATGATTATCCCAGCGGCCGCGTGCGCATGGACCAAATAGGTGACAACATCAACGACCTTCCCCAGTGGCACCACGTGGCGCTGGTGTGGGATGCCTCTATGAAGCAGTTTACGATCTACACGAATTACCAAAAGGGAACCACTAGGACACTCAATGGTGCCTTCGAGCATCCCGATAACTTTCTCTACATTGTGCTCGGATCGGGCTTCGAGTACTACATCGATGAGATCCGGTATACGGCGGGCGCATTGTCGCCAAATCAGTTTCTGCGAGCGGTTCCCGAGCCTTCGTCAATGCTGAGTATGGCAGGGCTGATGGGTCTGGCTGTAGTCGTCCAACAATATCGTCGTCGGCGGCGCACGTCCTAGCACGCCCCCCGAATTGGCCTGGATCACGAAAACGGGAGTGGCAAACCCCGTGGAGGTTGTCAGCTCCCGTTTTTCTTTGTCACGGCGGAAAGCCGGCTACCCAGGGCTATCCCACCATGGCTCGTCGGCCTCACCTTCGCCTTCGCACGCGTCGGCCAGTTGCCGCACGTAGGCGAGAGCCTCCTCGAGCCTCACGACGCGAGCTCCCGGTCGCCGGCCCTCGCGGTCGCAGCGTGCAAGCGTCATCAGCTCGCCGAAGGACTCGTTTTCCTCAAGCCGCCTCCGAGCTCGGCCTCCGATCGTGCCCTCCAGACAGGCGTGAGCGTCCGGCAAGTGAGCGATCAACCATGCGGTGCGTTCGGAGATCGCTCCTTCCAAAGCTGCCAGGCCGCTGCCGACCGGATCGAGCCGATCGAGGGCCTGCCCGACCGAGTGCAGTAGCGCCGCCAAGAGGAACTCTTCGTCGTAAGGCAACTCCGCGCGAGCCAACTCGAAGACCTGCAGTGAGTGATACAATGCGTCCCCCTCAGGATGCGCACGCCGCGACAACATGACGTTTTCCAACGGCCTGAGCAGTGCTGCGTAGATGGCCCAACGATCCCGGGCTTCAGGCGTGGCGTGCGAGGACGCCCGCGAGAACTTCGAAGACCGAGGGATTTCTTCCGAGGAATCGTGCGCGTCGCCGATGAGGGGCGAGGCCGGATCGCCGCGCACTCCCGATTCGACCTCCATGCGGCGAAGCTGTGCGCGGATGTCAGCGTGTTGGGGCAAATCGGCGGCTGGAACGCGGCCGCGCACTAGTTCGCGGATGGCTCGGCTGCGAGCTCGAAACCAGTCGGTTTCCTGCTTCAACCACATCAACCGCGCGGCACGCCATGCAAGTTGCCGCCGGAGTTTCGAATCGGCCATGAATTTAGGGCTCTATGTGCCCAGATAGCTTGAGTCGGTCAACCCGAACCCTTTGAGTTATACTGACCACTCGACGAACCGACAACCGCTGACGAACTCGCGGCCAGCATCAAGGAGTTCCCCCATGCGTCACCTCAGCCGCCTTTTTCTGTGCCTTTTTGTTGCGTGGCTCTTCCCCGGAACCAGTTCTCTTCTGCTCGCTCAGGAAGCGCCGCTGTCGCGTCCCAATATCGTCTTCATCCTGGCAGACGACCTGGGATGGGCCGACGTCCAATTCCACGGAGGTCGCGTACCCACCCCGAACCTCAACCGACTCGCCCAAACCGGATTGGAACTGACTCGGCACTACGTTGCTCCTGTCTGCAGCCCGACCCGCACCGGGTTGCTGACAGGACGGTACTGGAGTCGCTTCGACGTCACGACGCCTCAAAACCAGCGAGCCCTCCCCTGGGAAACGGTTACGCTGGCGCGAGCTCTCGGGGCGGCCGGTTACGAGACGGCCCTCATCGGCAAGTGGCATCTTGGTTCGCTTCCCGAGTGGAATCCTCGCCATTTCGGCTTCGAACATGCCTACGGTTCGCTGGCCGGCGGCGTGACGCCGTGGTCGCACCGCTATAAGAAAGGCCGTTTCTCACACACGTGGCATCGAAACGGTGTACTGATTCAGGAAGAAGGCCATGTCACGGATTTGCTGACAGCAGAAGCCGTCGCGTGGCTCAAGCAGCGAGGCTCACGGCCCTTCTTCTTGTACCTTCCCTTCACCGCCGTGCATCTTCCGATCCGTGAACCGGACGAGTGGCTAGCCAAAGTTCCACCTTCGATCGAGGGCGAAGTGCCCCGCCAATACGCGGCGTGCATTCTGCACTTGGATGCAGCCGTGGGAACGATCGTCCGAACGCTTCGCGAAACCGGGCATCTCGACAACACGCTCATCGTCTTCACCAGCGACAATGGCGGCTCAACGGCCGAAAACAACGACACCAAGTATCCCAACTTGGGAGACAATTGCCCCAACGGCCGGTTGCCGGGCGACAACAGGCCGTGGCGAGGCAAGAAGGGAAGCTTGTACGAAGGAGGAACGCGCGTCCCGACGATCGTCCATTGGCCGGGCCGCATCACTGGCGGTCGCCGCGACGATACTCCCGTCCACATTGTCGACTGGATGCCCACGTTCTGTGCATTGGCCGGCTCTCCTTTCCAACCGGACGCTCTGAAGTGGGACGGCCGCGATTTGCGATCGGTTCTCTTTGGAAGGGGCACGCTCCCCGACCGCCCGCTCTATTCGGCGGGCCCCCACTACCGAGCTCGCGCCTTGTGGCACGGTCCTTGGAAGCTGCTGGTTCGTTACGACCGCTCGGGCAAAGAGCAGCGATGCGAGTTGTACCACCTGGGAGAAGACCCGGGGGAACAACACGACTTAGTTCAAAAGGAGCCTAGCCGCCTCAAGGCCCTGCGCGCAATGTTGCGTGAGCAGATGGCTCGGGACGGGGACGCGGCGGTCGCCAAGCGATGAAGGCCGCCCGGGTGGGACGGGCACCTCTATTGCGACAGTGGCTTCTTCTGGAGTCGTTTCCAGATATCCAAATGGCGGCGGAGATCTTTGTGCCGCCGGGTTTCCTGGCAGAACTGGATCATCCACTCGCGGCCGTTGGGAAGTCGCGGGTTCAGTTCAAGTGCCTTTTCCATGGCGGCGAAGGCCTCGTTCCGCATCCCCATCTTCTTGAGCGTATCGGCGCAGAGTGCCCAGATGTCGGCGTCCCAACGATTGATGGTGACGTAGCGATTGATCATCTCGAGCGCCTTGGCGCCCTGGTTTTGCTCGGCGTAGACCATCGCCATGCCTCCGAGGAACCCCTCATGGTTCGGGTGATATCTCAACCCTCGCCGAAAGTAGTTGGCGGCTGCGTTGAGGTCGTTCTTTCGCATGGCTCCTCGCCCCAACGCCATCAGCACGTCGGGGTCATCCGGAACCTTGGTCAGGATGGACTCGAGCATTTTCTGCATTTCCACGTCACGAGCCGCATCGTAGTGGATGGCCAGATCCGCATCGACGGCAAGCCCCAAGGCTCGTTTGAACTCCCATGGAGGCAAGTCGCGATCGCAGTGGTCGAAGAACACGAGTCCGAACCGAGCGGTCCAGTCGGGAACGGGAGGCGCCTGGCCGGGCCGGCGGACGATACGATGGTCGGTCTGTACCGTGTGCGCGACGTTGATTTCCGAAACGGTCGGCATGTGGCACCGCGTGCAGGCATCGTCGGGATGCCGGCGTTTCCGTTCGGCGAGTTCCAGTTCACACGAAGTCTCTTCGTGGCAAGTCAGGCACTGCTGGCGGTACCAAGCGGGCTTCTCTTCTTCGGGAATGAGCTCGTGCGGGTTGTGGCAAGTCGTGCACAGCAGTTTGCGGCCACTCGCCTCGAAACACCGGCTGGAATACATCTGTTCCACCTGACTGACGGCCTTCGTCGGGTTGTAAACCGTATCTCCCAAATGGACGAACGTGATGAAGACTTCGTCCAATCGGTCTCCGGGCAGAAAGTCCCAGGTGGAATAGCCGTAGCGAGGAATCCGCGAGGCGCCCACGAGGTGACACTGAGCACACAGAGCGTTTTGGCGATCCGCCTCGAGGGAACTGAGCAGGAGGATCGGATCGTCGCCAGTTGGATCATCGGCTTCCTGATATTCGACGTGAGCCTTGCCCGCGCCGTGACAACGCTCGCACCCGATGGCCGCTTCGAGCACGACTGGAGTACCGAATCGCTGCTTCGTGTCGGGCTGATCGCTCACGCGTCCCGCATGGCAGGCCAGACACTCATCGGTGATGCGGCTGTGGAAGCGTCTTTCGTCATCGGGCTGGTAGCCTGGCGACAGATCCCACTTGCCCGCACCGCTGTACCAGGAAATGGGAGACCGAAAGAGGATGCCGTCTCGTTCCACGGCGTAACTTCGGCCTCGCGTCCCCGACCCGATCGCCAGCGAGATGGGAAACCACTGTTCGTAAATCTGTTCACCCTTCTCATCGATGGCCGCCTCGGCATGCCACCAGCCTTTTTCGTCTTTTCGAACGCGGTAGACACAGACGCCGCCGGGTCGGAGTTCTGCTTCCTCCACGGTTTCCACGCCTCGGTCGTCGGGAACTTCGGCGATCGAATAACTCATCGTGTGTTCGGCGTACGTCTCCGCGATCTCGTCGTGACATTCGGCACACTTGGCACTGCCCACGTAACTCTCGTCAGCGGGACGACGGGCAGGCGGCCTGGACGCTGGTTGCGCCACCGCAATCGGCCCTCCGGGCTTTCGTGAACTCGAGAACGAATCGGTTCCGTCTCTTGTCAGGAAGAAAACCACCGCCGCCACGGCTACCAAAGCGGCGACGACCACGACGCCGCGAGCCAACCCCGACCGGCGTTTCTCGGGAATCGATGATGCCATATACTGCACCCTTTTGTGTGTGCGGGACCGCGATCGGCTGGCGAACCCAGACGGTCGCCTATGCCATATTCTAGCAGGGAACAGACAACGACGATGAGCGGGGTGACCGACGAAGGCGGACAGGGAACGGCCGAGCAGCGATGGTTTTACGGCGTCGACGTCGGAGGCACCAACATCAAATTGGGGCTTGTCGACGACGGCGGAAGGGTGCTCGCTAGGCGAACGATCCCCACGCATGAGCCGAAGGGACCGGCCGATGCGATGGCGCGGATTGCCGGTGCTCTCCCCGAGATGCTGGCCGAGGCGGAAGGACAATCCTCGGGGCGCGTCGCCGCAGTGGGACTGGCGACGCCCGGCACGATGGACATTCCCTCCGGTCGCGTGCTCGAACCGCCCAACATGCCGCATTGGCGCCATTACGACGTTCGGGACGACTTGGCGCGGCGCGTGGGCGTGCCCGTCGCCTTTCTCAACGACGGGAACGCCGCAGCCTACGGCGAATACTGGATCGGGCGGGGACGCGACTTTCGCAGCATGATCATGTTGACGCTGGGGACGGGCGTCGGCGGAGGCATCATCGTCGACGGACGCCTGATTCACGGCTCGCATAGTTTCGGGTCAGAATGCGGCCACATGGTGGTCGACAGCCGCGAGGATGCGCGTCTGTGCGTATGGGGAGGCGGGCGAGGCGAGCTCGAAGCCTTCGCTAGTGCCAGTGCCGTCGTGGCTCGTACACGCGACCGACTCCAGGCCGGCGAAGCCAGTTCCTTGCAACAGAAAGCCGAGCAGCTCACGGCCAAAGACGTCTACCTGGCTGCTCGGGAAGATGACCGACTCGCTCTGGCCGTGATCGACGAAACCGCTCGCTATCTGGGAATCGCCATCACGACACTCGTCCACCTGATCGACCCGGGACTCGTCGTGCTGGGAGGCGCCATGGATTTCGGCGGCAAGGGAGATGCAGTGGGGGATCGATTCTTGACCGGCATTTGCGAAGAATTCCACAACCGAGCCTTCCACGTGGTGCGCGACACGACCGTGATCGACTTCGCCACGCTCGGTTCGGACGCCGGCTTCATCGGAGCCGCCGGCTACGCTCGAGCAACACTAGACGCGACAACATCGTGAGCCGTTCTGGGATGGACGGCCGGCGATGCGAAAATCGACATCCACGCCGCGCCGCGTTCCCAACGGACAGCACGTTTTTGGGAAAAGAGACGATCACCGCATGGACCGAACACGGATTCGCAACTTCTGCATCATCGCTCATATCGACCACGGCAAGAGCACGCTGGCCGACCGGCTGCTCGAACACACGGGAACAGTCACGTCGCGAGAGATGCAGGACCAGTTGCTCGATGACATGGAGCTGGAACGGGCTCGAGGCATCACGATCAAAGCGCGCGCCGTCTCCATGCCCTACGTTCGGGACGGTGTCGAATATGAACTCAATTTGATCGACACACCGGGACACGTCGACTTCCAGTATGAGGTTTCCCGGTCGCTCGCCTGCTGCGAAGGAGCTCTGCTGGTCGTCGACGCCTACCAGGGCGTGGAAGCGCAGACGGTGGCCAATGCGTATGCGGCGATGGAGCACGACCTGGCGATCATTCCCGTCGTCAACAAGATCGATCTGAAGCACGCTCGCGTGGAAGAAGTCATCGAGGAGATGGAACACTCGCTCGGGATCGATCCCGACGAAGTGATTCCCGTCAGTGCCAAAGCGGGAATCGGCATCGACCAATTGCTCGAAGCCATCCTCCAACGCATCCCGGCTCCCGAAGGAGACCCGGACGCACCCTTGCAAGCGATGGTCTTCGACTCGCATTACGATGCCTACCGAGGCGCCATCACGTATGTGCGACTCAGACAAGGGCGTCTGTCGACTCGCGAAAAGATCCGCTACCGCGGCAC
>WFWZ01000232.1 GCA_015490875.1 Planctomycetaceae bacterium
GCAACCGACCGGGGCAACCGTTCAACCGGAACGTCCGAGGGGGGCAGACCCTTGCCACAGCAGGGTAGCCGGGCTACAAGTCCGTGTATGCACCCCAGTGGCTCACTCGGGGTCACCTTCTTTTCATCGACCAGTTGCTGGTAGAGCAGTCCCACGTAGACCATCAGCCGCAAAGCCATCAGCCGGTCGACCGTCGATTGGAACTCGAGCAACAAGTAGACGTACAGCCACCGACCGCGGAACTTCACGCGCCAAATGATGTCGTTTTCTCGCCGCTGAAAGGTCTCCGACACGAAGCTCCCACTGACCAGCTCGAGTGTTTCCAGATCGAGGTCCTCAACCCACGGCTCGTGGATAAAGCCTTGAATCAGGTCGGCCACCATCTGCGGGTCCGAGAAGAGCCACCGGCGTCCTGTGTCGTGGTCGTTCATGGACCCCATTATAGAGGAAACATGAACAAATTACCACTAATAAACAAAATAACCCCACCGCCCTTCTTTCTAGGAGCGCGCCCCCGGCGATCCATTATGTCTTCTTGCGGCGTCGCACGAGGAGGTGCATCACGTCGCTGCGTCGAAGGACGCCGACAAGCCGATGAGGCGGCTCGAGCGTCACGACGGGAAGGCAGTCGTTGGTCTCGCGCTGAAATGCTTCGGCGGCCGCCTCGAGCGTCGCGTTCTCATAGAGCACTGTCTGAGCCGGAGTCGCCAGATCTTCGGCCAGTACCAGATCGCCCAGCTTCGGATCGAACATCACATTGGCTAAGAGTGGATAGCGAATGAGCCCCACGACACTTCCGTCGGCATCGACGACCGGATACGTGTTGTCGCGGCTGTGGACGATCGTATCGATCACGTCATCGAATTTGGCGTCGCGAGGAATTCCTTCGACATTTCGGCGGATCAATGACTGGATGGGAACATCGAGCGCCGATCGGTCGTCCCCGTTGGATCCGGCGCGGCGCCACGCGGATTGAAGACGATCCCAGAGCATCTGCCACTGCGTGACCGCTCGGCGATCATGATGGGGAATCGCCTGCGCCAGCGGGATTTCGCCGGCCAGCAACAACGATCGGCGGATGAGGAGCGGCCCAGCGATCTCGAATACAACGACCGAACCGAGGATGATCTGGAGAATCGGTTCACCCAGCTTGGGGTCACGCGACTCTGCCAGCGATGCCAGGGCGATGGCGGCGCCCGCTTGAGCCAGCAAACTGGGACCGATGGCACAACGCACCGCCCTGGGCTCGCCCCCGATCTTGGCTCCCCAGTAATTGCCGAGCACTTTTCCGGCAACGCGAGCCGCCAGGTAGACGACGCCGGCCAGTCCCACATGACGCATCGCGTCCAAATCGAGTTCGGCTCCGTGTACCGAAAAGAAGAGCACGCACAGCAGGCCCGTCATGTGGTCGAGTTCTTGGGCGATGCGATCGGCCACGTCCGAAGCATTGGCGACGAGCACACCCATCACCAGAAACGACAACATGTAAGGGAAGTGCGTCGTTTCGGCGATGCCCAGTACGAGCGTAGTGACCGACACAAGGAGCACCAGCCAGTGGCTTGTACTGAGAATGCTGCATGCATACGAGATGCAAAGGCCTCCGACAACACCGAGCAACAGCGACCCGGCCAGGTCGCCGGAAAGGTGCAACAGAGCCGTCGCCATGGCGCCGCCATGATTGCTGCGTCCCCCTTCCAATGCTGCGAAAACGAGTTCGAAACTGACGATACAGGCGAGGTTGTTCAGAGCGACCAGTAACTGCACGCGGTCCGTGACCGGGCCCTCGGAACGGATCTCCTGGAGCACGAGGATCGTGGTGGCCGGAGCGGTGGCGATCGCCAGGCACCCCAGAAGCAGAGCCGCCGACAACGACTGGCCAGTCGCCGCCAAGGCGATCGTCACCAAGACAACCGTGGCCAGGATATCGCCGGCGAGAATCGGGAGCGTCGCTGCCAATTGGCGTCGCAGGCGCAGGAACGAAAAACGGGTCCCGAGGCGGAAAAGGACTAGGGCCATCGCCAGTTTGAGGACCGGGTCGAGCATCTCCACGTGGTCGAAGGGAATCGTGTTAGCCACGGATGGCCCCAGCAGCAACCCGACCAGTAGATAGGAAGTGACTTTGGGGAGGCGCAGCCAACTCCCCAACAGGCCGCCCAAGAGGGAGACGCCCAACAGTAAGCCGAGTGTAATGGCAACGTGGTATCCAGTCTGCTCCAACGTCCCTGCTTCCTTCGTGCTGCCAAAAGGCTTAAGACCAGCCTCGACCGAAAAGGATATCGCACTTTCTCGAGGGACGCGTGGGCAAAGTGCCGGGGACCCCTCAGCGGTCACGGGAGTGCCCGACATTGTAGCATCTCTCCGAACCCAGGCGTGGCGGAACAACCGCACGTACCACGATTTCCGAACCTCGAGCGGCTCACGGATCCCTCCCACCTGTTGCGACCGATACCCGCGGCGAACACAATGGGCGTACCGATTCCCAACTGCGATTCCTCGGGAAAAAGGATCCAACCGTTATGACCGTCCTAGCCGCTCAACGCACCACCCGCCGCCGATTCCTCCGCAGTCTGGCTCTGGCCGGAGTCGCCACCGCTCATGCCCCCCTCGTGCTGACCGCCAGCCGCACGCGCGTCCGCCGTGTTGTCGGCAGCGGCGCCTACCAGTACGAAATCGAACACGACTGGCCTCAACTCCCCGACCGCTTCACGTGGCAGACGACGCACAATGTCGCCATCGACGGCGATGGATTGCTTTACGTGATCCACGAAGGACGGGCCCAGCTGAAAGACCACCCGTCGATTTTCGTGTTCGACCCGGACGGCAAATATGTGCGTTCCTTCGGATCGCAGTTTCAGGGCGGCGGCCATGGACTCGAGGTGCGCCGAGAAGGTAGCGACGAGTTCCTCTACATCGCCGCCTACCAGCATCTGAAGACGATCGCCAAACTCGACCTCCGAGGAAACGTCGTCTGGCAAAAATACGCTCCCATGGAGTCGGGCGTCTATGCTCCCGGCGAGGACACGAAACGCCGCAGGATTTGGGGGCGAGACCGATTCCTGCCGACAAATTTCGCGTTCCTCGACGACGGCGACTTCCTGCTAGCTGACGGCTACGGGTCGTATTACATCCATCGCTACGATCGGGACGGAAATTGGAAATCGTGTTTTGGAGGTCCCGGAGAAGGAAAGGGCCGATTCCAGCTTCCACACGGGCTGTGGGTCGACCGCCGCAATGGGAAACCTCGCTTAGCGGTCTGCGACCGAGTCCACCACACGGTGCAGTATCTCACGATCGACGGCCAGTACCAAGAGACGCTCACCGGCTTCGGCCTTCCGGCCAACCTCGACACGCTCGGCGACTTGATGGTCGTCCCCGAACTCGTCGCGCGCGTCACGTTGCTCGACAAGAACAACCAGGTCGTGGCGCGGTTGGGATCCGATGTCGCACGAATCTCGGCCGACAAGAAGCACGTCATTCGGCAGAAGAAAGAACTCTGGCAAGACGGCCGCTTCATCCATCCTCACGATGCCTGCTTCGATCGAGACGGAAACATCTTTGTCGCCGAGTGGGTCGCGTCGGGGCGAGTCAGTCGGCTGAGGAAAGTCGACTGAGGTACACCGATGAAACCGCACTCGATGACCTTACGCTTTCTGGCGATCACCATCGCCTTGATAAGTTGCTTCGTTGCGAAGCGGCCACTTGGCGCCGAGGATCGCCCCAACGTCTTGGTGATCCTGGCCGATGATCTGGGATACGGCGATCTGAGCTGCTTCGGAGCGCACGACCTGCGTACCCCCAACATCGACCGCCTGATCCGTTCGGGCATGAAGTTCCGCCGCTTCTACGCCAACTGTTCGGTCTGCTCGCCGACTCGAGCGGCGCTGCTGACGGGATGCTATCCCGACCGCGTCGGCGTCCCCGGCGTGATCCGGACGCACGCAGACAACAGTTGGGGCTACCTGCGTCCTGATGCCGTCCTGTTGCCTCGAGTCCTCAAGAAGGCCGGCTATCACAGCGCCATCGTTGGCAAGTGGCATTTGGGACTCGAATCCCCCAACACTCCTCTGGACCGGGGCTTCGATTTCTTCCACGGGTTCCTCGGCGATATGATGGATGACTACTACACGCACCGGCGCCATGGGATCAACTACATGCGACGGAACGAGCGTGAGATCGACCCGGAAGGCCACGCGACTGATCTGTTCACGCAGTGGGCGTGCGATTACCTGCGAGATCGTGCCGGCAAGAAGGAACCGTTCTTTCTCTACCTGGCCTATAACGCACCGCACACACCGATCCAGCCGCCCAGGGAATGGCTGGAGCGCGTGCAACGACGCGAACCCGGCATCAGTGCCAAGCGTGCCAAACTCGTGGCACTTATCGAACACCTGGACTTCGGCGTCGGCCGTGTGCTCGAGACGCTTCGCACGACCGGGCTGTCCGAATCAACGCTTGTGATCTTCACATCGGATAACGGAGGACAACTGAGTGCTGGAGCGAACAACGGCCGATGGCGGGACGGAAAGCAGAGCATGTACGAAGGAGGATTGCTGGTTCCCACTGGATGCGCCTGGCCGGGTCACATCCAAGCGGGAAGTGAGACCTCGCGAATGGCCATGTCGATGGACATTTTCGCGACGGTATGCGATGTGGCGGGCGTCGAAGTGCCGCCCGGCATCGATGGTCGTAGCTTCCTGCCGACTCTGGTGGGCAAGCGGCAGCCCCCGCTGCGAGAGGAATGGTACTTCACGCGTCGCGAAGGAGGATTGCGTTACGGAGGCAAGACGATCGACGCTCTGCAGCGCGGGGAGTGGAAGATCCTGCAAAACAGTCCCTTCGCACCTCTCGAACTATATCATCTCCGACACGATCCCGAGGAACGTGAGAATCTCGCCAAAACGAACCCGAAGGTCTTTCGGGAACTGGCGGCGAGGTTGCGATGGAACATTCAGCAAGGTGGCGCCGTTCCGTGGCAGCCGCCGCGGGAAGAAAGGAAGCACCCATGAAGCCGATTCGTCGCTTGCTGGCGGCCAATCGCAGCGAAATCGCCATTCGCATCTTTCGGTCGGCCCATGAGCTGGGCATCCGGACGGTCGCCATCTATTCCCATGAAGATCGTTATGCCCTCCATCGGTTCAAAGCCGATGAAGCGTACGAAGTGGGAACGCCTGGGGAACCGATCCGCGCATACCTCGACATCGAAGGCATCCTTGATCTTGCCCGGCTGCGCGACATCGACGCCATCCATCCCGGCTACGGTTTCTTGTCAGAGAACGCCGACTTCGCTGACGCGTGCGAACGAGCCGGAATTCTCTTCATTGGGCCTCGCCCTGAAACCCTCCGTCAGCTTGGCGACAAGTTGTCGGCTCGAGCCGTCGCGGAAAAGGCCGGCGTTCCGGTACTCGGTGGCAGCCGCCAGGCGGTCACCACCGTCGAGGATGGACTCGCGTTGGCAGAAAAGATCGGCTTCCCCATCATTCTCAAGGCAGCGCATGGCGGTGGGGGACGGGGCATGCGCGTGGTGCGAGAAGCCTCGGAGTTCGCTTCCGCGTTCGAGCAGGCGCGCCGCGAGTCGCTGACGGCGTTCGGAAGTCCAGACATTTTCGTCGAAAAATTCATTGAACGCGCTCGCCACATCGAAGTGCAGTTGATCGGCGATCGGCACGGAAACCTGATTCATTTGTATGAACGGGATTGTTCCGTCCAGCGGCGCCATCAGAAGGTCGTGGAGATCGCGCCCGCTCCGGCACTCGAGTCGAGCGTGCGCGAAGCGCTCTGTGAGTCGGCTTTGGCAATCGGCCGCGAAGTAGGCTACGAAAACGCGGGTACGGTCGAGTTCCTGGTTGACGCTGACACGAACGAGTTCTACTTCATCGAAGTCAATCCGCGCATCCAGGTCGAGCATACCGTGACCGAGCAGGTCACGGGTATCGACATCGTCAAGACGCAGATTCTCGTGGCGCAGGGAATGGCACTCTCGGAAGATCCGATCGGGCTGCCATCCCAGGATGTGGTGCAACCTTATGGCTACGCGATCCAGTGTCGGGTGACGACGGAAGATCCCGCGAACAACTTCATGCCCGACTACGGTCGCATCGCACATTACCGTTCGGCCAGCGGCATGGGAATTCGACTCGATGCCGGCACCGCGTTTTCCGGCGCCGTCGTCTATCCTTTCTACGATTCGCTCCTGGTGAAGGTGACGGCATGGGCGCGCAAGTTCACGGATGCGGCGCATCGGATGGAGCGGTGTTTGCAGGAGTTCCGCGTGCGGGGCGTCAAGACGAACCTTCCGTTTCTGCTCAAGCTGATCCTTCACCCTGATTTCCTCGCCGGTGCGTGCACAACCGACTTCATCGACCGCACACCGGAGCTCTTTCAGTTCCCGCCGCGAAAAGATCGAGCCACGAAGTTGCTGCGGTACATCGCCGACACGATTGTCAACGGCAACGAGTTGGTCCGCGATCGGCCCAAAGCTCGGCGCCGAACTCCCGCCGCCGTGCCTGAGGTCAAGCACGAGGCGCCTATTCCTGCCGGCACTCGAGACAAACTGAAAGAGCTGGGGCCGGAGGGACTCGCTCGGTGGGTTCGCGACCAGCGAGAATTGCTCCTGACCGATACGACATTTCGAGACGCCCACCAATCCCTCTTGGCGACTCGGTTCCGAACTCACGACTTACTGAAAATCGCCGACGCCTATGCACGGCTCTGCCCGCAACTCTTTTCGATCGAAATGTGGGGAGGTGCCACTTTCGATACGGCGATGCGGTTCTTGAAAGAGTGTCCTTGGCAGCGACTGGCCGACATTCGCGAAAAGATACCGAACATCTTGCTGCAGATGCTCCTTCGAGCCTCGAATGCGGTCGGATACACGAACTATCCCGACAACGTCGTACAGGCCTTCGTGGCAGAAGCGGCCGAAGCGGGCATCGACGTCTTCCGCGTTTTCGATGCGCTCAATTGGGTACCCAACATGAAGGTGGCCATCGAGGCGGTCCTGAAGGCCGGAGCGGTTTGCGAAGCCGCCATTTGTTACACGGGCGATATTCTCGATTCCAGCCGCAAGAAATACGACCTGGCCTATTACGTTGACATCGCTCGGCAACTCGAATCGATGGGAGCTCACATGCTGGCCATCAAGGACATGGCCGGACTGTGCAAGCCTTACGCAGCCGAATTGTTGGTGCGCACTTTGAAGGAAGAAGTCGGCATTCCGGTTCACTTCCACACGCACGACACGGCCGGCGTGCAGGCCGCTGCGATCCTGAAGGGCGCCGAACAAGGACTCGATGTCGCCGACGCCGCCATGGCACCTCTTTCAGGAAGCACCTCACAGCCGAATCTCAACACGGTCGTGGAGTCGCTAAGGTTTACTGATCGAGCCAGCAGCCTCGACGGGGCAGCCCTCGATCGAATTGCCGAGTATTGGCGGGGAGTCCGCGAGTTCTACACGCCGTTCGAGAGTCCCGTCTCCCCGGCCGGCGTCGACTTATACCGCCACCAGATGCCGGGAGGACAGTACACGAACCTCTTTCAGCAGGCTCGAGCGTTGGGGCTGGCCGACCGCTGGAGCGAGGTGTGCCGCCTGTATGCCGAAGTCAACGAATTGCTCGGCGATATCGTCAAGGTCACGCCGACCTCCAAAGCTGTCGGCGACCTGGCCCTCTTTCTCATCGCCAACGAAATGTCCCCGAAGGACATGCTCGAGACCGACCGCGAATTGGCTTTTCCTCAGTCGGTCATCGACTTGCTGCAAGGCAAGATGGGGCAGCCGCCGGGAGGTTTCCCATCTGAGGTGCAAGCGAAGGTTCTTCGGGGAGCCGAGCCGCTGAAGGACCGACCCGGCGCCACGTTGCCTCCGGCCGACTTCGACCAAGCGGAAGAGACCATCCGTCCGTGGCTCGAGCGGAAACCAACACGTCGTGACGTGGTCTCCTATTTGCTTTATCCGCAAGTCTTTGAAAACTTCTGCCAGCATCAACGGGAGTACTCGGACACGAGCGTCCTTCCGACTCCGGCGTTCTGGTATGGGCTCGAGCCGGGTGAGGAGATCGCTGTCGATATCGAAACGGGCAAGACGCTCATTATCCGTTTCCTGGCGATGGGCGAGCCGCACGGAGATGGCCGGCGCACGGTGTTTTTCGAACTCAACGGTCAGCCCAGGGAAGTGACCATCGTCGATCGCACGATGGAACCAGCCGAACAGGAACGGCGACGGGCCGATCCGCAGAATCCCGGTCATGTCGGCGCCAGCATGCCGGGGATGGTGGTCCAAATCGCCGTTCGGCCGGGCGACAGCGTCAAGAAGGGGCAGAAGCTCTTGTTGCTCGAAGCGATGAAGATGCAAACGGCCGTAGTCGCCGAACACGAAGGAAAAGTCGACGAAGTCTGCGTCCAGCCGGGCACGCAAGTCGAAGCGGGCGACCTCTTGATGACAATCGCCGTCGGGTAGCCGTTGTAAGGCGGCTGGCCGTTCGTCGTCATTAAGGTGATGAACGTTCACCGATGAGCTTTCGCGGAGGCGGGATGGCTGCCATGGACGAAGACCGCACAGGCCGCATGGTCGATACGATCGATCCAGAGCGCTGGGTCGAACAACACGGGGATACGCTCTATCGCTACGCGCTGTCACGCCTCCGCGATCCGGAGGCCGCGGAAGAGGTAGTTCAGGAAACGTTTGTAGCGGGACTGCGGGCACGGGACCAATACACTGGGCGGGGATCCGAAGGGGCGTGGTTGATGGGAATCTGCAAGCGAAAAGTGATCGATCACATGCGACGGCGGAATCGAGTCGACGGTGCTACCGGCGGCGACCAGCAGGCGGACCCGTCGCTCGCCCTATTCGACGCCAATGGGCACTGGCGGCACGATACCCGGCTGCGCGACCAGCTTCCCGAATCGGCCATGCTGCGCGAGGAGTTTTGGCAGGTCTTTCGACGTTGCCTCGAGCAGCTTTCCGCAAAGCAGGCGGATGCGTTTACGCTCCGGGAACTGGAAGGAATGACTAGCGAGGAAATCTGCCGAACTCTCGAGATCACACCGTCGAACCTCTGGGTCCTCCTTTACCGAGCCCGCTTGGGTTTGACCGCTTGCATGCAAGCGCACCTCGAGTCCTGAAAGGGGACCGTCTCCATGTTACGTTGCCGAGAAATCACGAAGCTGGTATCGGAGTCGATGGAGCGCCCCTTGCCGTGGTACCGTCGTTTGGAAGTGCGGGTGCATCTTATGATGTGCGGACTGTGCCGGGGCTTCGCCAAGCACGCAAAGCTACTGCGGAACGCGCTGCGCCGCCATCCCGAGCGATTCGAGATGAGCGAAGACGAACGAGCCAGACTCTCGTCCGAGGCACGCCAGCAAATCGTCGCCACGCTGAGAAAGTTGCAGTCGTAGGACGACGCGGCCAGAGAGGCGGCCGAAACGCGCTCCGGTCGATGCCGAACGGAACCGGAAGCATTCTCAAGCCGTGGAAGTGGAACGGCGCAAGGTCTTGAGTCGCCGGGCCAGAAGGTCGGCACTCCACACAGCAACGGCCGCCAAAATGCCAATGGCCACGACCGCAAAGACGTGACCGTCGAACGATGCCGGCCAGATTCGCTCAAACTGTTTCAGCTTGAAATCGGTCTCCTCGGGAGTCAAATCCCGTTGGAACGGCCAGATGTTGACGAGCGAACCGAGCATCAGTCCGCAAAGGAAGCCCATCGTAAGTGCGTGATAGCGGTCGAGCAGAATCCGAAGCAGCTTGCTAAAGCCGATCAAACCGATGGCGCAGCCGCTACCGAACACACCGACAATAATCAGCGACTCGAGAACTCTTTCCCCGTGAACCACCAGATGCGGAATCTCCGTGAGATAGACGTAGACTCCTAAGATCAGGAGCACCATTGCCCCGCTGATCCCCGGAAGAATCATGGCGGTAATGGCGATTATCCCGCATGCGAACAGATACCCCAGACTCGGTTCAACATGGCCCGGACGCAATTGAGTCACTGCCAGCGCCAGAGCAGCTCCCAACAGACCCAACAGCGCGACGCGCACAGCGTGACTCACATCGCGCAGGCGGATCGAACCCGCCACCAGAAGTGCCGAAGCCAGGATGACTCCGAAGAAGACGGATAACGTATACGGCCGCCACGTCGGGTGGGTCATCAGATAGTGCATCCACCAGGTCATCAAGGCCATCCCGCAGAGGATGCCAGGAGCCAGCGAGGCGAGGAAAGCCAAGTCGATGTGCCGCGCCGCGTCGCGCCAGCGACGTGCTTTCAAGAGCGCGAACCAATGGCGGTCGATGTGGCTGATGGCTGCCACGAGTCGCGCGTAGATGCCGACGATCAACGCGACCGTGCCGCCGGAGACTCCCGGTACGATGTCGGCCGCACCCATCAAGACCCCTCGGCCGAAATGCGCGGCCGCTTCGCGCCAGGAGACACCAGAGGTCACCGCGAGTTCGTTCGCAGGAGTCGTCGCGGTAGAAGTAGTCGAGGGCTGAGGTGTGGTCAACGACATCGGGATGGTGATTCGAAGGAACAAACGTACCGTGGAAACGATCAAAGATAGCTCATCGCCGTCGGATCAGTCCACAACCGGAAAAACCGATTCGATCGTTTCCATGAGTTGCCGTCGCCACCGGTTGGGCCGCGCCGGCGGTGTCTGAGTAAAGTAGACGCCGATCAGGTCTCGGTCGAAATCGAGCCACACAAAGGTCCCCGTCGCTCCTCCATGCTGGATGCGGTACAGCTCGCCATCTGAGTGCCGCACGAGTTGGAACCCAAGCCCATACCCGTCGCCGGGCATCGCCGGCTGCCGCTGGTACATCTTGTCGAGAACGTCGGTGGGAATAAAGACCTTTCCATCGAGTCGGCCTCGGTTGCGGTGGAGGAGCATCAGTCGGGCGACGTCGTCGAGCGTCGAGACGAGCCCTCCTCCGGCTCGGCGCGCCGTTCCCAAGCCGCCGCCGATGCGTCGCCGAAACGTATCGCCGGCGCGCCGGTAGAGAGTCGGCATGCGACGGGTGACGCGTTCGGAAGGAGTAAACGTGGCGGTCTGCATGCCCAGCGGACGAAAGAGTTCGCGCTCCATCCAATCGGCGAACGACCATCCGCTGGCGACTTCGGCGACCCGAGCGGCCACCATGAAACCGAGCCCCGAATAGGCATAGCGCGTTCCGGGCTCGGCATCCAACCCCCGCTTTGCCAGGCTGGCCACCCCCTCTTCCAAACTGCCTTGCAACTCTTGAAGCAGTGTTCCGCGACGAAGGGCGATGTTTCCTGGAAAGCCAGCGGTATGCGAAAGACATTCTCGCAGCGTGGGAGCTCGCCTGGCCGGCCCCTGGTCTCGCACGGTGACCCCGCGAAACTCGGGCAAGTAACGGTCGATAGGAACATCGAGATCGACTTTGCCTTCGGCAACCATCTTGATCAGAAGCGTCGCCGTATGGGGTTTGGTCACCGAAGCAATACGGCAAGGAGCACTCGGAAGAAAGGGTTGCTTCGATTCGATATCAGCGACTCCGAAGCCCTCCCGAAAGACGACTTCGCCTCGATGAACGAGCATCATCGCACCGCCCGGAAACAAATTGCGGTCGATCCCCGTTTGAAAGGCCCGACGGATCTTTTCCTTGCCTTCTTCCGGGAGGCCGTGTGCCTTCCAATCGCCTTGCTTCAGAAGGCCACGCCCCTTCTTTCCGCGTCGGCGCCGCTCCAACACGATGCGTTCATCATAGGGACCGTTCGGCAAGGGCAGCGCCGCCGCGTATTCTGTCAATTCCTGCACGATCTCCGGATGCTTCTTGGCCAAATTGTGCTTTTCGCCGATGTCCGCTTCCAGGTCGTACAGCTCCGCCTCGTTGCTTCCCTTGTCATCAACGTATCCGTAAAACTTCCGGCGGTTCGGCAGAACCAGCTTGTAGCGTCCCTTGCGCACCGCGTGCAGCTCGCCTTTGCAAAAGTAGAAATAGTCCTTGCGCGCTCCCTCACGGCTGCGTCCGAAAAGCAAATCGGTCTGGTCGACACCGTCGATGATCCTGTCCTGCGGAACGGTGGCACCTGCCAACCGGCAAAACGTGGGCAGAAAGTCGATCGTCGCAAAGATCGCATCGCTCGTGCGTCCGGCAGGAACCTTGCCTGGCCATCGGACGACACACGGAACGCGGATTCCTCCTTCATACGTCGAGCCTTTGCCTTCGCGCAGGGGACCCGACGATCCCCACGCAACGGCACCACCATGGCGCTTACGCAGCACTTCCTGAAAGTTGTTCCACGGCCCGTTGTCGGTCGTGAAGATCACGAGCGTCTTGTCTCGCAGCCCCAACTCATCCAGCGCATCAAGTAGACGACCCGTGTGAAAATCGATCTCCTCTACAGCGTCACCGTAGAGTCCGCCTTTCGACTTGCCTTTGAATTGAGGAGAAGCATCGACGATGGAATGGACCAACGTATGAGCCACATAGAGGAAAAACGGCTCGTCGCGATGGCGCCGGAGGAAGTCGATGGCGCGATCGGTGTACAGACGTGTCAAACTGGCCATCTCGTGCGTCTCGGCCACGCGATCATTGTCTTCGTGCAATACCACGAAGCCACTATCGTTGGCACCGAGAGTGCCGTAGTATTCGTCGAAACCGTGAGCCAAAGGCATGCGGTTCAGGATGGCCGCCCGGTTCGAAACATCCCATTTGCCGATGCAACCGGTGACATAACCGGCCTCCTTGAGCAGCCTGGCGACAGTGATCTCGCTAGCCGGCATCGACCAGCCTCGACTCCGTACGGGATATCGACCGGTGAGAAGCGCCGAGCGAGAAGGGCCGCAAACAACCTGAGCGTAGAAACTCGTGAAGCGAGTCCCTTCCTGAGCCAGTTGATCGATGCGAGGCGTCCGGATCGTCGTCGATCCGAAGCAACTCAAGTCGCCATATCCCTGGTCATCGGTGAATATGACGAGGATGTTGGGGCGCGGAGCAAAAGTTTCTTGAGCGCGAACGGTGGCACTCATCGCGAGCCACAACACCCAACAGCAACTCAAGTAGAGACGCCAGCGTGTCTTGTGGCTGGCCCGCCGACTTGGGAGCGTAGCAAAGCATGCGCACGGAGGGAGAGGAGTGACCATGAAAGGGATTCCTTGCGAGTGGCACTTCGAGTTAGAGGATGTCGGTGAGAACGCGAGCCGGCTCGACGCCGGTCAATCGCATGTCGAGCCCTTGATAGGGATAGGTGAAGCGGCGATGGTCGATGCCGAGCAGATGAAGCATGGTGGCGTGCAAGTCGCGGATGTGAACCACGTTTTCGACGGCGTGATAGCCGAACTCGTCCGTCGCCCCGTAGCTCACGCCCCCTTGCACGCCGGCTCCTGCCATCCACATCGAGAAACCCTTGATGTGGTGATCGCGACCTGGACCTCCCTTTCCCTGGAACATGGGCGTTCGTCCGAACTCGCCGCCCCAGATGACGAGCGTCTCTTGCAAGAGCCCTCGTTCTTTGAGGTCTTGGATGAGGGCCCACGTCGGCTGGTCGGTGAGGCGACCACAGATCTTCATGTAGCGCACCAAGTCGCCGTGATGATCCCAACCCCGATGGTATAGCTGCACGAAACGGACTCCGCGCTCGATGAGTCGCCGAGCGAGCAGGCAGTTGGAAGCATAGGAACCGTCTCCAGGTTGAGCACCATACCGCTCGAGCACCCACTTGGGCTCGTCCGAGAAGTCGGTCAACTCGGGAACCGATGTCTGCATGCGGAACGCCATCTCGTAGGCGGCGATGCGCGCATCGAGTTCCGGATCGTCGCGCCTCGCTTCTTCCTGCCGGTCAAGTGCCTGAACGGCAGCCAGGACGCGCTGCTGCTGAGCTCGCGAGATGCCTGGCGGGCTCTTGACGTAGTAGACCGGTTCGCCGGACGAGTTGAATTCGACTCCCTGAAAGCGACTGGGAAGAAAGCCGGCCGACCACTGGCGAGACGCGATCGGCTGCGGATTTCGCCCCCCGACACTCGTCATGACGACGAACCCGGGGAGATCCCGAGACTCACTCCCGAGCCCATAGAGCACCCACGATCCCATCGACGGCCGGCCACTGATGGCAGTCCCTGTATTCATAAAAGTATGTGCAGGGTCGTGATTGATCTGCTCCGTGACCATCGACTTGATGACGCAGATGTCGTCAGCCATCTTGGCATGGTACGGGAGGAAATCGCTGACCCATGTTCCTCCCTTACCGTACTGACGGAAGCGTGTCATCGGTCCCTGGACGCGCAGCTTCTGCCCCTGCAGTTGGGCGATCGGCTGACCGGTCGTGATCGATTCGGGGAAGGGCTGCCCATGCAACTCGGCGAGTTTCGGTTTGTAATCGAAGGTTTCCAGGTGCGAGGGACCGCCGGCCATGCAGAGAAAAATCACGTGTTTGGCTCGCGGTGGGAAATGAGGCAGCCCAGGTTTCGCCGGAAAAAGGTTCTTACGTTCGTCCGAACCATACCCGTCCTCTCGCAGCAGGGTCGAGAGCGCCACACTGCCCAAGCCGACACCCGCCTGCTTCAGGAAGGAGCGGCGGAGGGAAAGTCTTCGAATCGTTTCGTCGTTCATCGGTATTCCACGCGTGAAATCGCTTCGTCTACCTCTGTCCCCGTGCCCATTTTACCACCCGCGGGACTCGAGTTGAATCGGCAGGCGCCGCTTTGCTCAGCTTTCCCAGGGCGGCGCGGTGCCGGCGTGGCTTGTCTTTCCACCCCAACACGAGAAGGAGGTAAGAAGGACGCTTCGTCTGTAGCGGGCCAGGACAACTGCAGGACGGTGTATGCACCTGATCGAACAGAAGTCCCCCAAGTCCGCTTGCCCGGTTATTCCTTCGGCGGCCAGGCATCGTCGGGCGGAGGATCGGGCTGCTGCCAGGCGCTCATGCCGCCGTCGACCATCAACATGTGGCCGTGAATATGCTCGGCCGCATCGCTCAAAAGAAACACGGCCGCTTCTCCAGCCACCTCCGGACCGGGAATCCGGCCGTTGGGCGTGTGCCATTCCATCCAGCGGCGCAGCCGCGGATCGGCCAGCGCGGGCGAGGTCAAGGGCGTCTCGAACAGGCCGGGAGCCAGACCGTTGACGCGGATGCCGTGCGGTGCCAGACTCACGCACAGCGTCCGCACCATCATCTCGACGGCTCCCTTGGACGTGTCGTAGGCGGCGTGGTCCGGCTCGGCCAAACGGCCATTGATCGACCCGATGAAAAGAACACGCGCATCGGTTCTTTCTTCGACCCAGCGGCGCGCCAGCTTTTGCGTCAGCAGAAAGCCAGCGTACACATTAAGTTTCATGGTTCGGTCGAACGTGTCGAAGTCCATTTCGAGAAACGGTTGATCAATATACGTCCCGGCATTGTTGACGAGCAGGTCGAGTCCGCCCGCAATTTCCAGCGCCGCTTGAGCCAACCGGTCGACCGATTCCGGCATTGGGCCACTCAAGTCCCCCGTGAGAAACCCCGCCAAGGCATCCCGTGACTCGAGCCAACGACAGATTTCCGTTGCCTGCTCGTCGTCCCGCAAGCCATGGACAATGACCTTCGCACCGGCCTCTGCCAGAGCTCGAGCGATGGCCGCTCCCACTCCTCGTGTAGAACCGGTAACGAGTGCGGTGCGTCCGTCGAGTCGCATCCGTTGGCTCATTGTGGATCCTCGTTGTCGCTTAGCCTACGTACAAGCATTTTTTCGAGTATGTCACCAAACCCGCCGGAGCAGTTTCCGGCTATAATAGCCGACAGTCCTTGGTAGCGACAATCAAGGGGGCTACGGGAGAGATTGGCGATGAGTAGAAAAACCGGCTTCCAAGTTCTCGTCCCTTCGGTCACACCAATCTTGCTTGCGGCAGTTCTGCCGGCAAGCGGATGCTATTACCGAGCCATGACGAATGTCCTCGAAGGCTCGGGAACGATCGTGGACAAGAAACATGAAATTCAGCCGTTTGAAACACTCCATGCCGGAACGATCTTGCGATTGAAGATCCGTGCGGGAGAGAAACCATCGGTCGTCGTCCATGCCGACGACAATCTTATCGACCACATCCAGGTAACTCAGGAAGGAAAACGGCTGACCGTAATGCTCGAGAAAGATCTGCGAGTCCGACGAGCATCGATCACCGTCGATGTAACGACTCCTACGTTGAACGAGCTGTTTGTCGAAGGGGCGGCGCAGGTGGAAATGGACGGCATCCAAGCAAAGTCCCTTGCGATCCGCCTTGCCGGTGCGGCCAAGTTGTCCGGGCAGGTCGATGCGAAGAACCTCGAAATCGATGCCAGCGGAGCTACTCACGTCCGTCTGAAGGCCCCCGACGATCGAACGGCTGAGTCGGTTACGATCAACGCCAAAGGCGCCACGTCTGTCGATCTCGAGCAGCTTCCCGCCAAGCGAGTCTCAGTAGTGATGTCCGGAGCCGGCCACTGTCGTGTTTTCGCGAGCAAGGAATTGAATGCGGAAGCCGCAGGAGTCGGATCGATCACCTATTTCGGTAATCCTGGCAAGGTAACCAAGAAGGTCCGGGGAATCGCCAAAATCTCCGAAGGATCCTCGCAACCCAAAGAATGATGCTGTCATGACATGCAAAGACTTGCGGTCTTGGTGGGAGTGTTCCTACGAACTCCGCAAGATTCGCCCGACGATGAGACGGCTCGAGAAGCTCCAACGCACAAACATCTGGATGCTCGCCGCAGTCCTGTTGGTCATACCGTGCGTGTCGGCGCAAAGCCAGGACGGATCGCTTGTGTCGCGTGCCAACCGAAACGCGCTCGAGGTGCACAGGCTGCGGGCGACGGTCGCCGAGTCATCGTCAACTCCGTGGCTTTGGGAGATCACGACGAAGGGTCGCGGAGGATACCCGGGGATCTCGCTCAAAGCCCGAAGAACGCCATGGCGAGCGAACGTCGGGGACCGTGTCGAAGCGATGGTGGCCAACCGCGATTCGGAAGCGGTCAAAGTCGTGCTCGTCTTGGCCAACGCTGACTCGGACGGCCGGCGAGCGTGCAGTGCTTCCTCGGCAATCATCCCGGCCAATGGCTCGGGAAAGGTCTCGGTCGAAGTCGGGCGATGGCACGGCCAGCGAGCCGCGGACTTTGATCCCGATCACATTCAATCTATCCGGGTGCTCGTGGAGCGTCCGGAGCATCCGATCCGTTTCTCGCTCGGCCCCGTTGTGACTCGAGCCGTCGACCGGCGCACGTTCGACGAACTGGCTCGAACGGAGGAGTTCGCCAAGCTCATCCGGCCGTTCGGCCGCGGCATCAATCTCGGCAATGCCTTGGACGCTCCTCGAGAAGGAGCATGGGGATTCCGCCTGGAAGCTCGTTGTTTTCGTGCGATTGCCGACGCCGGTTTCGACTTCGTGCGCATCCCCATCCGCTGGTCTGCGCATACGGCCAAGACGGCGCCTTACACGATCGACGCGACCTTTGCTCGACGTGTCGACTGGGCCGTCGAACAGGCGACTCGCCAGGGACTTGGAGCCATCATCAACATCCACCACTTCGATGCGCTCATGGAAGACCCCAGTGGCCAACGATCACGGTATCTGGCGATCTGGAAACAGATAGCTGACCGCTATCGACACGCTCCCGACTCGGTGGCCTTTGAGCTCCTCAATGAACCTCATTCCAAGCTTGGCGCCGGCGCGTGGAATAAATTGCTGCGAGAATCGATCGCTCTGATCCGACGCGACCATCCGAGTCGCATCATCGTCGTGGGACCAGTGCGTTACAACAACATCGAAGCACTCGAGTCGCTGGAAGTGCCGGACGACGACCACTTAGTGGTGACGTTCCATTACTACAGTCCGTTTCGATTCACGCACCAAGGGGCCTCGTGGGTCGGCCAAGATGCGTCGGCATGGCTGGGGACTCGCTGGAATGCCACGGACGCCGAGAAACAAGCGATACGGGACGACTTCGACAAGGCGCTCAGGTGGGCGGTGGAGCACGGACATCCGCTCTTGCTCGGCGAGTTCGGTGCGATCGCCAAGGCGGACATGGAGTCCCGAGCGCGCTGGACGCGGTTTGTTGCCGAGGAAGCATGGAAGCGGAAGATGGGGTACGCCTACTGGGCATTCGATGCAGGCTTCGATGCCTATGACCGGCAGAAAGAGCAGTGGCACCGACCGTTACTCGAAGCCCTAATTCCGAAAACTCGCTGACTTTTGAGGACAAAAAGCGCAACACCGCCGTCACTCGTACTCTTTTTGAAACACAGAGGCACAGAGAACACAGAGTTCCGTTCAAACCCCTCCCTCCGTGACCTCTGTGCCGCAGTGCTTCCATCCATACACGGCCGTTAATCAGCGATCGCCTCGAGTGCTTCCCGAGCCAGTCGGCGAACCGTACCGTCAGTCTCAGATTCCAAGAGTTCCTTCAGAGACTCTTCAGTCTCCCGAACGGCCGGTCCCAACTCGATGATCAACTCGCAAGCCCACCTTCGCACGTCTCGGCGATCATCGGCGAGCATCGTTTGCAGGGGGGCGACGAGTCGATCGGCGAGAGGCCGTAGAAGACGAGCTGCCACATACTCCCACTTGGCCTGCTCTTCGATGAGTTGTTCACTGAGTTCGGCAAGCTGGGAGTCTCGTTGTTCCAGATCGATGGCCAAGGCCGCCAGTTCCTCTTGCAGGTCCCGCACACGTCGCTCGACCGTTTCGGTGGAAACCTGGTCCTGTGGCGACGATTCGGTCGAGCCGGATGTCGGAGTTTCGGTATCGGACGTCTCCGCTCTAGCATCGTCCATCGTTTCGACCATGGCCACCCAATCGTCCATCATCTCGAGCACCCGATCGTAGCGCTTTTGCAATTCGTCGCGCCGCTTTTCGGCCACTTCAAGTCGACGGCGAATGGCGTTCAGCTGCTCGGTGCGTTCATCCAGCAGCGTTCGCAGCAAGGCCAGATCGCTGGAAGCGCCGGTGTCACCTTGCTCGGGCAGGGGCACGGTGACCGAACGGTCCAAGTGAGCGGCCTGCGACGATTCGGCGGAAGCCGGCGGATTGGTTGCATCGAGAAGCGACGAGTTGGCTTCCCTCACGTCGTAACTCCACTGGCGCATCGTGACGTAGACGGCCGCAGCCGCAATGATACCCAGCAGCGAGTAGACGGCGAGTGCCAATAGGTTGGTTCGCCAATTCATGGCGGAGACTCCTCATCAAGCGGCGGTAGCACAATCTACCGAACTTCGTTCCGACGCCCACGCGGCAACGCTTCCGGCCTCGCCCGAGCCCGCCTCACTTCGACACATTTTTATTATACGGCATTCGGCATCAGAAAGTGCGCTCCGCGTACTGGCGAGCCTGTCCAACGATGTCCCGACCGACCAAGCGGCTCCATGCTGCGATAAGCGTTTCGAAGACGGGGCCGGGGCGTCCCTCGCCGATGGGCTGGCCATCGAGTGCCGTCACGGGCAGGAGGCAAGGGGAGGTACTGCAGAGGAACATTTCGTCGGCGGTGGCACACTCCTTCGGCGTCATATCCCGCTCGCACCACGGCAACCCGAGGTCGTCGGCCAACTCACGCACGACCGCCAGACTCACGCCCGGCAGCACGAATTCGGCTCGAGGCGTCACGAGCCCCTCAGTCTCAAAGTAGCAAATCACATTGGCCGTCGTGGCTTCCGCCACATGTCCGCGCTGGTCCAGAACAAGAGCTCGACTGCCAGGCTCCCGGCGACTCGCTTCCTGATCGGCCAGATAGTAGTGCATGCGACTTCGGCACTTGAGAGCCGGGGGCCAACAGTCGGAGGGAACCTGCCGGTGCGAGGACACCACCAGCCGCTGGCCAGTTCTATAGAGATTCGCCCACTGGGCAAACGGAAGGGGACGGCTGTAAAGGCAAACTGTCGGATCCCCGCCGGACGGTCCAGGCGTCAGGAAGACGACGAGTCCCTGATCGTCATCGGCATCGAGTCCTCGAGCGTTGTGGTCGACGAGCCGCTGAGCCGTGACCGCTAACTCTTCGAGATCGCCCCAATCCGTTCCGCCCACCAGTTCCAGCGAGTGACGCAGGCGTGTCCAGTGGTCTTCGAGGCGAAAGAGTTGACTCCCGAACGTGCGCAGACGCTCGGTCACGGTCGCCCCCATCAGGAACCCTCGATCCTCGACCGCAAGACTCAAGGAAGACTCCGCTACCCAGCGTCCGTTCCAATAGGCGAGCCGTTGCATGGTTCACTTCGCATACAGGGAAGAAATCACGTCAGGAAGTCGGAGATCGAATAGAAACACGGAGGCACCGAGGTCACGGAGGGAGCAACTGCGACTGACTCTGCGTTCTCAGTGTCTCTATGTTTCCAAACACGCACCGCTGACGGTCAAATGGCACGAGCGTCCGTTCAAAACGAAATCAGTGTATTCCAAGGGCCGCGAAGCGAGATCAATTCGAAGGCTTCGCGGTAGGGAGGCAGAATGAGCTTGACGATGATAAAGATGATGAACCCGATGATGACCATGCCGATCAGGATCCAAACGGCATAGCCGGCAAACTGAGCCAGCAGTTGGGAGCGCCGTTCGAATTGCTCCTGGTATTCCTGCGCGAGGCGGCGCATCGACTCGGCATACGTTCCCGAAAGTTCGGCATTGGTGAGCGCTGTCAGAAACTCGTCATCGAAGACGCCCGTTTCGGCAAAGACCTCGTGAAAGGTGGCACCGCGACGCTCGATCACATGCATGGCCGTTTCCGCATGCTTGGAATAGTACTCGTTACCAGTACTCTCCAAGGCCATCCGGACGGCTCGGCGAGCGTCGACGCCGGCGTCGAGGGCGGCGGCGAGTGTCCACGTGAGTCGGGCCATCGCCGAGGCACGAAAGGTCGGACCAATAACGGGAACGCGCATGGCCCATCGGGTCAAGAGGCCGCCGAACCACCCCTGCACGATCGCCATCAGCAGCAAAGCGAAGATGCCGAAGATGCCGAGGACGGCAAGGACGTAGTTGCGAAAGGCGTGAGGCCCGAAGGGGCTGCCTTGGGGAATGAGGATCTGCAGCAGCAGAAGCATCAATCCCATAACGCCGACTGCCATGAAAAGCTGAAGCACCGGCCACGTGATCGTCATGAGGAAGGTGCGGCGAACCTTCAGTCGGTGATCGAGTTCGTCAGCGAGGCGCAAGAAAACTTCGGCCAACCTTCCGGTCTCCTCACCCACTTCCACCATTTCGGCGATCAGCGGAGGAAAGAAACCTCGACAATCGCGGATGGCCCTCGCCATCGTGTGGCCGTTTCGCAAGTCCAACACGATCTGCTCCGCGTACTTCCCGATGCCCGGCGAACGCTTCTCCTTTTCCCACATGCCGACCGGATCGAGTCCGGCTCGCAGACCGGTACCCAAACGGCGGCAGAGGTTGGCGAGCTTGCGGGTACCGAGGCTCATCGGAGAATCGTTCCTGAGGGAAGGCGGTCGCGGGGATCAGTGAGCGGCCAGGGGTTCGGTCAGCGGCGTGGAAGCGGGAGGCATCGTATCGGTGGGCCGGTCGAGTGCCCATTGGATCGCGTTATAAAAGAGGCGCTCAAACGTGGGATTCCGAAAATCGTCGACATGTCCCAGCGCCGCATAGAAGGTGCGCCCTCCATCGGGACGAACAAAGGTCCACGCAATCGGTTCGGCGGGACGATCGGGAACCGACCCCATGGCTAGTAGGTAGGCACTGGGATGTAAGGGTGCCGTCTTGTAAAGCGACCCTCCGGCCGGAAAAGTGGTGACGTCGATGCCGGCGAGAATCGGGTGTTGCCGAGCGTTCGGATTGATCGTGACCGTGGCTTGGATCGAGTTGGGATAATGGTCGTGATAGTTGCCGCCGAGGATCTCCTGGTCGAAGGTGGGCCACTGCTCGTGGCCCTTGGGAGGCTCGCCTTTGCGAAGATGGAACGCGTGACTGGAGGTGCGAATCGCTACGAGCGGCCGACCGCTTGCCAGATAGCGCCGGAACCACTGGAGTTGTTTGGCAGGCAGGGCACGGCGCCGAGCCGACAAGATGAGCAGGTCCACATCGCGAAGCCGTGTCAGTCCCGGGATGTCGTTACGATCGTTGACATTCCCAT
>WFWZ01000233.1 GCA_015490875.1 Planctomycetaceae bacterium
CCGTACCCTCTGCCAGCGCAAGCCTGATTACCGGGATGGACGGGCCTGCGTCCGGCGCCTCTTTCGAGGCGACGCCGAGTCGGTGGGTGGATTCCGGTGCCACAATTGCGTTTTACGATGCTCCCGGGAGCCCGCTCCTTCCGGAGGAGCGCGATGGTCGAACTCTCTCGCGTGTCTCCGACTTGCTCGGCACGTGGGAGTCGCTCGCCAATAGAGACCAAACAATCGCCGGAGATGACACACTTTCTCTTTTGCCCCGCATAGAACTCTTGGAGTCCGGCAAGCCTCCCGAGCTGTGGCGACCGCGTCCTTCCTACGCTCCAGTCGAACTTCCAACACTGGGTGGCGCCTGGGCGGTCGCGACGGCGATTTCCTCGACCGGCATCGTCGTGGGGTATTCGGAGACAGCCGAACATCACGTCCATGCGTTTCGCTGGGACCCGCAATCCGGGCACATTGAGGACTTGGCTCCGATAGGGGGACGCTTCAGCACGGCTTACAGTGTCGATGCGGACGGAAACGTCGTCGGTTGCGCCGAGAGCAAGTCCGGAATGCTTCGGCCCGTCATCTGGCCTCGGAACGCCACGCGAGCCCGGCCTCTTCCTGCGCCTCCGGATCGAAACGGGAGAGCTCGAGCCATCAACGATGCCGGCCAAATTGTTGGGGAGTTGGAAACGGATCTTGGACGATACGAGGCGGTCTATTGGTCGTCGGCATCGTCGCCGCCGGAAATGTTGTCACCGCTTGGTAGCTCGGAAAGTATGGCGGTCGCTATCAACGAGCGTGGCGAAGTGGCAGGCAACGCGCGCGTGGGCGAAAATCGCTGGAGGGCATTCCTTTGGAAACGCGATTGGCCCGCGGCATTCCTCCTGCCCTCTCCACCCCACGAATCGACCTACGCGCGAGGCATCGATTCCGATGGCCGCGTCGTCGGCCTCTCGCGAGCTTCAAGCGAACCAACGGCTGCCGTACTCTGGACTCCCCTTGGACAACTCATTCGCTTGCCTCAAGGCGAGCCCAATGAGGAATCAGCGGCGTTGGGCGCAGGCTTTCAGGGAACCGTTGTGGGGTTTGCAAAGGGAGCCGAGGGGGAGCAAGCCGTCATCTGGACCGACACGAAAAGCGTTCCTCAGGTTCTTCCCGGCCTTGGAGGTCCCAGTGCACGAGCCCTTCAGGTCGCCCAACACGACGGGACGATCGTGGGACATGCGACGCTCGCCGACGGCCGTGTCCGGCCGGTCGTCTGGCGTCAGGTGGAGCCGGTAGACCGAGACGCATTGCTGGCTGGTAGCGTTGCTGGATGGGGATTTCTACGGCGGCTTTTTGGGCGAAGTGACTGTTTGCCTGTCTCGGACCCTTGTGCCGCCGCCCCTCTTCCTTCCTCCTATGAGCTCCTTCCGGCAGAAGGCGAAGCGTCCTCCTCACTGTCCCCTCTTACCTTTCGGTCCAGCGGGCTGACGACGGGCCCGGTCTCATTTCGAGGCGGGAGTGGAGGAGGAGGATTCGGCGTTTCCGGTGGTGGCGGGTTCGGCGGGTACTCGGGCGGCATCTCCGGCATCGGAGGCAGCGGAGCTCCGGGAGGAGGAGGTGGCGGCACGGGAAGCAGCGGTGGCGGCGGTTCGTCGGGACCTCCCGAAGGAGGTGGCGGAGATCCTCCCCCCAGCCAGCATCCCATTCCCGAGCCCTCCTCGATGGCAATCTGGGGACTCATCCTTGTCGCCAGCTTGGCAGCCTGCAGACGCTGCCGTCACTCGAGACCATAAAGGGGCTCGAATCGCCTTCGCAAATACGTGATCAACGGACGAGATTCGAGAGGTCGGCCACTGATCCGCTGAACCAACTCTCCTGGCAAGTAGCGCCGTCCGTACACGTGGATATTCCGGCGCAACCACTCGAGCAACGGTTCGAATTCGCCTCGAGCCACCAACTCCTCGAGGTTCCCCAGGGCTGTGGATGCCGCTTCGAGGAACTGCGCTGCGTACAAGTTGCCTAGTGTGTACGTGGGAAAGTAGCCGATCAATCCGGCACTCCAGTGGATGTCCTGCAAGACGCCGACCCGGTCGTCCTCCGGCCGAATCCCCAACAGTCGCTCATACGCCTCATTCCACGCCCCGGGAAGGTCGGCCGGTGCCAACTCCCCTTGCACGAGTGCCCGTTCCAACTCGAACCGAATGACGATGTGCAGGTTGTACGTCACTTCGTCCGCTTCGACGCGAATCCATGACGGTCGCACGTGGTTCACCGCAAAATGAAAATCTGCCAACGACACGTCGCGAAGCGCCTCGGGAAAAGCCTCCTGCGCCGCCTCGAATCGCCATTTCCAAAACGCCAAGGATCGTCCCACAGAATTCTCCCAGAGGCGCGACTGGGATTCATGAATACCGAGTGACACATAAGTGCCACTGGGAAGGCCAAACCGTTCTTTCGGCAACCCCTGGTCATACAGTCCGTGGCCAGCCTCGTGCAAAGCCCCGAAAAACCCGCCTGAAAAATACCGCTCGTCATATCGTGTCAAAATGCGGCAGTCATCCGGACCGAGCGACGTGCAGAATGGGTGATCCGTTTCGTCGAGGCGCCCGCGGCTGTAGTCGAAGCCGATGCGGCGAGTCGTTTCGCGAGCGAACTCTCGTTGCACTGCGACCGGATAGCAGCGTTGGAGGATCTCGAAGGGGGCCTGGCGAGGAGCCGACGTGATCGCCTCGACCAAGGGAGTCAGTTCCGATTGCAGCTCGGCGAGCAATGGCGCGACGTCGCGACACCGCGCTCCCGGTTCGTACTCATCCAGCAGCGCGTCATATGGCTCCTCGTCGTAGCCCCACGCCTCCGCCTGCTCTCGCTTCAACCGCAAGATCTTCTCCAAGTGCGGAAGGAACGCCGCAAAGTCATTGCGTTTTCGAGCCTCCGCCCAAGCCTGTTGTCCCAACACGGTAGCCTCGGCCAATTCTTCCACCAATCGCTGGGGAAGGCGACAGTGCCGCTGGTAATCTCGCCACGCCCAATAGATGTCGCATCCTTCGGGCGAGTGCCGACCGACCGACTCCGGCTCAAGCTCTTCCAGCCACTCGCCTAACTCCTTCGCCGTCCGCCGCTCGTGGATCAGCCCTGCCAGATGGCGAATCTGCTCCGCTCGATATCCTCCGGCCTCCGGCGGCATCATCGTCCGTTCGTCCCATTCCAGAACGGCCAAAGCCGACTCCAGCAGGGCGGTCTGCTGAAGACGTTCCCGCACACGGGCATAAGCGGAAGTGTCACTCATCGTGAAAAGCCTCAGAGGATCGCCCACGAAACGTAAGGCCAGGCGGAAAGCACCGGGCATCAGCGACGAAACCGCTTTCGCTTGCTGGTTCAAAGACTGTACCAAATCCCGGCTGCAAGCAACACGCCTGAAGATAGGAAGTTCGCCGGTGGGTTCCGTTCGGTACTTTAGAACCCTCGAGGCTCACCACCCACGCCTAGACTCGCTTCGATCTCCTTCGCCTTTTCATCGAAGAAGTAGCTCGGTTTGTCGGGCGGGTCACGGCGAAATTGGGACCGTAGCGGAGGGGACGGACGAGGGGCTTCCTGCTGCCGCGACGACCAGGAGGCGCAGCCGCTGGCCACGCCCATAGCCAACACGAGTCCGGCGATCCAGCCGGCATGGCGGAAGTAGATTTGCCAGCGGTCCATGGTTGGGTTGCTCGCGCCAAAGGGAAGGGGGGCTTGGAACGGCTGCCAAGTGTGCCAAAATCGGTTCGACGTGTCCAGGTTGCTTTTTTCCCGGGAAGGCCCCCGCCATGTCGCTCGACGTCCTCGTCGTCGCTCCCCACCCCGATGACGCCGAACTGGGTGCTGGCGGAGCCATTTTGAAACTCAGGGAGGCCGGCCGCTCCGTCGGCGTGCTCGACTTGACCGACGGCGAGCCGACTCCGCACGGGTCGGTCGAGGTGCGTCGAGCGGAGACGGCGGCGGCCACCTCGGTTTTGCAGCTCGACTGGCGTGGCAATTTGGAGCTGCCCAACCGCTCGCTCGAGCCGACGCTTGAAGCCCGTCGCCGCCTGGCGGAGGTCTTTCGGGAGCTGCGCCCGACGTGGCTGTGCGCTCCCTATTGGGAAGATGCGCATCCCGACCACGTCGCGGCCACGCAGCTTATCGAGGCGGCTCGCTTCTGGTCGAAACTCACGAAGACTTCCATGGCGGGCCGGCCGTGGCATCCGTCGCGTATCTACTACTACTATTGCGTCCACCTTCGGCAACTGCCGCGCCCTGCGTTCGTCCTGGACATCAGCGAACAATGGGAAAAGAAAGCCGAAGCGATCGCTTGCTACCGGAGTCAGTTCATCGAGGGGCGTGAGGAGCATCCGTCGTTCTTGGAACGGCTTCGCGACGAAGCCGCCTTCTGGGGAAAGATGATCGGATGTCGCTATGGGGAACCGTGGACGAGCCGCGAGGTGCTCGGCCTACGGTCGCTCGCGAGCCTTCTTTAGACCGACAGAATCCGGGCGACCTTGGGGCCCCCTCGGTTCGTTGACACTCCGGTGCCAGCCCCATACAATCCGGCTCAGTTGAAGCTGCGCGCAGCATCGCCGCGTCTCGGATTCGGCGGAAAGTTGGCGATCGGACACTGGGAGAAAACGATGAACGGATCAGCCGGCGGACAGATCGACAGCGTCATGCAAGAGGCTCGCGTTTTTCCACCTCCTCCCGAGTTTGCGGCGCGGGCTCGCATCGGGTCGATGGAAGAATACGAGGCGCTGTACGCGCGCGCGAAAAACGATCCGGAGTCGTTTTGGGGCGCGTATGCGCGGGAAGAACTTCACTGGTTCGAGCCCTTCACGAAAGTGCTCGAGTGGAACGAACCGTATGCAAAGTGGTTCGTCGGCGGCAAAACGAACATCAGCTACAACTGCCTCGACCGGCATCTCGAATCACCCCGCCGCCACAAAGCGGCGATTGTGTGGGAAGGTGAACCCGGAGATCAGCGCGTCCTGACATACGATCAGCTTCATCGGGAAGTCTGTCGCTTCGCCAATGTCTTGAAACACTTGGGGATCGAAAAGGGCGACCGCGTTTCGATCTACATGCCGATGGTCCCTGAGCTGGCCATCGCCATGCTTGCGTGCGCTCGGATCGGCGCGGTGCACTCGGTCATCTTCGCCGGTTTTTCGGCCGAGGCGATAGCTGAACGGAATCACGATGCCGAGGCGAAACTACAGATCACCGCCGACGGCGGATGGCGGCGGGGCAAAGTCTTGCCGTTGAAAGAAACGGTCGACCAGGCTCTGGAAAAGAGTCCCACCGTGCAGAAGTGTGTCGTGCTCCGGCGCGTCGGCAACGACGTGACGATGAAGGAGGGGCGCGACTATTGGTGGCACGAGCTGATGGAGGAAGCAAGCACCGATTGCCCGGCCGAACCGCTCGACAGCGAACATCCGCTCTTCATTCTCTACACTAGCGGCTCGACCGGCAAACCGAAAGGGATCCGCCACACGACCGCCGGTTACAACCTCTACACGAAGAAGACCTTCGAATGGGTTTTCGACTATCGTGACGAAGACCTCTTCTGGTGCACGGCCGATTGCGGTTGGATCACGGGACACAGCTATATCGTCTACGGTCCCTTGTCGGCCGGTGCCTCGGTGATGATGTACGAAGGGGCTCCCAATTGGCCGGCCGAAGATCGTTTTTGGGACATCATCGAGAAGTACCGCGTCAACACGCTCTATACGGCTCCGACGGCGATTCGCGCGTTCATCAAATGGGGCGATGAACACGTGGAAAAGCATGACTTGTCGAGTTTGCGACTGCTCGGTACGGTCGGCGAGGGCATCAACCCGGAAGCGTGGATGTGGTACCACGAGAAGATCGGCGGGGGGCGCTGTCCCATCGTCGACACGTGGTGGCAGACGGAAACCGGGGGCATCATGATGTCGCCGCTTCCTGGAGCGACGCCGACAAAACCGGGAAGTTGCACCAAGCCGTTGCCAGGCATCATTCCTCGCATTGTGGATGCTCAAGGGAATGACGTCCCCGTCGGCCATGGCGGGTGGCTGGTGATCGCCAAGCCCTGGCCCGGAATGTTGCGCGGGATTTGGGGAAACGAGGAGCGTTACGTGGAGCAGTATTGGAGCAAGATTCCCCACTGCTATCTGACGGGCGACAATGCTCGCGTCGACGAAGACGGCTATTACTGGATCATGGGCCGGATCGACGATGTGATCAATGTCTCCGGGCATCGCCTGAGCACGATTGAAGTCGAGAGTGCTCTGGTCAGCCATCCAGCCGTGGCCGAAGCAGCGGCCGTCGGTCGGCCCGATGAAATCAAGGGACAGGCGATCGCCGTTTTCGTGGTACTCAAGGACGCCGAGCCTAGCGACGCATTGCGGGACGAACTTCGCCAGCATGTGCGGCAAGAAATCGGAGCTTTGGCGCAGCCCGACGACGTCCGGTTTACCACGGCGCTTCCCAAGACGCGAAGTGGCAAGATCATGCGGCGACTCTTGCGCGACATTGCTTCGGGCAAGGAAACGGTCGGCGACACGACGACGCTGGAAGACTACACGGTCCTGGCCAAGCTTCGAGGAGACGAAGAATAGGCGTTGCTCGCTGCTTGAGCTCGCGGCGTCGCCTCGCTTTGCTTCCCGGAAGCACGCATTCCCCGGCTGTCGGTCCGGTGGTACGGGCCGTCGTCCCTTCGCTTCGTCTGACCTACAATGATGGCGTTGCACCACGCGGGGGGCGATAACGATGATGCGTAGAGGAATACCTGTTTCGCCGGGCGTGGTCGTGGGAACAGCCTACTGCATCGACCAGGTCTTTGCGCCCACGACGGCGGAATGTCTGAGCGACGGTGAGATCGCATCGGAACTGGCACGCTACCAGGCCGCTCGGCACCGGGTCGCCGGCGAGTTGCACGCGTTGCAACGCAAGGTGAGCCGCCAGGTGGGGCCGGACGAAGCGGCCATTTTCGCCATGCATGAGTCGATATTGCGGGATGTGGCGTTCACCGAGCGGGTTGAGCAGTGGATCAGCGAGGAACGCATGCCTGCGTGTGCAGCCCTGCGCCGACTGCTTGAGGAATACACGCACCTGTTCGAACGAACCACCGACGAATACTTGAGGGAACGCGTCAACGATCTTCGGGATGTAGTGGTCCGGCTCTCTGCCCACCTCTCCGAAGTGCTCCATCCTCACGATCGCCAGCCACTCCCCCAGCCACTGATTCTCGTCGCCGACGAGCTCCTTCCGTCGCAAGCGGTGGTCCTAGGGGATCTCGAGGTTCAAGGAATCGTGACGCAGGCGGGGAGCCAAACGAGCCATGCCGCCATTATTGCTCGCAGCCGAGGCATCCCGGCTGTCTGCGGGGTTTCTTCGATCCTGAGGCACATTCACACGGGCGATCCGATCATCGTCGACGGTCGGGCAGGAACGGTCATTATCCGCCCCGATGCTGAGACGACCGCCGCCTATCGGAAGCTCGAACGGGAGTACCTCCACCTGAAGGATGCCCTCGCCGCGAACCGAGATGTACCAGCGGTCACGGGGGATGGGATTCCTCTGCAACTCTTGGCCAACATCAACAGCACGGCCGATGCCCGAGCTGCCGAGGCGATGGGAGCGTCGGGTGTCGGACTCTTCCGCACCGAGTACCTCTACCTCACGCACCCAAGCGTCCCGGATGAAGGCGAGCAGTTGGAAGCCTATCAGGCAGTGGTCGATGCGAGTCCCAATCGGAGTGTCACGATCCGCACACTGGATATCGGTGGCGACAAGACGGTTCCCTACCTTGGGGTTCGACACCGCGAAGCCAATCCGTTCATGGGTTGGCGCAGCATCCGCCTCTCGTTCGAACACCCTGATTTCTTTGCGGCGCAAATTCGGGCCATCCTGGCGGCCGCCGCATATGCCGCGAAGAAAGGAGGCGAGGTGCGAATCCTCTTTCCGATGATTTCGAATCTCGAGGAAATCCGGCGTGTCCGTGCCATGGTGCGCCGAGCGCGTCGCGACTTGGCCCAGCGGGGACTCGAGGTCCCGGCAACTCCACTGGGCATGATGATCGAGGTTCCCGCGGCTGCCGTCTCGATCGACACGCTGCTGCCGTTTGTCGATTTCGTCTCGATCGGATCGAACGACCTGGTCCAATACCTGATGGCAGCCGACCGAGACAACCCGAAAGTAAGCCACCTTTGCCAGCCCCTGGCTCCCGCCGTTTTGCGCGTTCTCCACCATGTCATTACCGCGTGCCTCGAGTCGAACACGCCCGTGACGCTGTGCGGTGAAATGGCGGGACATCCTCGAGCCTTTCTCCTTTTGCTGGGAATGGGACTGCGCAGTTTCAGCATGAGCCCAGCTTGGATTTCTTCGATCAAGAACTTGGCTGCGCGGGTTACCATCCCCCAGGCGCGTGAAATCTTCGAGCGAGCCATGAAACTCAAGACGACAGGCCGGGTGCGGCGATTCCTGGGAAAACGACTTGCGGAAATCGCTCCCGACCTGGCAATGATGGAAGTGGACTGATCCATCGGTTGCCCCCCTCATCGCAGGGCTCCCCAACCGTTCGTCCAACGTCTAGAGTGAGGGCACGTTGCTGCCGACGGTACAACCGAGGGATGGTACGAGGATCGCGAGTCGGCGCAAGGCGAAGGGAAGCACGCCATGAAACCGGAGCTGGCACGGGGGGACGCAAGCCGCCCGCGGATTGAGGAGACGGGCCGGCGCATCGGCGAAGGGACAGCGCTGTCCGATCGTGCTTTGGTGGTCCAACGGGCTCGCGCCGGAGAAGAGCGTCTGGCCCATCAGTTCCTCGTCGAAGCCGGTTATCCCGTGTCCGCCTCCGAGCATCTTGCGCAGCGGGAACGCCCGGGATACCAGATTTGCGAGCGGCTTCTCCTGCGGTCAGGCGCTCGCATCTTGGCGCATCTTCGCTGTCCGCGGCGTCCCACGCGACTGGCGGGAGAGTCCTGGGATCTACTCGAGTTGACGGAATGGGCCGTGCATCCGGCGATTCCGATCGATCTTGGTGGCGTCTTATGGGAGACGGCCCAGGTGGAGGCTCGAGGAACCAAGGAGCTGGGCATCGTGACGTCCTGTCCACTCCCATCTTCCGAATCGGAGGCGAACTGGGTGCGTGTGCGTCAGCCACCGTGGCACGAGCTCTCCCCGGCCGATTTCTTGGCGCACTTGGATCAACGGCGCCAGAACCACCGCATCACGCCGTTGACCGGCTCCCAGGCGAACACCCCACTGGGCATTCGCGTGTGGCGCCACGTCGAACAGGCTGCTCTCAGGCGCCTGTACCGAAAACATGCGACAGGTTGGGGAGCACGCGAGCGGAGCGAGGAGTATTGGCGGTGGCTCATCTCACGCCGTAGCTTCGACCGAATTTACGTAGCCGTCGAGGGAACCGGTGCCACCGGATTTGACGACCCGGAAGAAGCGATCGTCGGATATGCAGTTGTGCGAGGCATTTGGGTGATCGAATGGGCGGCTGGACGGGCCCCGGTCTTTCGCCGCCTGCTCAAGCGGATCGCTCAGGATGCCATGGAGCGGGACGTCGTCGCGATCCGCGTCGCGCCGCCCTGGGGGCCGCCTCAAGCCGTCGACCGCTGCCGCCAGCTTCTAGCGGCTGCCGGGCGAGTCATCTCCCCGCCCCTCACGTGGCACGCCAAGTTCTTTCATCCTCTTCGCTTGATCGATCGCCTTCGTCCGGTGTTGGCGGAGAGGGCGCTCAACGCCGAGTCCTTCCCCGTATCGGAATTGGGCTTCGACGTGCAGGGCCACCGCTTTCAAATTGTCCTGGACGGTGACCGAACCCTCCTCGTGCGGGACCGCCTCGGACGTAGCCATCTGCGACTCGATCTCCCCACGCTCCTGCAACTCCTCCTGGGAAGCCATTCGGTCGACGATCTGGTCGCCGACGGCCGTATCTCGGCTTCGACCAAACTGGCCGAGCAGGGTGCACGGGTCCTCTTCCCGCCGCTCGAGTGGCAGATTTCGCCGTGGGACACCGCTCCGGCCCTCGACTCCTGATCTCCCCCGCACCGACGCTGTCAACTGACGTCTCGGTCTTCGAACAGGAGGAGCGCCAAGAGGAGGGCGATCACCCCGAAAATCGCCGTGTAGATGCCGGTCATCGCCACATAGACGCCCGGCACGCGCAATCCCGCGTCGATCGCAGTGTGCACGTCGTACGCCTCCAACGCCGGAACGATCACACTGACCAGCTGACCGAAGAACTTGACAATCGCGAATTGCTCCTGAGTCCCACTCGTGATCGTAGTTGTCAGGTGGCCCAGTGCGTAGAGCGAGAAGCAAATCGTGAGATTCGCCAGCATGGGAAGCCGCGTGGAAATGGCGACCGCGATCGTAGCCAAGACCATCGCTTCCAAAAAACTAAGCACCAAAGGGGGAACCGTCCCGACAACCTCGAGAAAGCACGTTTCCCAGGGAGGGGCATCGCGAGCGAGTTCGCGCGCGTCATAGATGGGTTTTCCGGAAACCACTGCTAAGAATATCAAGCCTAAGACCAAGTACATCAGCGCTACTGTCCAATTGATGCCCAAGAACTTGCCGATCACGAACGACCGGCGAGTCAAGGGCTTGGAGAGGACGGTCAGCGCCGTTCTACCCTCGATCTCCTCTGAAACCGTCGAACTCGCTCCCCACACAGCCACGATGATCGAAGCAACTTTCAGGACGTTCAGGCCGGCGTCCTTCAGCATCTTGATGTCTTCGCCAAACGTGAAATACGGAAAGACGATCGATCCGATCAAGAAGACCCCAGTCAAGATCACCGCAAGCAAGAAGATGGGCTGCGCTGTTTCTGATTTGTAGGTGGCCAATGCGATGGCAGAAATCCGAGGCGCGATGGTGCGCAGGGCCAGATAGACGGCAAAAAAGACCGCAACAAGACCAGCGAAGACAGGGATGACGAGTGTCTGAGGATAGGGAATCTCCGTTGACAGAATGAAGGTGACTCGAGCATCTTCGGCGCCGCGGTTGCGCACGTAGAGGTACTTTACCGGACGTCGCCCGAACAACTCATTCCCCAATCCTCTCCGGTGCCATTCGAACTTATCTCCTGCCAAGACCTGGAGGCTTTCAGGCGAATCCATGAGCACGTCTTTGTCTCGCGCGACCGAGATGTCCTGGGTCGAATGGATGACGATCCGCTGGAGTTCCTCTCCCCGAAAATCGACCAGCACTGGATGCGGGGGAGGTTCCCTTCGGCCTTCGAGCACGTCGGGATCTTTCGATGCCGGTATCACCGCGTCGATGGTTCGCTCACCCACGTAGGGGAGTCGGCCGAGCGACTTGACGATGGCCCACGAAGCTTCAGGGGAACGGAGAAAGAAAGCTCCTGCCACGCCGATGGCCGCCAGGACAGCTACGGCCACGAGGACCGGCAACAAGATGCCCTCGGTCACCGCTTCCTCGATCTCATCCATCAATCGGCGACTGGCCAACGCCAACAATGCTGCCACCGCTCCCCACACGACGATCATGACAGGAACCGCCAAGGCGACGGCAGACAGCAGGCGTCGCAAGCCGGCCTCGCTCCCTTCCTGAGAAAAAACCGTCGAAATGCGGCCGGCTTCCCACGCGGCCAGCCCGAGAAATACCAGCAGCGACAACGCCAACGAAACCCAACGGAATCGACGACGGTTCTCGATCAGTTCACCCAGGCCAGGGATCCTCGACAGCCCAGTGAAGGCCGCCCATAGGACTCCCAGAAAAAGGAGTGAAGCCAGTCCGCCCAAGCCGAGCAGCCAAACTGGCGTCAGCCAGCTTACATGTTTGGGGGCCAACGCACCCAGCAACACTACGTTCATCTCGCCCTGCTATTCCCGTGGATGAGTTACTCAAGCCGCCCTGCTCACGGCCCCTTCTCCGATCCGTCCGCAGACGGTCCCACTACGCCAGATGTCCTCTTGCAGTTCACCCGTCCCACGACCAGAAACGGAACCGGTGAATCAGTAGCGAATCTCAAAGCCCGAAAACGCTTCGGCTCCGGTGTACCGACTCTCGTCGACCCTTTCAATGTAGCCACGCATCGCCGAACTCACGTCATCGACCATGGCCGTCAACAAGGCCGCCGGCCCTTCGATGACCAACTCGACCCGGCCATCCGGCAGATTCCGGACAAATCCGGCTATTTCCGGGTAGCGACGGGCGATCTCCTGGGTGCGGAATCGAAATCCTACCCCCTGCACTCGGCCGGAAAACAGGATGCGCCGACGTTCTCGATGGTCGCCCATACCCGCCACCCCTGCTTCGAGGGGACCCTCCGCAAAAGCTCTATCATAATTGCCGGTGCCTGTGGAGACCAGCAGCAAGTGGGCCCGTCACGCTTCTCGACGCCGACCCCCCAACTGCATCACGATTGCAACCACACCGACAATCGCCAAGAAGGTCTTGATCTGTTCCAATGGCGTCTCGCCCAAGACTCGCAATGCCGAAACCAGTCGCACCGACGTGGGGCGCGGCACCTCTCGGCGAGGCGGACGCTCCGACGGAGAAGGCGCCGGCGGCTGCGAACGCACCGAGTTGACAGGATGCCGCGGTAGTGCGACGGGCTCCATCGGCGGAGCCGGAATCGTGGCTTGAGGCTGCGATTCGGGAAGACGGGCCAACTCGGCCGCGGGTCGAGAGGGCGGGGGGCCGGGATCCCGAGAGGCACCGATCGAGTTGGCCGAGGGCGCGGGATCGGAGCGACGAGGCTCGGTGGGCGGTGCAGCCGCCACCTGAGAAACACGACCATCGATCAAGGGGATGACGGAGTCGACAAAGAGACGCACACGCCCGCAATAACTTCCCGCCGTGGTCCCTTGAGCCGCACCGAACAAGACGCCCGCCAACTCACCACGAGCGTTGAAAATGGGACCCCCGGAGTCGCCATTGCGAGCTTCCACATCGATCTCGAACATCTCGTAAGGGAGCTGAGGAGCCGGAGCCACATACTGCGTGAGCCGACCGGTCGCCTCGCGGTACCGGCCAGGACCATAGCCGGCAATGGTCAGAGGCTCCCCGGGGACAGGGGGAACATGCGCGATCGGGACAGGCGCCACACGAGGACGCCAAATCCCCAACGCAGCCAGATCCCAGTCCTGATCGGTCTTAAGCACCTGAGCGGCCGACTCGAAACCATCGGGAAAGACAACGCGGATCCGTCCCGTGGCGTCCCGCACGACGTGCCAGTTCGTGATCACTAACCCATGGCGATCGCCCACGGCAACCAACGTACCGCTCCCCTGCGATTGCCCATCCGCGTCCTCGGCAATCACGCGCACAACGGCGGGACGGGGCGTCATTGGCTGTGTGCCCCTCTCTGACCAGCCGGCAAACCAACTCGACTGCGCATCCACCCGAAGGGCCGTTGCCAAGACAATGCCGACCGCCACGATGACGACCGGGAACGGCCACCCCTCGAGCCTTCGATCTGCTTTCGAATCGACCGCCACTGCCGCCTCGCCACCCTTTCCCATTCTCGTCATCCCCTACGCGTCCTTCTATCGGAGTCGGCTGCCAGGAGAAGGTGCGGCCAGTAAGGATGAACACGGCCCGTCACCTCCGGTGGACCTGCCGGGGGATTGTAGCGGTTAGCGGGAATGCACTGCCTGCCGATCGGCAAGTCTGGAGCGTTACGCGGTCGGCGAGAGTTCCGTCTCGACATCCGCTTCCTGTGGCGAGGGCGACGAGCCGGTAGTGCGTTCGTGCGTTTCCTCAAGCGTCTCTTCTTGCGAAGAACCGCTGACCTCACCGGCCACCCGCCGCAATACCTGCAACGCGCATTGCAGTGTCATCATCAGGTCGGTGCTGGTCAGCACGCCGACGACCGCCCCTTCGTGGACAACGGGGAGACAAGAAATGCGCTTCTGCACCATCTGGGTGATGGCCGGGTTGAGCAATGTTTGAGGCTCGACGGTGATCGGGTCCGGCGTCATCAGATCCTCGGCCGTGCGAGCCTCCGTTTTGCGCAAGTCCCGATCGCTGATAATGCCAACGAGCTCGTCATTCCGACACACCAGTAAATGTCGCAGATGCTCTTCTTTCATGATGCGCCGCACTTCGTCGACCGGCGTTTGAGGTGCCACGGATGTGACGCGCCGAGACATCACGTGGAGCACGTTGAGGCGACTCTTGAGCAGCAGGATCTCCATGTCCTTGGCCAGAATGCGGAAGATCTCCTGCCGCTTTTGGAACACGCGGTCCTGCAATTCCCGACTCGCCGCGGCCGGGTCCTCTGCGTCCTCGCTCTCCCGGACCACGCGCCGCAACACCAGCAGATTGACGAGGAACACTAGCAGTGTGGCCGAAGAAGCAAACGCCATCCATGTCTCGAACCGCATCGTCCACGGAACCGGATGGGCACTCGGATCATGACCGGGGTGGATCTCGGAAACCGGCTCTGAGGCGCGATCTACAGGGGCCTCGGAGCCATGGGCCATCGCATGCATCTGCCGAACGTAGCTATCAAACGAACTGCGCACGGCGTATCCCAAACTGGAAATGCCCGCGAAAATGACGACCGCGACGCCGACCATGACCACTACATATTCCACTTTCGTGGCGCCCAAACGCCGGTGTCCTCGCCACTTATGCTCTGCCCACGTCGTACTCATCGATGCGATAACTCCTCTGTGTGGCTGTGATGAAAGAAGTACCCGGTCACCGCAGATATCTCCCAACTCCCCAAAAGGCTAGCTCAAGACCAACCTGGCGGCACCGGTTTTCCGACTAAGGATGACCGCAACACCCCCAGCTCGCGAGACTCGCTCGGATGGGGGGTTGGTCCGGACCGCCTTTTTCAGCTATAATCGGACCTGCCTACCCGGAATACTCCCTCCGTAACTTCCCGCCTTTTCAACTTGCAACGGTGGTAGTGATGCTCGGCAAGATTCTCCCCGCAGTTTCGGCATTTGCCGCTCTTGGGTTGTGGTCCGCAGCCATGGCTGGCGAGCCGAAAATCGACTTTGACCGGCAGATCAAACCGATCCTTGCGGACAAGTGTTTCGCTTGCCACGGACCTGACGAGGAGAGCCGTGAGGCCGGTTTGCGGTTCGACACGAAAGAGGGTGCGTTCGCCGAAACCGAATCGGGAGGCCACGCCATTGTACCGGGCGATCTCAAGGCGAGTCTTTTGGTGCAGCGCATCACAACCGAGGACTCGTCGGAAGTCATGCCGCCGGAGGACTTCGAGAAAAAACTGACGGCCGACGAAATCCGGCTGCTCCAAGCCTGGGTGAAGCAGGGGGCTCCGTGGAGCCGCCATTGGGCCTACGTCACTCCCCAACGTCCGCCCTTGCCGCCGGCGACGCCGGGAGCTGTCAACGCGATCGACCGCTTCATTCGAGCTCGCTTGCAGAAAGAAAAACTCGAACCCTCTCCGCCCGCCGATAAGATCGCGCTCTTGCGCCGGGTGACTTTCGACCTGACCGGCCTGCCGCCCACCCCCGAAGAGGTTGCCGCTTTTCTGGCGGACGACTCGCCCGACGCCTACGAACGAGTCGTCGATCGTCTGCTGGAAAGTCCTCGGTATGGCGAACACCGAGCTCGGTATTGGCTCGACGCGGCACGCTACGGCGATACCCACGGCCTCCACCTCGACAACTACCGCGAGATGTGGCTTTACCGGGACTGGGTCGTCCGAGCCTTCAACGAGAACAAGCCGTATGACACGTTTATTATCGAACAATTGGCCGGAGACTTGCTCCCGAACCCCACCATCGATCAACTGATCGCTACGGGCTTCAACCGGTGCCACGTCACGACCAACGAAGGAGGCTCGATCGTCGAAGAAGTCTACGTCCGCAACGTCGTCGACCGAGTCGTCACGTTCGGTACGGTTTTCATGGGGATGACGTTCGACTGCTCTCGTTGCCACGACCACAAGTACGACCCCTTCACGATGAAAGACTTCTATTCGCTGTTCGCCTATTTCAACAGCCTCGATGGAAGTCCCATGGACAAAAACATCAAGGATCCGCCTCCGGTCATCCGTGTCTTGCAACCGGATCAGAAACGCGAACTTGATCAAATCGACCGCGAACTGAAAGAACTCAAGACCAAGATTCGCGAAGCTGTGGCCGGATATACCTATGAAGAGCCTCGAGCCGACGCTCCGCCCAAGAGCATCGAAGTTGTTTGGATCGAGGACACTCTACCCGTTGGCGCTAAGCCGCAAGGCGGATGGCAATTCGTCAGTGCGCCTCAGCCCGTTTTCAGCGGCGAGAAGGCAAGCACACGGACGGCATCCGGCTTGAGTCAACATTTCTTCGTGAACGCCAAAGATCCGCTCGTCATTCAAGAAGGCGACATCCTTTTCGCCCATGTCTTTCTCGATCCGAACAATCCGCCCCAAGAAATCATGCTCCAGTGGAACGACGGTTCGTGGTCTCACCGAGCCTATTGGGGGAAGAACCTGATCGCGTGGGGCAAGGACGGTTCAGCCGAGCGTTACCGGATGGGTGACCTCCCGGAGAAAGGCACTTGGGTGCGATTGGAAGTGGCCGCCGAAGTCGTCGGACTCAAGCCTGGAAGCAAAGTGAACGGATGGGCGTTCACGCAGTTCGACGGAACCGTCTATTGGGACCGAGC
>WFWZ01000234.1 GCA_015490875.1 Planctomycetaceae bacterium
CATCGCGGTCGAATGCCGCTCGCTAGCGCGCCACTGTCAGCAGCCCGCCCTCGGAAATTCGAAGAAAATGTTTTCTCGAAGTGCGGAAAGTGGGTTCGTATGTTCCTTTGCCGGGTTTTTCGCCGATACTGTACATATCGTGTCCTTTCGTTTCCTAAAGTGAAGAGTGGTATTGTCCGCATCGCGAATTGCGATCTATCCGTCTGCGCTGCACTCAGCCGGATAGCTCGCAATTCGTTGAAAAACCGAAAAGCGAGCCAGCTCCGGTGGGACGCCTTGTTATCCGTTGTTTTCGCCACGGGTCTTCAGGTTAGTATTGCCAGCATTCCTGACGTAGATAGTATTTGGGTTATGTGCGGTGGTGTCCGGCGGCGGTGGAGTGGAGCCGCCGGAATTGTCGGATGAGGCGGCAGCGCCGCCACCGCCCGAATCACCGGATGACGATCCAGTAGTTTGGGAATTGTCATTATCAGCCATGGGAGAGTCCTTTCGATGGACAGTGGACGAAGTTACCAGCAACAAGTTGTTGCAAAACGCTTACACGACAATTGGGAGAAAACGCTCAAATACAATGATGATTTGGACAAGCGAGCCACACTCATTACCAGTGCATCGTCGATTGTAGTGGGAATAGTCGCAGCGGCAAAGTTCCTGCCGAATCATTCGTCGTCATTTTCAGTGGAATCGGTTCTCTTGGGCGTCGTCTGTTTGTGTTCAGTTGTGATGTATTGGTATGCGATTCAGGTTTGGCGAACGAGCCTGAAGGCGATGCCGGGCACAACCGACGTGATGGCGTTGTACCAGCAATACATCGCGTTGCCTGAGGATGAAGCGTACAACAACGCGTTGATTGATTTGTCGCATGCGTTGTCCGAGTGTGTCGCGGAAAACGAGCGAAAGGCAGGCATGGTGGAGAACGTCGTTCGCGTGTTCCAAGTTCAGGTTGCATTGCTCGGTATTGCGATTGCGTGGTCGGGCATTTCCAATCTGTGGGCGTCTTTCAACGGATAACGAATTGCGATCTATCCGGCGGAGTGCAGCGCAGACAGATGGAGCGTGCGTTGAACGTTGTCGCGTCGAAGCGGGCGAGCGCCCACTATGCCAAAGATTGTAACGGAGACGCGTGGCCGGATGCAACCGTTTCGGCGCTGCGATGAAGTGGATCATGCCCGGACGGACGGTGCGCGGAAGCCATGACGTTTACCTACCGGCTCTCAGCTTCGGTCCGCCTGTGACGGCAGCCTTAGGCGGGAGGCGGTACCGCTGTGAGCCGTGTGGTGAGGAATGCGTCGTTTACAACTCGTGCGGTGATCGGCATTGCCCAACGTGCGGCAGAACGAAGCGTGCGAACTGGCTTGACTCGACAAGTCAACTGGTACTCGACGGCGTGCCGTACTTCCAAGTCGTGTTCACGATCCCCACCGAACCGTCTCGTTTGGCCCTCGGCAATCGCCGAGCGATTTTCAATCTCTTGTTCCGTAGTGCTTGGTCGCTCTGAAACAGACGATCGAGTTGGAAATTCCAATTCCACGAGAGGCAAAACAGAAACAGGATGGCACGCCGCTCCGGTTGAACGCCTTGTTCGACACACAACCAGTCGTCCGATCAAATCGAGCTTCGCGTGAACTTGTACCCCTGTTGGTGCAGTTGTTCCAGATAAGCATTCAAATCATCGACAACCGTCCCTTGGGGGAATCCAGTTGGTGGTATAGGACCGCAACCATCGTAAACGAGCACAGAACTGCTTGGTGTACTGCCAGTAGGTAGGGTGATGCCGACGTCATATTTCCCGTCGGCTCGCTTGACAGCGTACAGCTTTCCCGACCAGTTCGTGGCCATTTTTCGCTCCTTGGTTCATTCTTGCAGAAGAGACGACTATCCAGCCAGAGACGCATGTGCAGTCGCCGCCACCTGACCCGAGCGGATGGACTTCCATGATTACCCAGCCGTGTCGGAGGTAGTCGCCCAAGTGTTCTTGGACCGCTGTGTCACGTAATCCGGCAAGGTAGATCGCCACAAGCTTCTGGTGCACAGCTTCTCTCCGAATCAACTGCCGAACGAATTGCGATCTATCCGTCGGTGCGCAGCGCAGACGGATAGATCGCGTGTTGAACGTTGTCGCGTCGGAGTAGGCGAGTGCCCGCTACGCCAAGGATTATAACGGAGGCGAGTGCCCCGATGCAACCGTTTTGGCGATCCGATGAAGTGGATCATACCACTTTGGACGATCCGCGGAAGCCATGACGTCCCGCCAACTCGGCTGGAAAGCCTCTCCTTGTAGAATCATCGTAAGCGTTCACCAGGGCCATGGTGGACGGGACGGGTACCTCGGCGGGAGAAGCGATTTTCGAGCTCCCAAGGCCAAAGAGGTGCTCTGATGGCCTGTCGTCCGGGTCTTGCCAAGACCCGACTCTGACCCGACCGCTTCAAACATGTCCCTCCTGTCCGCCTGGCGGAGGCCGCAGATTGTGCTCCCGCCAACAACGGCGTCATTGGCCAACTCCCGACTCCATCGAAATCTGTCCGGGCCGCAGTGGCCAATCTTCGCTTAAGGATACTTAACCTCATCGAAGTGTTCGGCCTGACTGCGCACGCTGCTATCTGGTAGAGGCAGATGGTCATTGCAAGCCTATCGATGCGCTGTGGTGCGCCAACCGCTAAGCAATTGGTGCAACGCGGTCGGCGCCATTGTCTGAAGGGGAATGACTATGTCACCGCAACGGAGTGTCGCAGACTGACGGTCCTTACGTGATCTTTATCTCATGCCAACTCTTAGCTCTGGGTTGCCCGCGATTGCAGCCGCGACTGCTGCGCGGCGACCGGCGGCCCATCGCCTCACCACCGCTCGGGCCTGAAAAACCATCGCCCTGGTGAACGCTTACGGGCAGAGCGGCCGGTGGAGAGTCGCTTTTGGCAGAGCCAGAATCCTTGGCCGTCGTACATCAGCAGCTTGACGGCCGTACCGCGACGGTTGCGGAAGACGAACATCGTACCCGAGAAAGGGTCTTCCCGGAGGAGTTCTTTGCATTGCCGCGCGAGCCCGTCGATGCCCTTGCGGAAGTCGGCGGGCTCGATTGCGACGAGGATGCGGGTGTGGGGAGTGACCTGCAGCATGATCAGTGGCCTTGAGCGAGGAGTTGGCCGAGGGCGGCCAGATCGGGCGCGGTGCTTCCCTTCCACCGGAGCACGAAACGAGTGCCTTGGCCGGTTTCGAGTTCCACTTCGCACTCGGTGGTTCCGCTGATGGCCAGAGGTGGAAGCTCGACGAAGGCGGGCGACGTCCTGGATGGTGGCTGCGGCTTGGACGCGGCCGGGTGGGTGTTGGAGGCGGCAGTTTTGGGCGAGTGG
>WFWZ01000235.1 GCA_015490875.1 Planctomycetaceae bacterium
AGGAACCACTTCGGATCGCCGGAAATGGCGATACGGGCGGGGATGAGCAGCGAAGCGTAGACGGGGATGAAGATGCTGTAGATGCCATACGCCGATTCGCCGAACCCTACCAGCACGTACTGCAGAGGCGTCACGGCGAAGAAGACCCAAAAGAGCGCTCGATGGTCGCCCCGCCGCGTCGGTGTCATCGTGATGAATTCACGCAGCGCCATGAAGGAAACGACGCCGAAAAGCACGACGGTGGCGATGTAACCGAAGATGAAGCCCGCGATAAGAATCGCGCACATCATCCACCAGGCTCGAACGCGCAAATTGAAAAGTCTCGCGAGCGCCGGGTTGACCGTCCCTTCTGGCTGTCGGCGCAGAAAGCGACTGACGAGCGACGCGGCAGCCAGGATGACGAGTACGCTTCCCAAGAGCCAGCGTGTGGGCGTGTCGAGCCACCGAGCCGCCGCGGCGGAGGCTGAGTTGGCACTCTCGGCCGCAGCTACCAACCACATCGCATTCGCGCCCAACTGTGCCACCGCGTTCCCCATAGTCGCACCGCCACTTGGCTCTCAGAACCCGGCCGCCTGCCCGTCCTTGCGCGACTCGGAAGCCCCATAGTAAACGTTCTGGTCCGCATCGTAGCCGATCGCCTGGTATCCACCGTAGACCCCCAAAGCGTAATCGACGCGATGACCACGACGCAGCAACTCGCGGATCGTCTCCCATTGAAAACCGGTCTCCAGATGCACAACTCCTCCGTCGGTCATCCGCTCGCCGGTCGGCTGCGACGAGCCGCTATGCACCACCCGAGGAGCATCGCCGGCTTCCTGGAAGTTCATGCCGAAGTCGACGATGTTCATCATGATCTGAGCGTGCCCCTGCGGCTGCGTCGCTCCGCCCATCACGCCGAAACTCATGAAGGGACGCCCATCTTTCGTCACGAATGCCGGGATGATCGTGTGAAACGGCCGCTTGCCGGGAGCGTAGCTGTTCTTCCTCCCCGGCTCCAAATCGAACAGTTCCCCTCGATCCTGAAGACAAAATCCCGTTCCCGGCGGACACATTCCCGAACCGAACCCGCGGTAATTGCTTTGAATCAACGAAACCATGTTCCTCTCAGGATCTGCCGTCGTCAGATAGATCGTGTCACCCTCTTCGGGTCCAGCCCGACGCGGATCGAGCTCTCCGGAAGGATAACGACGGGCCGACCTCCGTCCGATCAGCCGGCGGCGCTTCGCGGCGTACTCCTTGGAAATCAACTCGGCCACAGGAATCTGCTCGAAGGCCGGATCGGCGTAAAACCTCGCCCGGTCTTCGAATGCCAGCTTTTTCGCCTCCACGAACCAGTGCAGGTGATCGGGACTGCCGAATCCCGCGCCTTTCAGATCGAACCCCTCGAGTATGTTCAAAATCTGAATCGCCGCGATGCCCTGACCGTTGGGTGGCAGTTCCCAGAGTCGGTATCCGCGATACGTCGTCGAGACCGGCTCGACCCACTCCGATCGATGAGCGGCCAGGTCTTCATAACTCAAGTAACCGCCGTGCTCGCGCATCATCCGATCGATGGCCCTCGCGACATCTCCCTTGTAGAAATAGTCGCGTCCCTCTTTGGCCAGCATTTCCAATGTGTGAGCCAAGAGTGGATTGCGAAAACGTTCTCCTTTGCGAGGCGCCCGGCCGCCGGGAAGGAAGACTTCGGCGAAACCGGGGTACCGGCGGAGCCCGGCGCTGGCAGCCCAGCTTCCCGCAATCACCTCCGAAACGGGGAAACCCTCGCGCGCGTAGGCGATGGCCGGAGCCAGAATCTGCTCCATCGGCAACTTGCCAAAGCGCCGGTGTAACTCGAACCAACCATCCACGCAGCCAGGCACAGTAACCGGCAACGGTCCATGTGCGGGAATCCGTGTGAGCTTTCTGCGGCGGAATTCGTCCAGCGTCAAGGAACGAGGCGACCGACCGCTCGCGTTGAGTCCGTACAGCTTCTTCGTTTTGGCGTCCCACACAAGGGCGAACAAGTCTCCACCCAACCCGCAACTGGTCGGTTCCATCAACGCCAGACAGGCATTGGCCGCGATGGCCGCGTCGATGGCGTTTCCGCCTTGGCGCATGATGTCGACGGCCACTTGCGTGGCCAGCGGCTGACTGGTGGCAGCCATGGCGTGAGGCGCGATGACCTCCGAACGAGTCGCGAAGGCACGCCCCCGCAGCCGATCTTCGGCCAAAGCGCAACGATCGACGCTCGCAAAAGAAACAACGCAGAGGATCGAAATCGCTAGTCTTGCCAGCCACTTCGAGGCCCAAGCGCTCGCCCCGCTTGCCATTGGTTCACCCTCCCGACTCGCCCGCCGACCAATTCTCTCCCACAGGGCCCCCAGGATAAAGGATGACCGGGGCCTTTGGCGAGTCGCGATAGAGGGGCAAACCCCCTGCCCGATCCACGGCAGAGGATATTACAATGCGGGGCGATACGCGGCCGGCGACGGCGGCGGCTTTTCGAACTCGAGTCGCGTTCTCAGATGACCGAAACCGCACCCTCCTCCTCGCCATCGGCTCCGCCACGCACGACGCTCTTTTGGATCCAAGCCGGCTGGCTGCTGATCGCCGGAGGATTCCTCTTGGCTCTGGTCTGCGCCGTCGTGCTGGCTCAGGAGATTCGCGGTACTGAGCAACTCTTTTCCGATCTGCACCGGATGTCGATGTACATCATGCTTGCGGGATTGGGTTCCCTTGCCATTGGTTACCGGATGCTCCAGCGACATCGGAACCAGGAGCACCAGGCCGAGCGACTTCAGAAAGCCCAGTCCTCTCAGAATGGCTCGGAAGTGATTGTTGCCACGCTCGCTACTCCCTCGAATCCCCCCGCACAAAATCCAACCGCTCCGACGGTAGAATCGCTGGAGACGCCTTCCAGACACCCATCCCCGTCTGCACCGCACCCCTTGGGCGAGGTGATTGTCGATCACTGGATCCAGATCGCCACCGACGGCGAGGAACTGGTTGGGACGACCTGGCGTCCGAGCGATAAACCAGTGGGAACACTTTTCGTGATTCACGGGCTTTCTGATCACATCCAGCGGTACGACGACGTCGCACGTTTTCTGGTCGGCCGAGGGTACTGTGTCGTGGGCTATGACCAGCGCGGGCATGGGCGGTCGAGCGGCATCCGAGGCCATGCGCCGTCTTTTGGTTGCCTCTTGCGAGATGTTCTGGAGATCTGGTCGGACCGCATGAGTCTCGAAGCGGGCCCACATTTCCTTTACGGTCATAGTTTGGGTGGATGTGAGGCACTGAATGTGGCGCTGAGACCGCTGCACCTGTCGCCGGCGATCGACGGCGTGATCGCCTCGAGTCCTCTGCTGCTTCCGGCGAGGCCCATTCCCTGGTGGAAAGAACTCGCGGCGCGAATCGCCAACCACATTTACCCGCAGCTTGCCTTTTCGACCGGTATCGATCCGCTCGAGTTGACACACGACTACCAGGTCGCCGAAAGACTGCGTCGGGATCCCTACTGGCACCGGAGTGTCACTGCACGACTGGGCTTAGAGATGTTTGCAGCGGGCGAGTGGGCACTCGCGCATGCCCACGAGTTGAAGATCCCCACACTCCTGATGCATGGTGACGAGGACACGTTGACCAGTCTCGAAGCATGCCGGCAGTTCGCCCGGCGGTGCGAAGTCTGTCGATTCGTCGAGTTCACAGGGATGCGGCACGAGTTGCATCACGAGTCGGATCGACAGGACGTATGGAATACGATCGCCGATTGGATGGATGAGCGACGGGGATGATGGGTTCGGGGTTTCTGGTTCCTGGTTTCTGGTTGGGTAGGAGAGGAGTGATGGCGAGTATTGCGAGGTTCGAAGACATTGAAGCGTGGCAAAAAGCGAGGGAGTTGACGCGAGAGATATACGTTGTCACGAATCAAGGCGCTTTTGCGAGGGACTTCGGCCTTCGCGATCAGATACGCCGAGCCTCTATTTCGATCATGTCAAACATTGCCGAAGGGTTTGGGCGAGGGGGAAACCGAGAGTTCGCTCAGTTTCTTTCTCTGGCAAGAGGTTCGGTATCAGAGGTACAGGCACAACTCTATGTTGCCACTGACGCCGGCTACCTGACCAATGACCAATTCCGGTTTCTGTACGACATTGCCCAGTCCACAGGGAAGCTCATTGGTGGATTCATCCGCTATCTGGCATCATCGGAGCACAAGGGAGTGAAATACAAGTAGGCCAAGCCAACCCCTGGAACCAGAAACCAGAAACCAGAAACCCCCTAGAGCGTCTTCAAGAAATGCAGCAGCGCGCGGCGGTCCTCGGCCGACCAGCCGTCCCGATCCAGACCACCGTGACGCTCTAAGGCCTCCTCGAGGCTGGCGGCGCGACCATCGTGGAAGAAACGATCGCGCTGCGAAACGCCTCGCAAGCTGGGTGGATTGAATTCGCTCCGTCCATGTTCGTCCGGCATCGACACGTCCCAAACTTCCGGTGTCGTGTACTGCGGAGGCTGATGACACTGGTCGCACTCGCGGCTCCGAAAAACTTCCGCCCCTCGCCGGGCCAACGTTGGGTCGACCGTGCCGCGCGCTTTGGCCACACCGGGGGGTGGCGTCAGAGTCCGCAAGTACGCCACCAAATCGTCGATTGCCGTGCTGGACAGTTGGTCGGAAGGGGTCCGCATCGTGGTCTGAAGCGACTTGCGCACGGCTATCTCCAGCGTGGGCCTCGTCCCCAGCCAGGCCCAAGGTCCTGTGTGGCTAACGCCCAACAAACTCAGAACTCGCTTGGGAGCTCCCTCATCACCGTCGGCGAAGTTGTCGTTCAAGCCCCCGGTGGTGTGGCCATCGACGTGGCAACTCCGGCACGAATACCATGCGTCCCGCGAAAGCCGGCCGTCGTGGAACAACACTTCCCCCCGCTCGGCAGCGGACAACTCCGGCCGTTCGCCTAACGCGATCACCGACACTTGTTTGCCCGCCTCCATCTCCACAACACTTACGGTGTCGTCAAATCGATTGACCACGTATGCCACACGACCCTTTGCATCCAGGACCACATCGCTGGGACCACGTCCGACCGGTACCTGGCGGGTCACGCGCCAGGCGCCGACATCGATCAAGGCCACGCGATCGACGCCGCTCAGACAGACGGCGCCTCGACCATCCTTCGTCACCGCCAGCGCTGTGGGGTCGGCGGCTCCGGCACCTGGTTCGGCCAGCGGCAAGAGACTCCACCTGGCGATCGGCCTCGCTTTGCCACTGCCCGACGCCGAACCCGATTCGGGCGTCCTGGTGAACTCGAGGCGACGAGGCGACTCCTCCTGGAGCAATTCCCTCCAACCGATGCCTCGCACGAACTCGTTGATCACGGCTCCCCAAAAGATCCGCTCGGGTACAGTCGGCATTTGGGACTGCATTTGGACGTGGGGGACCAACAGACAGTCGCGTTGGGCAGAAGGCACGAGTTCCCCGAGAGCCTGGGCTTCCAACAGCCGAATCTGCATTCCGTGAGGAGCCACCCACGGGACCACAGCAATCCGTCCTCCGAAAGCATCGGCAACGAGGACGTGTCTGCCTGACGGATCGAAACAGACCGACCGGGCGGCGAAAGGGAGGTCGATCTGGTCTCTCAGACGCCACTGGCTGTCGGCACGGTGATACAGGGCCAACCGGCGGGACCAGCGCGTCGTCACGGCCAGGCGATCGGCACCGAAGAAACAAAGACGTTGAGGATCGACGGGCGTCGACAACGACTGGCTGCGTCGAGGGATGCCGTCGGCGAACTCGAGAAAGACGACTTGGCCACCAGATCGATCGCCTTGGCACAATACGGCGATTTCTCGACCATCACGGTCGGCCAACGCGACATCGACCGGACGTCGTCCAACCACGTATTCAGCGGCGACCCGCCTTCGAGATACGTCCACCACACTGATGCTGGCTGCACGCGTGTTCGCCGTAATGAGCCAGTGACCAGCCAGCACGACGGCCACCGGCTGCCGCCAGTGAGGCTCGGGCGGGCCCCGTCGCAGATCGGCACAGGCGCCTAGACCCGCCCCCAGAACGATGAGGCAACTGGCGGCGAGAACCAGTCGAGCACCCCGGAAATCCCGACGATCGGCGAGTCGCAGCGTTTTCCCGAGGAACAACGGCAAAAAAAGGGGCGGCTGTCGCTTGGCTCGGAGTCGAACCCAGCCATAATGAAGGTAGCTACGGTGTGCGGCCCCAGGTCGACCTGCCAAGGAACCTCTCCTGCGAAACCGGCCCACGCCGAGGGGGGTAGGGCGCTTGCGTACTTGCCAGGGAACCGCCGCGCTGCGGCGGCAGATCCGCGTGCTCTGTTGGATCCAACCAAGTTAGTGTAGTCACAATTCTTTCTCGAGGCACCCATGAAACGTTGGCTGATCGGGCTGCTGCTATTGGCCGTCGTGGGTGGTGGTGCGGCAGCCGGCTATCGACCGGCGATGGAGTATTGGAGGCGCCGCAACGCGCCGAAATGGGAGACCGAGAAGGTCGATCGAGGCGACGTCGTCTTCGAAGTGAATGCGACGGGGACCGTCCGACCGGTCCTCCAGGTCGTCGTTGGCTCCTTTGTCTCCGGGCCCATCAAGGAATGCCTCGTCGATTTCAACGACGAAGTCAAAGCCGGCGACTTGCTTGCCGTCGTCGATAAGCGGCTCTTCGAAGCCAATGTGGCACGCGACGAAGCCACGTTGGCAACTCGAGAAGCCGATGTGGCACGTGTCAAAGCTGAGTTGCAGCGGGCGATCAACGATGAGCGTCGAGCTAGAAAGCTTCGGGAGATCAACAAGGACTACCTCTCCGACACCGAGATGGATCAGTACCGATTTGGTCGCCAGGCGCTCGAGGCACAACTCAAGGTCGCCGAAAAGGCTGTCGAGTCGGCTCGAGCGACGCTGGCCAATTCGCGAGCCAACCTCCAGTACTGCGAAATTCGCTCGCCCGTCGATGGCATCATCGTCGACCGGAAGATCGATCCGGGTCAGACACTGGCGGCCGCCTTCCAGACCCCCGAATTGTTCATCGTGGCGCCCG
>WFWZ01000236.1 GCA_015490875.1 Planctomycetaceae bacterium
GCCCCGATCTCCCGGTCTATTGTTGTCTCGGATGCCGCTTCGCTGCTGCGGTCGCCCAGGAGCGAGGCACGACGGGGCAGATCCGATGGACCCTCACGCGACTCGGCCTGGCCATCTTCTTCACGATGAACGTGATGCTCTTCGCGATGGTCCTCTGGAGTCGCGACTTGTTCCCTCCGGCTCCCGGCGAAGAGCGCGAATTGGCGGACGCCATCACCGCCCTGTTCCGCTCGCTCTGCCTTCTGCTGTCCACCCCCGTGCTGTTTCTCTTAGGTCTGCCTCTGGCCGGCAATGTTCTCGAACAGCTACGCCAACGGCGCGTTACCACCGATCTGCTGCTCCTGACCGGCGTCGTCGCCTCGTACGCTCAATCGGTGTATAGCATGCTTCGAGGCGACGGGCACCTTTATTTCGAGGTCGCCTGCGCCGTCCTGGTTGCCGTGACACTCGGGCGGTGGCTCGAGGCGGTCGGCAAACAGAAGACGACGCAGTCGCTTGCGGAACTCAAATCGCTTCTGCCCGATCGCATCTGTCGCTGGACCGAGGACGGGGAAGAGTGGATTCCTCCCGAGTCGCTACGTTGTGGTGAACGGGTGCGTGTGCGCGCCGGCGAACGCCTTGCCGTCGATGGTCGCATCGTGCGCGGCCACGCGTCGCTCGACCGCGGACTCTTGACGGGCGAAAGCGAACCCCTTTCCGTCAGTCCCGGCGACACGGTCCTCGCTGGCAGTGTCAATCTGGACGGGGATTTGATCCTTGAGGCCACGAGTGACGGAGGCCGGGGAACGCTCGCGTCATTCGTCGAACGGGTCGAGCAGGCGACGGCTCAGAAGGACCGATATCAACACTTGGCCGATCGAATCGCCGCATGGTTTCTTCCGGCGACGTTCGCCGTCGCACTCGCGGTCTTCGCCTTCCACTTTTCCACTCGCGGGACCGATGCGGCCATTCAAGCCGGCCTCTCGGTCGTCCTCATCGCCTGCCCCTGCGCGTTGGGACTCGCCACGCCACTGGCGATCTGGTCGGCCCTGGGAACGGCGGCTCGCCACCAGATCCTCTTTCGAGACGGCGACGCACTGGTGCGCCTCCGCGATGTGCGCGTCATGGCCTTCGACAAGACCGGCACGCTGACTGTAGGACACAACATTGTCACTCACTGTCATGTAGCGGAAACGACCGATCTCGAGCGACTGGGCGCGTTGCTGGGTCCCTTGACCGCTGCGTCCGAGCATCCTCATGCGAAAGCCATCGCTTCGTGGCTCGCCCAACGCGGCTTGAACGTCACGCCAGCCTGGCATCCGGTGCGCACCCGACCTGGGCGAGGACTCGAGGCCGATCATCTCCTGGGATCGGATCACGTTCGACTGGGAAGGCTCGACTGGCTGTTGGAGGAAGGAGACACCTTGGCACCCGAACTCGCAGAAGTCGCCCAGAGAGCGACGGCCGAGGGAAAGGCCGTCACGGCAGTGGCGTGGGAGGGGCGGGTGCGGGCGGTCTTTGCCATGTGTGAAGCTGCGCGCCACGAGGTCGCTTCGACACTCGAACAACTACGGGGGCTGGGGCTCAAGCTCGTCGTCCTCACGGGGGATGACCGGCGGCGAGCCGAACGCACTTGCGGGTCGTGGGATGTTGCCATCGAAGCCGAACTATCTCCCGAAGAAAAGGCGGACCGGATCGAGGCGTGGCGGAAGGAATGGGGCCCCCTGGCGATGGTCGGAGAGGGACTCAACGACACGCCCGCGCTGGCGACGGCCGACGTCGGCATTGCCTTGGAAGCCGCCAGCGACTTGGCGAGGCAGACAGCGGACGTGTGCATATTGGGGAACGATTTGCGTCGTCTGCCGCTGGCCATACTTCTGGCGCACCGAACGGTCGCCGCCATTCGGGCCAACCTCTTTTGGGCCTTCGCGTACAACACGGTGGGAATCGGGCTGGCCGCGACGGGGAAACTCCATCCGATCGTCTCGGCGGTCGCCATGCTCGGTAGCAGCCTCCTGGTCATCGGTCGTTCGCTCCAACTGGGACGCACTCCTCAGGCCAATTGCAGCTCCGCCGAAGAAACCGGACGCCCTGTGCCCATTTCTTCTTCGTCGGTATCCGAGGAGTCTCCTGCTCTCGTCGGAGATCTTGCCTGATGCTCCCATGGCCGCTCATCGTCGTCGCCGGTCTGCTCGGTTCCGGGCACTGCCTGGGCATGTGCGGCCCCTTCGCCCTCGCCATCGGCACTCATTCAGCGTCCGGCCGGTCCGCCTGGCTCCGGCAACTTCTGTTCGCCGCGGGGCGCCTGACCACGTATGGTTTTCTCGGGGGTGTCGCCGCGGGGGCCGGCCTGAGTCTGTCGAGTTCCACCGGGTCACTCATTACAGCCAGCGGTTACCTCGCCATCGCCGCAGGTATCTTCTTGATCGCCCAAGGGCTTCTATCGGCGGGGTGGTTGCATTGGCCATCGCGTTGGAGGCTGCCGGAAGCGGCCTGCGTGGCTGCTCGAGCCTACGGTTCCCTCCTGAGTTCACCTCATTCCGGTCCCGTCTTCCTCGCGGGCCTGCTCACCGGGTTCCTAC
>WFWZ01000237.1 GCA_015490875.1 Planctomycetaceae bacterium
AGCCACCATTCCCGCCGACACCGAAACGCCTCTTGTTGTTCCTGGAGTGCCTCGGTCTGTTCCGTCAGAGTCTGTTCGATGGCTTCCAACTGCCGGAGCCGTTCGGCTGCTTGCGCCTCACGCGACTGCCGCTCCTGCCACAATCTCTCGTGTTCGCGCCGCTTGGATCGTTCGGCCGCAAGCTGCTCTTCCAAGACAGCGATGGCATGGACCAATTGGCTTTTCTCTTCCCGCCATTGCTCTTCCCGTCTCCCGAACGCCTCCCGCTCGCTCTCGGAGGCACGCAGGCGTTCGTTCCACTCGCGTTCTCGAGCCTCCTGTTCGGCACATCGTCGCTCGAGTTGGTCAGCCAACTCGGTCAGTCTGGCTGCCCGTTCGTCGAGCTCCTTTTCTTGTTCCCTGAGTTCAAGTTGCCGTTCCTGCTCTTCCATGCGGCTACGGCGCTGGCGTTTTTCGAATTCAGCCAGTGCGGCGTTGAGTTCTTCTTGCTGGCGACAGAGCTCGTGGTGGCGCTCGACCAGACGTCGAGCGAGCTGGGCCAGTTGGGTACGATCCAAGAGGCTGACGTCGGGCGGATCGGATAAGTCGGCATCGGGCGTTTGGGGACGATCGTCGGTCGCCGGAGCACCTGGTCGAGGATGTCCCGGATCGATGCGGATCGTGGGAACCGCCGACGAATTCGAGGGAAGCCGGCCGCCGAGGCCGGAGCTGGTGGAGGTCGTCGTGCTCGACATGGTTCGCTCAAAAATGGAAGACAAGGAGACGGACCGCGAGACGGCCTGCCCGCAGACTCTCGCTAATCCCTACAATCGTCCTGTTTCACCTTGAGCCGTGAACAAAACTACGGCGAGTTTCCTCGATTTGCCTTTCCCTCAGGGTTGTGCCATGATGGAAGCCCTATCGGTTTCTCCCCTCTCTGCTTCCTACCCACTTTACGGAGTCTGCCTCGATGCTTTCCCGTTTCTGTTTGCGGATCCTAGAAAGCGCTTTCGTCTTCGCCGCTCTATCCGCCCCGTCTGCGTTTGCGCAAGACCCCGCCGACTCGATTCCCCGATTTCGACCCCTCTTCAATGGCAAGGACCTCAGCGGCTGGGTGAACGTCAATACGGCGGACGACACATGGCGTGTGGAGAACGGCCTGTTGGTCTGCACGGGCAAGCCGATCGGGGTGATGCGATCGGAGAAGCAGTACGAGAATTTCATCTTGCACATCGAGTGGCGCCATATGAAGGCTGGTGGCAACTCGGGCGTCTTTGTTTGGAGTTCCGCGAAAGTTCCGCAAGGTCGTCGTCTGCCCGATGGGGTCGAGGTCCAGATGCTCGACTTGGAATGGGTGCGCCTTCACCGAAAACCCGACGGGACCTTCCCGCCCATCGCCTATGTACACGGCGAGTTGTTCGGCGTGGGGGGTGTGAAGATCACGCCGGAGAATCCACGAGGTGTCCGGAGCAAGGCGAGGGAAAACCGCTGCAAAGGAAAGGGCGAGTGGAACGTCTACGACGTCGTCGCGGTGGACGGCAATATCAAACTGGCGGTCAACGGAAAGTTCGTCAACGGCGTCCGAGACGCCACGCAGCGCAAAGGCTATCTATGCCTTGAATCGGAAGGTTCCGAGATCCACTTCCGCAACATCTATATCATGGAACTTCCTCCGTCAGCGCCTCCTGCTTCCTCTGGAACGGAAGCGAAAACATCAGCCACGGCGCCACCCAAGATCGCCAGTTCCGGCACAACCGGCGATCGTGACGCTTCAGTGGCCAATCGAGCTGAGGAAAAACTTCCGGAAGGGCACTCGCAACACGGCGAGGCTTTCAACGAGGGACCGAGGCAGAAAGCCTATTTGATGGGAGGAACGGGAGCGGTGCACTTCCGGCCCAGTGTGAAACATCCACTGGCGGCGAAGTTCGTCTTGCAAGGCATAGGGCAACTTCACGGCTTTTGGTACTTCGAAGCCGAACGTACGTTTCGGCAGGTCGCCATGCTCGAGCCCGACTACGCTTTCGCCTACTGGGGCATGTCGATGGCCAACGTGAACAACGAGAAGCGAGCCAAGGGATTTATCGCCGAAGCCGTGCGCCGGCGGGATTCGGCCAGTCCGCTCGAGCGAGCTCTGATCGATGCCCATTCCGATTTTCTTACCGGCAAGGGAACGAAAAGCGAGCGAGCCAAACGTTACGCGGAGACGATGGCGAAAATCGTCGAACGTTTTCCCGACGAGATCGAACCGAAGGCGTTCCTCGCCTATCTCCACTGGAAATACAAAAAGGATATTCAGGCCAAACCGGAAGCGACCGATCGTGTGATCCAACAGGTGCTCGATGTCGAGCCGATGCATCCGGTGCACCACTATCGCATTCATTTGTGGGATTATATCGACCCGAAGAAGGCGCTCGATTCGGCGGCCAAGTGCGGTCCATCAGCGCCGGCCATCGCGCACATGTGGCACATGCCCGGACATATCTACTCGAGACTCCATCGGTACGCCGATGCGGCGTGGCAGCAGGAGGCATCGGCGCGCGTCGACCATGCACACATGATGCGCGACCGCGTGATGCCGGACCAGATTCACAATTTTGCGCACAACAACGAATGGTTCATCCGCAACATGGTGTTCATCGGTCGATGGAAAGATGCACTCGATTTGGCCATGAACATGACCGAGTTGCCAAGGCATCCGGCATACAATACGTTCGAAAAGCGAGGAAGCGCGTCGTATGGCCGCCAGCGCCTCTGGCAGGTCTTGCGAAGCTACGAGTTGTGGCCCCAGCTCATCGCATTGGCCGGTCAACCTTACCTCGAACCGACTGATATGCCTCGACTGCAGATCGAACGCCTCCGTTACCTCGGGCAGGCGCATGCTCTGGTCGGGAATACGGCCGGAGCCGAGAGACAGTTGGAAGTGCTGAGAGATCACCGGATCCGGCTGGAAAAACAAGTCGCCTCCGAAAAGCGCACGGCATCCGAGTCGAACAAGAAGAATGGCAAGGATGCTACGGCCGCTCAAGGAACGAAAAACGCTCCCGCAAAGGCCGGGTCCGAGAACACGAAAAAAACGAAGAAAAAGGGGCGAAAGCCGACGGCGGCCGAATCGGAACTTGGGCGAGTGGCCAAGGCGATTGCGGCGGTCGAAGGTTATTTGGCCTGGCAGCGCGAAGACTGGGAGGAGGCTCGAGCGAAGCTGAAAAAGGCCGGCGAGAGTGCTCTGGTGTTGGCGCGACTCGAATCGTTGGCCGGCCGGCATGACGCGGCGACCAAGGCGATCGCCGCACTCGTCAAGCGCAGTCCGGGTCAAGTTCTCCCCTTGGCGGCTCAGGTGGAAATCCTGTTCCGCGCGGGCAAACAGAAGGAGGCTCGAAAGGCGTTCGAGGCCCTGAGGGCCATTTCGGGGTCGGTCCAGTGGGGAGCTCCGCCGTGGAAACGTCTGGCTCCGATCGCCCAGGCTCTTGGGCTGCCCGAAGATTGGCGACTTGAGCAGCCCTTGGCGTCCGATCTCGGCCAGCGTGTTCCTCTCGATTCGCTGGGCCCGTTTCGCTGGTCTCCCCAGCCGGCGCCATCGTGGGAACTCGAAGACACCACCGGTCGCCGATTTCGCCTGGCGCAATACCGAGGCAAACCGGTTATCGTCATCTTCTACCTGGGGTTTGGCTGCCTTCACTGCGCCGAGCAACTGAAGGCGTTTGCTCCGATGGCCGAGGAGTTTCGCAAGAAAGGTATCGAGCTGATTGCGATCAGCACCGACAATCGGGAAGACTTGAAGAAATCGATCGACGACTATCCCGGAGGGATGCCTTTTCCGCTCGTGTCCGATGCTCGGCTCGACGTATTCCGCGCCTATCGAGTCTACGACGACTTCGAACAGACACCGCTGCATGGAACGTTCGTGATCGATGCCAGTGGCAACGTTCGATGGCAGGATATCAGCTATGAGCCGTTTATGGACCCGAAGTTCGTGCTTGGCGAAGCGATTCGGTTGCTCGATCAGCAAAACGGAAAAGGCTGGCGCGCGACGGAAGTTTCTGCCAAAGACGCGTCCTCGAACGCGGGAGCAAAGAACGAACGTCGTCCTTCCGACGCATCATAAGGAGCCGCGTCCGTGGCGCTGCGCTTGATGCAAATCGCTCTTCCCAAGAACGCGGACGGCAAGGCCGAGAAGCTGTTGGAGGGAAAGGAAATCGTCGGAGTCTGGGAGGATCCTCGAGAGAAGACTCGCCAGGTCATCCAGGTCCTCGTTCCCGCCGAAGAAGCCGAAGAACTTACAGATAAGTTGGCTTCCTGGTACGAGCACCAGGATGGGTTCCGGATTACGCTGATTCCTATTTCTGCAACCGTTCCGCGGGACGAGCTGTCTGCTTCCGACAAGGAGCAGTCGCCCGAAGGCGCGGCCTCGGCGCTACGCGATCCGGGACGGGTTAGTCGCGAAGAGTTGTTGCACCTGGCCGAGGAGTCGCTGGGAGTCAATCGCGTCTTCCTGGCTATGGCGTTTCTTGCGTCCGTCGTAGCAGCGGTCGGTCTGGTGCGTGACGACGTGGCCGTCATCATCGGCGCGATGGTGATCGCGCCGCTGCTGGGCCCCAACGTCGCCATGGCATTGGCGGTGACGTTGGGCGACTTCGCCTTGCTTCGTCGAGCCCTCATGACGAACATCGCCGGTTTCTGTGTTGGCCTTGGGGTGGCGATCGTCATCGGACGGCTGCCGGGTGTCGAGTTGAATGCCGACGCGATTGCGTCACGCACGAATCTGCAGCTTTCAGATCTGGCCCTCGCCTTGGCGGCCGGCTCGGCAGGGGCGTTCGCCCTTTCCCGGGGGCTGGCCGGCGCCTTGATCGGAGTGATGGTCGCTGTTGCGCTCATGCCTCCTTTAGTTGTCTTCGGACTGATGGTGGCTCAATTCAGGTGGGAAGGTGCTGCGGGCGCCGCTCTCCTCGTATCGGCCAACGTCATTTCGGTCAATCTCGCGGGCGTGGCGACTTTCGTGGCGCAGGGTGTTTCTCCGCGCCGTTGGTGGGACGAAGAGAAGGCGAAGAAGGCAACGCGCCGCGCCGTCGCGTTATGGTTGGCCCTACTTCTGGTTCTCATTTCGATTCTGGTCACGCGCCAATACTCAAGCTCCGTCAAATCGCTCGGCCCGTCAGATCATGTCCCAAGACGAACTGTAGACCGGTGCCCCGGACAGTAATGGAGAATTCCATCATGTCTGTTTATCGATTCAGCGTCATTGTGCCAGCGCCACAAATGACTCATGACGAAATTCTCGATGCTACGGACGCGTTGGGAAACGCAGGATGTACGGACGCTTCTATCCGGGGACATGCAGAAGGGATGGAGCTGATTTTCGAACGTCCTGGCGCTTCATTGCAGGCCGCCATTTCATCGGCGATCGCCGATGTTGAGCGAGCGGGGTATAGCGTCTCCAAGGTCGAGTTGGAACGCGAGGCTATCCCGAGTTAGCTTGCACGGGGCACGAATGTGCCAACGCCTCGTTCGCGAGCATCTATACTACGTAGGTCACGATTTCCAACCTGACACGTGTCCGATTCAGAACGTCGATGGGCGGCGGACACATCACCCTCACACGAAGAAAGCTCTTGAGGACGCCTCCTCGTAAGACAGTGCCGTCGCCAGTCGAATCACGGCGCGAATGACGTGTCCGATCGAACGAGCATCAACTACACCGGCTCGCTGTCATCCAGGTAGGGTGGATTAGATTGCCGCATCGTTTCGACAAGCCGCGCTTCCTCCCTCTTCAGAGAATCGAGTTCGTCGCGGTGATCTTCATAGTACGCCAATGCAGCGTAGACTTGAGCCAGACTCAGGTCGGGATAGTACGTCGTCGCGATCTCCTCGGGCGTGGCGGCCCGTAGATCGCGAGCTGCCACGATGTCTCGCACTCTGATGCGCGTTCCTGAAATCCGAGGTTCACCGCCCACGATGCCCGGTGTGGCAACGATGTGAGCATATTCCGTGCGAGCGGTTCTTGGTTTACTACTCATTCCATAAGCTCCCCCGACAGCCCCATGGACGTTCGACAAGACAATTCTACCTTCCCCAGTATGTCGGGACGAGCATGGCAGCAAAATGCACCGGCCGCCACATCGCACCGCAAGAGGAACATGCACAGGTTATCCCATCAGGCGGCTATGCCGACAAAATCAGGTCGATAACCCCTAAATTCCCAGAAGGTTGGAACTCACTTCTCGTAAGGGGGATTCTCGATGCAGATGCCAATTCCCCCCGAGCGCGGGGGCTGAAAAATCGGCCTTTACGTTGGCGCGGATCGACGTCAAAATGGCGACCCGTGTAGATCAGGGAAGATGGCCGCCACGGGAAGGCGGTCGAGGTTCCAGCAAGGGAGTGCATGTCGTGAACAGTGTCGATCTTACCCACCGTCATCGCCGCAGTTCTCATCGAGCCGCCAGGGCGGATGGCAGCCGAGCGGCGGCTGCCTTTGGGATCATTGCGGGACTCTTCTTCGCGCTGACTGCTCCAGCTGCCTACGGCCAGACTCGCGTCGCCGTCATCGACATCGAGCGGATTATGCATGAGCATCCCCGGCTGATCCAGCAGCGCGAGGCGTTTCGGCGCGAGTCCGAAGCCATGCAGGCCTATATCCAGCAGGAACGAGCTCGCATGCAGAAGATGGCCGAACAGCTTCGCGAGTACAAACCGGGAACCGAGGCGTATCGGAACCTCGAAAAGGAACTCGCCAACGCCGACGCCAATCTGGCGGTGCAAATGAAACTCAAGCAGAAGGACGTTGGAACGCGCGAAGCCAAGATCATGTACCAGGCGTACATGGAGGTCGTGAACCTCGTGTCGCGGTACTGTCAGCGCAACGGCATCGGCGTGGTGCTGCGCTACCGGAGCAAGCCGATCGATCCCGATGATCCTCGGTCGATTCAAGCCGGCATGTTGCAAGAAGTCGTCTATCACCGCGGACTCGATATCACGGACGACATCTTGGCCGAGATCAAGCGGGGCGTTCCGCCGGCCGGAACAATGTCGTCGGCTCCTCAGATTCCGCGCCGTCGTTGACGCATGCGTCATGGCGGACCGTCCACGTTTCCATCCTTTCCCCGGTCCCGGCAAGACACCTCATGGATTCTCCACACCCCACGACCGAATCGCGTTCCGCATCCGCACCGAGCACCGGCAAGAGGAGGGTTCAGACGAATGTCTGGCCCGAGCACCAACAGACGCTCAAGCGAGCGGTGCGCGTCGTGGGGCGAGGGTACTTCACCGGTGAAGAAGTCACGGTAGAGTTGAGGCCGGCTCCAGCAGGAACCGGCATCGTTTTTGTCCGGGAGGACTGTCATCCGCATGTGCGGATTCCGGCTCGGATCGACTATCGCGTCGACGACATGCGCCGCACCACGGTGGCTCGCGGTTCGGCCCGCGTCGAGATGATTGAGCACGCCATGGCGTCGCTCGCGGCGATGGGGATCGACAACTGCGAGTTGGCGATCGACCGCCCTGAGATGCCGGCCGGCGACGGATCGGCACTCGACTTCGTCCTGGCCATTTCGCGAGCCGGCATTCACCCGCTGCGAGAACGAGCCGACGTGTGCGTCGTGGGGAGTCGGTTGCACGTCGAACGGGAAGGAGCCTCGTTGACGGCGGAACCTCACCCCGAGGGACGATGGGAAGTGCGCTACGATTTGGCGTACGACCATGCACCGGCCATCGGCCGTCAATCGTTGACCTTCCAGGTCGCTCCTCAACGATTCGCCTGCGAAATCGCACCCGCCCGTTCGTTTCTGCTCGAGCAAGAAGCTCGATGGCTGCGATCCCAAGGTCTGGGATGCCACGTGACGCCTCAAGAGGTGCTCGTTTTCGCCGATACCGGCCCGATCGACAACGAACTGCGGTTCGATGACGAGTGCGTTCGCCACAAGTTGCTCGACTTGATCGGAGATCTGTCCCTGTGCGGCCGTCGCCTGGCCGGGCGCTTTCATGCCTGCCGCAGCGGTCATCAACTCAATGGAGCCTTGACTGTTCACCTGGCACAGTGCTCAGGCCATGCCATGCAGCGCTGTTCCGCTTGACTATGACGTGGTCGCTTTCACGGATGAAACGCCATGCCCACCTATGTTGATTCTCGAGCCGCCGTGGATCCTCGAGCCCGAATCGGCGAGGACGTTCACATCGGCCCGTTTTGTGTCGTCGGACCTCATGTCGAGATCGGACGAGGCTGCCGTCTGGAAAACAATGTGACGATCACCGGTCACACGACGATCGGTGAATACAATCATTTCTATCCGGGCGTCGTCATCGGAGCTCCTCCCCAGGACCTTAGCTACCAGGGGACCGACACGCGCGTCCAGATCGGCGACCACAACGTCTTTCGCGAGTCGGTGACGGTCAATCGAGCGTCGGAAAAGGAAGAGGGTGTCACGATCGTCGGCAGCCACGGCTTCTTCATGGCCTGTTCGCACATCGCTCACGACTGCCGCGTCGGCGACTACGTGGTCACAGCCAACGGCGTACTCATGGGAGGTCATGTGCACATCCACGACCATGTCACTCTCTCCGGTGCGACCGCCATCCACCATTTCGCGACCGTGGGGGCGTTTGCCTTCGTCAGTGGAATGAGTCGCGTGTTGCACGATGTTCCTCCTTTCATGCTGGCCGACGGATCGCCCGCCCGCGCTCGATGCGTCAACGTCGTCGCGCTGAAGCGGAATAACTTCAGTCAGGACCAGATCCGGGCACTCGCCGAGGCCCACCGGCTCGTCTACCGCGCGAAAGTCGGACTCGACCAGGCTCGGGAAATCCTGCGAGCCAACCGCCAATTGATCCCCGTCGTCAATCACATGCTCTCCTTTGTCCAGACGCAATTGGAAGGACGGCACGGGAGGGCTCGAGATCGGAGGCGCGCCGCGTGAGTCGTCCTAAGATCGCCGTGATCGGAGCCGGGCACCTCGGCTCCATCCACGCGCGCTTGTTGGCTCAGCGAACCGATGTCCGCCTGGCCGGCGTCGTCGATCCATCTCCCGACGCAAGACGAAAACTGATCGAGAAGCTCGACGTTCCCACCCTTTCTTCAGTGGAAGAGCTTTCCGACGACGTCGAGGCGGCGATCGTCGCCTCGCCGACGACCTCCCATTGCAAGGTGGCACTCGCCTTGTTGGAACGTGGAGTGCACATCTTCGTCGAAAAGCCTATCGCGGCTCGAAGCGTGGAAGCGCGAGCCCTTTGCCGGGCAGCTCGCCGACACGACCGGGTCCTTCAGGTTGGCCACAGCGAGCGGTTCAACGGGGCATGGCTGGCCGCGTATCCTTTTCTGCGAGATTGTCGGCACATTCGCGCTTCGCGTACGAGCGGCTTTCCGTCGCGGTCGCTCGATGTCGGAGTCGTGCTCGACTTGATGATCCACGAGATCGATCTGATTTTATCGTTGACCGATGCTCCAGTCGTCGACCTTTCCGCCCACGCGGCAGTGGTGGTCGGGCCTCACGAAGACGTCGTTTCGGCTCGCATCGAGTTTGCCGACGGCCTGGTCGTCGAACTGGAAAGCTCACGAGTCAGTCCTTGGCGGCGCCGTCGTTGGGAAGTGCTGACCAAGCGGGGACTCGTCGAAATCGACTTCGCTGAGCCCGCAGTGTCGACGGCATTGGCCGAACCTTCCTTCGGCGCGGTGGCCCGGCAGGTGGCGCATTGGCCGTACCGGAGGCGGCAGGAGTTCGCCGACCAGCTCTTTCATCGGTGGATGCCCCACCGACGACTCCCCGTCGTTCCCGTCAATGCGATCGAGCGGGAACACGACGAGTTCCTGGCGGCCATCCGGGGCGATGGGAGCGTGACGGTGGACGGTGAGGCGGCTTGTCGAGCGGTGGAGCTGGCCGAGCGGATTGTGGCGGCCTGCGGCGAGCCGATGCGTTTGGACGGCGGCACGGCGGCTCCCGAGAAGGAAGCAGCCTGAGGCATGGGGCGGCGTGCGCTCCTGTTCGATTCCGACCTCAGTGGGCTCGCGCCCCCAGCTATTCCCTGTCGCCACGGCGGCACGCAGGTCAGGCTTTCCAGTACGTAGGTCAGGCTTTCCAGCCTGACCAAAGGTTTCTCGCAAAGGCGCAAAGAGCGCAGAGAGTTTTTTCTAGAATGAGGATGGAGAGCGTGTTCGTCGTCCATCCCCCATCTTGATTTTGTGCCCCCGGTAAATCCGTCCTTTGCGTCTTGGCGTCTTTGCGCGAGACTCCGTAGGTCAGGCTTTCCAGCCTGACACGACGAAACAGAACAGACGGGAACTGCGCCGGATGGTCTTGTTGCACGCTTTCGAGAATTTTGCGGGCAATGCTTGACACATCGAATCGGTGGCCTTATGGTGAATCGCGTCCATGGTGGGGCAGCGGTGAGTGTTCCAAGTTGAAGGTATGGGTCTGTTGGACCGCGCCGCGTTTGAGCCATCAGGCCACCCTCGTCCGTCGTCTTATCGAACTGATTCGTCTTTTCGGATCGGACTCGATCGACCCCGCATCGGGCCGCCGCCCTGCTTGTCCGATGCGTGATCGAACCTGGAATCGGACGCCACACTTCGACGCTCACAGGTTACTTTCCCGCTGGCCTTGTCGTGAGCGAAGGTGGTGTCATGAAGTCGGGACGGTCGCGTCGGGGACGTCGCACGCCTTTTTGGAAAAAGAACCATTTCCGTCGGCGAAAGTGGAAGGAGCGGCGCTCGCTCCTGGAGTTGCTTGAAGACCGCAGGATGCTGGCCGTTTCGGTCGTTCAGCCGATGGGCTGGCAGTCGGTAGAGGAAGACGCGCACGACCTGGTCGTCGATCTGCGCAACGTCTTCGAATCTTCGGTTCTCGATGACACGCTGCAGTTCTCCCTGCAAGGGAACTCGAATCCCGGAGTCGCCGAGGCGACGATCGAGGAATGGGCGCTGCGCGTTCGCATGCTGCCGGACCAATACGGCCAGTCCGATATCATCGTGCGAGCCACGAGTACGGCGACCGCCGACATGGCTACCGATACGCTTCGTCTGAACGTAGCGCCAGTCAACGATTTGCCGACTCTGGAGGAACCGATCGGCGTCATTCGACTCGACGAGGGCGGGTTCGCCACTGTCGATCTCAATGCCAAGTTCGATGATCTGGAGACCCCCGATTCCGGTCTGACGTACCAGACTCAAGTTATCCAGCGCAATGACGTCGTTTACGGCGCTCCCTCCGCCGCCAACCTCACGATCAGCGACGGCATCCTCAGTATCGACCTGCTCAATACGACGGCAGAGGACTTCGTCGGATACGAGCACATTATCGTCACCGCTACCGATGAGGACGGTGGAAGCGTCTCGGCCAGCATGTGGCTCATCGTTGACCCCGTGAATGATCCACCCCAGGTTACGTGGTCCTGGCTGACGAATGGCTTCACCGTGTGGTCCGACGACCCGGTCGCCATCGACCTGCGCAACATCGGGCTTTGGGATGCCGAGGACGCTCAGTACTTGATCTATACCGTGAGTGTCGACAACACCGACCCGTTCGTTCAGGAACCTTATGTCGACGAGAACGACTTTCTCCTGTTCACGCCGAAGGCTCCCTACACCGGAAGCGCGACTTTCACGATCACGGGAACCGATCGGGAAGGTCTATCGGCGACTCAGACGTTTCTCGTCCAATTCTACGTTCCCGAGGAACTTCCGCCGCCAGATCCTCCACCGTGCGAATACGACCGTCCGACCGGTCCGAGTCTCTTCGATATCAACGCGGACGGCGTGCCCGACTACAGCCTTTCCAGCGGCCTGACCGCAGGGAACACGACGTACGACTATCTCCTCCTGCCATCGGGTTTCCGTCCCATCGACTTCAGCGGAGACGGGGTGACCGACTTCATCCTGATCCCGCCCGACCCATTCGTTACCGACAGCGATGGCGACGGCATCCCCGAGTTCTCCGCACCAATTGATGGGTTCGTCAGTTCGGTCAGTGAAACTCCCGTCTATATCGACGGCTTGGGTTTCGGCTGGTTGTTCGACGTGATGCAAGATCCCGCGCCGGGCAGTGCGCTCGATTACTTCGGGTGGCAGTTCAGCGACGTCGCCTTCGACGGCAACCGCGACGGTATCCCCGACGGGTTCGCCTGGCGCGCGGACGGCTTCTCCGATATGGTCGATTTCGACGCGGACGGTCGGTACGACGGTGTGCGATGGACGCCCGGCAGCGACATGGTCGATCGCTCGGGAGACGGTATTGTCGACACATACCGCGCTCCGTTCACAAGTGCCGGCGACCATCGTGATCTCGATGGTGATGGCATCACGGATCAGGTTGTCTCACCGGCCGGAGTTGTCGGGTGGCCCGTCGACGTCGATGGCGATGGCACATTCGAGTGGATCGACTGGCCGGTCGACGTACGCGCTTCCTGGCAAGACCTTGATGGCGACGCTGTGGCTGAAACCCTGGTTTTGCAAGGAGGCGACGAGCCTCTGAGACAGTTTTCTCCATGGTTCACGGACCTCACCGGCGACGGCGGATGGAACCTGGCTATCCGCGCTCCTTCCCGCGACGAACTGGGCCTTCTTCCGATCCGCCCGCCAGAAATGACTCGGCCCGTCCGTCCGGGAATCGGCGATCCGCCAATCCTCGAGCCCACCCCGGAGCCCGACCGTCCTCCGTACCCTGCCTGGCCTGGCTTCCCGGACCCCGATCCCGTTCCCGATCCGATGCGTCCTGACCCGGGAGAATGGCCGATCGAACCGAGCGATCCGACGGACCCTCACCGTCCCAAGCCGATTCCCGCTCCGGCGCCCGATCCGGGAATCGGTCCTTTTCCCGGCAACGACCCGGAACTCCCGGGCGAGCCACCGGTTCCGGATCCTCCGATTCCCGACATACCCGACAACCCGGCCCCCTTTCCCGAGGCTCCACCGCCAGGTGGTGGCAACCCAGGGCCGCTGCCCGATCCGGGTGAGCCGCCGGTAGGCGGCGATCCGGGAGTCGGCTCGCCCGAACCCGACTATCCGTGGGACCCTTATCCGGGGTTCCGTCCTCCGGAAGACAACGAAGACCCGCCGTATGACGACGGGGGCTGCAGCGAAGAATCAAACTCGATCCAGTTGCTCGTCGATCTTGTCGTCGGCATCCCCGGTGTACCGGAAGCCTATGAGGAATCACCCGGCGTCTTCATCCCGGTCAACAATGACAAGGACGAAGGCAACATCCAGTTGAAGTCGGAAGCCGTCGGTCCGGGTCTCGATGCGACCTTCTGGAAGCGGGTACGCGACAACGAGGTAACGCGTATTCCCGAAGAAGGCCGGGAACACGTCGTTGCCCCCGGCGATGGCGAAGTTCGCCCGGCTCACGTCTCCGTTTGGGCTCCTTGGGAAAGTGGATTCTACGTGCCCTATGGGACGGATCTTTCGGGAACAGTGACCTTCACCTTTCCCGACGAGGCGAAAGTGTGGGGGCCGGCCTGGCTCGTCTACGGCAATGCGGTGACGTGGTGGAGTTCCTACTGGTCCGGATATGGTCTGGGCCGCCTAGTCGAACTCGAAAGCGGCCGTAGCTATTCGGTCGACTTCGGCGAATACGGCTGGTGGGGTTGGGGTTACCCCGGCTACTACTGGAACGCCTACGGCGACCCGCTCTGGGGGTCGGGATGCGGACTCGGAGGGTATTACTACTGCGGCGCCGGAACCGGCTACGGCGCCTACCGAGTCTCCGAGCTGACCGGTGGCG
>WFWZ01000238.1 GCA_015490875.1 Planctomycetaceae bacterium
ACGTTTGACGACGATGACGAGCGGACAAAAGCGATTCCCGATCGCTCCGTCGAAATACAAGTTTCAGCAATACGGTGAACATGGAGCCTGGATCAGCGAGCTTCTTCCTTATACGGCGAAGATGGTCGATGACATCGCCATCATCAAGACGCTCCACACCGAAGCCATCAACCATGATCCAGCGATCACGTACATCTGTACTGGACACCAGCTTCCCGGTCGGGCCAGCTTGGGAGCGTGGCTCAGTTACGGTCTAGGGACGATGAACGAGAACCTACCGGCGTTCGTCGTGATGACCGCCACTTGGACAGGACGCAAAGACGCTCAGGCACTCTTCAACCGCCTCTGGGGCTCCGGCTTTCTGCCCACCAAGCACTCCGGTGTTGCGCTGCGCAGCAAGGGTGACCCTGTCCTGTACATTTCCAACCCGCCCGGCGTCGATCCGGCCACTCGGAAACGGATGCTCGATCACCTCGTGCAACTCAATGAGCAAACGGTCCAGACCTATGCCGACCCCGAGACCGAAGCCCGGATCGCCCAGTACGAAATGGCCTTCCGGATGCAGTCGTCAGTCCCGGAGTTGGTCGACATCTCCGACGAACCCGAACATGTCCTCAAGATGTACGGACCTGACGTCCACAAGCCCGGCACGTTTGCTCGAAGCTGCCTGCTGGCTCGGCGCATGGCCGAGCGCGACGTCCGCTTCATCCAAATCTTCCATCGCGGCTGGGACCAGCACTTCAATGTGGCTCGCGACCTACCGAACCAGGCACGCGACGTAGACCAACCGAGTTGGGCGCTCATCCAGGACCTCAAACAACGAGGCCTACTGGATGATACGTTGGTCATCTGGGGCGGCGAGTTCGGACGGACGATCTACTGCCAGGGCAAGCTGACGCGAGAAAACTACGGGCGGGATCATCACCCGCGTTGCTTCACGATCTGGATGGCCGGAGGCGGCATCAAGGGAGGAATGGTCTACGGAGAAACCGACGATTTCAGCTACAACATCGTCGAGAATCCGATGCACATCCACCAACTCAATGCCACCATCCTCCACTGCCTCGGCATCGATTACTCGCGACTTTCCTTCCGCTTCCAGGGCCTCGATATGAAGCTCACGGGCATCGATCGCCGCGGCCCGGTGATGGACCTCATCGCCGGCTGACTCGGAAGACGGTCGGCGATCTGCTGACGATGCAGCGATTCGATGAACTCGGCAGGCTCGCGATTCGAATGCCCGACCGTCAACAATCGCTTCTCGCTCATGATTCACACCTTTGGAAGACCCAATTGCGGCCGATCAGTCGTAAGATCGAATGTAATCCAGACTCTGCGGAAATGTGTAGATGCCGTTTACCTGAATCCGTACCTCAGTCAAGAGACGGAATCAGGTGTCGCGAACGCCCCAATGCTAAGCCCCACCATATCTGCATGAGACAATCGATTCCGGCGAGCGAGAGCCAAACCACGCTCTGCATGACATAGCCCCTCCCGCCCATTGTCCGGCTTATCGCAGCCTTATTCCGCCGTCGTGATATCGACTCCTATCTGCGAGACTTCTTGGAGTGCCGCTTCATCTTCTTCCAAATGGCTCGAGCGCAGTCGCGGTCCAGCCTGACGATCTGCTGCCTTCTCGTGTCGATGACGACGACTTGCTTCCGGTGTGTCAGCGCGTACACAAACGGCAGGCACACACCGATGACTTTGCACGGCTCACCCGCATTTCCGGCCGTGTACCGGGTGCGCACCGGCTCTTCAGGCGAGACTGAGCCGTCGGAACAGTCCCACCAAAACGGCGGCGTCTCAACAATCTCATTCAGCGCTGCGATGAAGTCGCCGCGGGCGAGGTCCTCGCCCGCGACCGTCGCGGCTACCGTCGTCTTCCATTCTTTCTGCATAGCCATGGCTGAATTCCGCTGCAGTGTGTGGAAAAAGCAAGGATCGACGCGGGTGTTGCGTACCGCAACTAGCGCCGCGACCTGAGTGGGCTGGCAGCTCTCCCAACTTGCACCAATGGCAACAAAAAAAGCCCGGTGTCGCTTGTGACACCAGGCCCTATGCTAAGGCGCCGGAATACGGGTCCGTCACAAGCGAAAGCGGATGTTGGTGCATCGTGGAACTGACCAACTGGCAACCTGCGTTGCACGCTTGATGCTCTGGTTTTGTCTGTGTCGTTCTCTGACCATGGAAAAGTACTCGCTTCATCCTCGTCGTGTTTGCGGCATCCCTGACGTAGAACCAAACTTGCTGGCAATGGCCGTCGAGGCGTGACCGAGACACCCGCTTGAGCTCACAGATGCGCTGGCCAAGCGATTTATTTCATCATTTTCCCAAAAAATGAGAAGTTTTCTTGAGGCCGGGAATGTCAGGACAAGAACAAGTGTCGCCCACAGCGCCTCCGGCCCTCCCGAAGCATATCGCCGAACAGCCGACAGGGCCACCGCCGGCGGACGCCGCTGAAAGCGAACTCGGGAGGTATCGCGAGACACTCTGTCCTTAAGCCTCGCCCGTTCGGTATCGACGGCGGCGCCGCCGATACCAGACGGCTCCGCCTACGACCACCCCCACAACCGCCGTCACGACCAGCGTGAATTGCGTCCAACTGCTCATCAGAACGATCTTGTGCACGAGGCTACTGTGCTGTTCTCTGGTCTTAGGGACTTGTCCTGTGTACTGGGCGACGTGATGGAGGAAACTGACGGCGAGCGAGCCGTCAGGAATTTCGCGGTGACACGCAAGGCAGGTGCCCTCACGCGACATGTGCTGCATCTCTTCTTTGTTGAAGGGACGCGAGAGTTGCCAGTGGTGACCGACCGTTGCCACCTGATTGCCATCGCGATCCACGACCTGCGACCAATCGTGAGTCAGGTTTTCGATCGGTTCCATCTGCGGCTGCGCCTGTGCAGACAGAATCGTCCCGTCGGTCGTTTCCAAATCGACAAAGTGCCGCTCGTCCCAACGACGCGGGCCGCCGATTCCCAGACCGAGCGCTTTGTCTGAGGCATGGCACGACTCGCACGTCCGGGCGTTCTTGGTCATCGTGTGCGGCTGGGTCGGACTCATGTCGATCGCGAGTTGCCCGCTCTTGCCGCCTCCTTCCATTCCGGGAGGAGTTCGGAAAATGTGATTCGTAATGATCGGCTTGCCATCGGCTCCAATGATCGTCACCGATGGCTGGCAACCCGGCGCGATGGGAGAGACGCGTCCCTCCCCGTTGATCCCTAGGATCGGATCTTCCCATCGCAGGTAGCTCCGTTGCTCCGTCACCTTTCCGGGGATTAGTGCGGCGTAACCCGATTCGCCGCCGTCCGTTCGATGTTCCGGCTCCAAGTGTCTCCGGCCCGCCGCGACCCAATCAAAACCCATCTGGGACTCGCGGCACTCCGGGCACCGATCCTTTTGGCGGTAGTCGACCTTGATGTGGCAGCCGTAACACTGAGGCGTCCACGTCGCGTGGCAGGTGTAACACTCCATACGCTCCAGGTGTTTCGTGACGCCCAACATGGCGACGAGTCCGCGCTGGCTGATTTTCTTTTCGGCCGCCAGTTTCTTGAGAGGTTTGAGTCTCAGGTCCTTGCCCTCGGCGGTGTAGACAATCACCTCGTCCCCGTCCCGAGCCACATTCTCGTAGGGGTTGCCTCGCGCAGTCAGCAGGTACCCATCGTGTTTTTCGTGCTCGTAACCGGCCCATGTATGAGGGAGTTGCTCTTGCGCCACGCCTCTTGGCGGTCCGGTCGCCGGTTCCATCGCGAATTCATCCATGTAGCCCAACGGTAGTTCCCATGGAAAGCGATCCGGTGTTCCGTGGCAATCAGCGCACTCGATCTCCACGGGAGCCAGGTTGGACGCGGCGAGGAAGCCGTCGCCGTGCACTTCCACCGACGTGTGGCAGTCCTGGCACTTCATTCCTTTCTGGTAGTGGATGTCCTGCTGCATGGCGATATAGTGCTTCGTGTGCAGGCCCGGCTGGTCGGCTCCACTCGACGTAAACGGCGATGTGTAGGGGGTCTCCATCAGTCCTTGGAAGGAGACACCGATCCGTTTGCCGCGATTGTGGCAGGTCGTGCAGGTTTCCACTGGAACACCGTGGTAGCTTGTGCCGTGGACTGTCACCGTTGCTTCGCGCGTTCCCTGGATTTGATGGGTGAGGGGGTGACCGGTTTCGTCTTTGGGAATAGAGGCATCGTCTCCTTCGTACAGCCCCTCGTTGCTGTAGGGAATGTGACAGGACGAGCAGCCCATGCCACGGAAGTCGCCGCGCTTCTGGCGACCTTTGACCGCATGGTGGCAGCGGTTGCACTCTTGCCGGATGTAGGTGAAGGCTGCCAACTCGGGATGTTGCTCGAGCTTTCCTAGTTCGTCGAAACCTACTGCGTCCGGCAGCGGTTCATGCTTGTCGACAAAGACATTGGGCTCAAGCTTCTTGAGTCGCTCCATATAGGATCGATAGACTGCCGTACCGAGTCGATCTTCCGGGTTCTTCGGATTCTGGACGGCGTAATTCGCGTACTTGTGCTGGTAACCCGTCAGCGCGCCAAACGACCAGCAGGTTCCCTGGATTTTGCCGGCTTCGGTCATCATCAAGCTTTGCCATTGGACGCGCACCTGCTCTTCGTGGCACTGACCGCAGGTTTCCTTGTTGACCCACGGACTCCCAGGATCGGGATAGAAGTCCCCTCCACCATGGGCGATGGCCTTGTCCTTCGTTTCGGCCGGGTTGCCGCGGTGACACACGACGCAGCCTGCCGGGTCGCCCATCGCAGCACCTCGCCGCATAATCTGATCCAGCATTTTGGATCCAATCTCGCGGATCGGCTCGATTTGCGAGTGACACGCGATGCACCCCGATTTCTTGGCTTGCGGGAAGTGCTTCACGAGCGAATCGGCTTGCGCCGACATGGAAAACCCGGCGAGCACAAGGATGAGCGAGAATAGCAGTCGTGGCAGTCGCATCCGAAGAGACTCCTAGGCGGGGTGTCGCGGTCGGAACCAAATGCTCATTCGAGCCGAAATCGCCCCGCCGGGCAACTAGCTCGCAGGTCCTCATTTCACCGGAAACGTGGCACGTTCCTCCGCCGGAATGGACACGAGCGAGACAGAGCGTGCACCCAAGGGAGTATAGTAGGCGCTGTGGCAGGTCAGGATGATGATCTGCAGTCCCCGGCGGGCGCCGAGATCAAGGGTTCTTTGCAATAGTGCGATGCGGTGCGGATCGGAATTGGCGAAGGCGTCATCGAACACGATGGGCAAAGTGCCATCATGGTCGGCCGCCAGCAATTCGGCAATAGCGAGACGCACCGCTGCGGCAACCTGCTCCCGCGTCCCACCGCTGAGGGCGTCGAAGGAGAGGGCGCCGGGCATATTCGGGCGCACCAGTTCGACGCCGCTGAAATCGTTGCCTTCGAATCGGGCCACCGCTTCTGCATGCGGCCCGAACACAGGCTGAAGGTAGCCAGTGATCTTCTCCGCCAGCGGCCGCGAGAAATGCTGGGACAATTCTCGTTGCTGTGCCTTGAACAGCTCGTGCACCATCGCGACAGCGTCCGCATAACGCTGCTCGGCTTGCCAGCGCTCCTTGGCTGCGGCGAGCTGTGCTCGGGCCTGGGCGAGTTCGGCGCGAGGATCTTCGGTGCCGTCCGTCTGCAACAGTGCCTGAGCCGCAGCACGCTTCTGTTCGGCAGTCCTGATCGTCTCCCGGGCGTTCTGAATGACACGATCAAGGCGTTCCCGGTCCGCCTCGAGGAGGTCGGGCTGCAGCTCGGCGATTGCGGCGCGGATCTGTTCGAGTTCCAGTTCGACGGCTTGCTTTGCATCCAAAAGCTGCTGTCGCTCTAAGCCGCGTTGAGCCTCGTCTCCCGCTTGTTCAACAAGAACACGAATGGTGGTCTCAAGCGTGTGCAATGCGCGCTGTTGATCCTGGAGCGACCTTTCGATCTCGCCTCGTTCGCGGGTGATCTTGTCGACTTCGCTGGTCAGCGCGTCCAAGCCGCTGGCGGCATTTTCCTCCTGAGTCTCGGCGGCATCCACCTGCTGCTGCGCGTGCTGGACCTGTTGCCGGGCAGCATCGAGATCCCTCGGAATCGTTTGCTCCTCATCCAAAGCCTGTTGCAGCCTGTCGAGTTCAGACTGCGAGGCGGCAAGACGCAGTTGAGCCTCCTTG
>WFWZ01000239.1 GCA_015490875.1 Planctomycetaceae bacterium
ATGCTGGGCTGTGCGGTGCGGGGGTCTCTCATGCGGGATCCCTGTATCGCGGTATCCGATATCTCGGCGTCCGGCCTCGCGGCATCCAGCGTCTCGTCCTCCGCCACCACGGTGTCCTACGTGTGGCTTGAACTCACGTCAATCTTCCGGAGAGGCTGCTGCGGGAGTTTTACCGGATAGGCTCCTGGTGGTCGAGTCTCTTCGGGCGAGTCCCCGTCCAGCTCGAACTCGCGTCCGTGTCTGGCAGAGGGTCGCGGTCGTGAAGGCTCTTCCGCCGAGTCTGGCGTCCGGCTCGAACTCACGCCAACTCACCGGAGCGGCCGTCGCTCGTCGCGCCTCCACCAGCTCCCATTATATCGAAATCCGCTGATCGATGAAAACCGATCTCCCACACTGTCTCCTCCCCCACCCCTCACACCTCACTTCTCTGCCCTCACCCGTCACCCTTCAAACTTCAAACTTCCCCCTTCACACTTCACTCCTCTTGCCCGAACCGAAAACGGCGATAAACTTAGAGGCTCCTGGTGGGCTGACGATTGGCCTTCTGGGCAATGCACCCCTAGCTCAACTGGATAGAGCATCGGTCTACGGAACCGAAGGTTACAGGTTCGAATCCTGTGGGGTGTACTCGACTTAGGGCGACGGAGTTTTTTTCGAAAAGTGCCCCAGATCGGGTCTGCTAGCGGGTTCGAATCCCGCTGGGTGCGATGGCGCCGCCGGTTCCATAACTCGCAGCTCCGGCTGTCGTTTGGATCGTGTTGTGTAGCTACAACGGCGGCGCCTCTTTCTTCTGAAATTATGCGGGACGTTTTGCGGGTGTGCGGCGCGCGGTGCGATCGTTAGTGCAGCGGATCGTGTGGGAAACGGACACGCGTGCCGGGGCGGTGTTCGATTGGGCCATCCAGGCGTTAGTGGTGGTGTCGCTCGTCACGTTTGCACTCGAGACGTCGCCGAATTTGACTGAGGAAGGGCGCGAGTGGCTCCGCGCTGGGGAGGTCGTGGTCGTGGCGATCTTCACGGCGGAGTATCTGGCGCGGATCTGGACGGCCCAGAACCGGCTTCGGTTCGTGTGTAGTTTTTTCGGGGTCGTGGATCTGCTGGCGATTCTTCCGTTTTATCTCTCGCTCGGAATGGATCTGAGGTCGATCCGGGTCGTTCGTTTGCTGCGGGTTTTTCGCGCGCTGAAGCTGGCGCGGTACAGTGCTGCTATCGGACGGTTTCGGCGAGCGCTGGTGCTGGCGAAGGAGGAGCTTGTTCTTTTCGGCGTCTCGTCGGTGATGGTTCTATATTTGGCGGCGGTCGGCATCTATTACTTCGAGCACGAGGCGCAGCCAGAGAAGTTCCCGTCGATCTTTGCGGCGCTGTGGTGGGCAGTAGCAACGCTCACAACTGTGGGGTATGGGGACGTTTATCCGATAACCGTCGGTGGCCGAGTGTTCACGTTTCTGGTGCTGGTCGTGGGGCTCGGGATCGTCTCGGTGCCGTCGGGGATTGTCGCGTCAGCTTTGCAGTCGGCTCGAGCGGATGAGGGTGTCGGCGACCAGCGGTAGACCTTCGGTTTCTGATCACGCCACTTGGATTTTGATAAGTCGTCGCCCTAGCCAGTCTTGCGTCTCGACCGACTTCCATCTGCCGCCGTTTGGCCAGGACATCCCCACTTGGCCTCGTATAATGGTCCTGGTCGGCCCATCCCAGGTGCCCTACGATCGCAAGATGGGACCGGAGATGAACGGCGCCACCGGATGTGAACGTCGCGTGGCCAGCGGTGAACGTCGCGAGGCCAGACGAGAATGTCAACGCCAGTGTAGCCGGCGACCACAGTGATCGACAACTCAGTGAAGCTGCTAGATCCAGCGTCGCTGCTCAACGCTTGACGGACACACTTCATCGAAAAAGACAGGCGGGACCATCAATGAGTCGGACAAAAGTAAATCGAATGAGTCCAGCAGAATCGAGTCGAACAGGATTGAATCGAACGGAAGTGAATCGGACGGAAGCGAATCGGGCAGAAGAATGCGTCGTCTTGGGACGTCGAGCCATGCTCAAGCATGGAGTGCTCGTTCTGACGGCCGCCAGTATCGACCCCTCGTCCCTCTTAGCCGCCGAAGACAAACCGGCTCTCAAAGTCGGACTGGTCACCGATCTGCACTACGCCGACAAGCCGCCCGCCGGTTCCCGCCACTATCGCGAGACACCCGACAAGTTGGCTGAGGCTGCGACACAATTCAGCCAGGAGCAACCGGCGTTCCTCGTCGAACTCGGCGACTTCATCGACGCCGCCGACACAGTGGAGGCGGAACTCGGCTACCTGAAGCGCATCAATCGAGATTTTTCCGCCATCTGCAAAGAACGCCATTATGTGCTCGGCAATCACTGCGTCTATACGCTCACCAAACAAGAGTTCCTCGGCGGCGTGGAGCAAGAGAAATCGTACTACTCGTTCGACTCGGGCGACTTCCACTTCGTCGTCCTCGACTCGTGTTTTCGCAGCGACGGTGAACCGTACGGCCGCAAGAACTTCGAGTGGACCGATCCAAACATTCCCTCCGCCGAAGTCCAGTGGCTCAAAGCCGACCTCAACAATACAACCAAGAAGACGATCGTGTTCGCCCACCAGCGGCTCGATGTCCGCAACCATTACGGCGTGAAGAACGCCGCCGAGGTGCGTCAGGTCCTGGAAGAGTCCGGCAAAGTGCTGGCCGTGTTTCAAGGGCACAGCCATAAGAATGATCACCGAGACATCGGCGGGATCCACTACTGCACGCTCGTTGCCATGGTGGAGGGATCGGGAGCCGAGAACAATGGCTACTCGGTGATGAGCGTGGCCACCGATGGAACGATCATCGTCAAGGGATTCCGCAAGCAAGCGGATTACCAGTGGACGTGACGAGGAATCGGCAGCTTGGCGAACCGCAATGAGGAATGAGGAATGAGGAATGAGGAATGATGAATGGGCGGAGGGTCTATCATAGTGGAAGAGCGCCGGGGTGACGAACTACGTGAACGCACGAAGAAGTTCTCGTTGCGCATCATTCGGCTCTACTGTGCATTGCCACAATCGACAGAAGCACAGGTTATCGGCAAACAGGTTTGCGTTCGGGAACATCTGTGGGAGCACATTATCGGGAAGCCGGCCGCGCGCGATCGGATGCCGAGTTTGTCAGCAAGCTCGAAGGTGCGCTGCAAGAATTGGATGAAACACAGTATTGGCTGGAACTCCTCGTGGAATCGAACATTGTACCTGCGCCTCGCCTCGACCCACTGCTGCGCGAAGCCGCCGAACTCACGGCCATTCTTGTCAGTTCGGTCAAGACAGTGAAATGCTGCAGGAAACACAAGGATCAACGAACACACTCCGAAAGGAGGCGAAAACACACCGACCGCTGAACTCCATTCATCATTCATCATTCCTCATTTCACGATTCGCGAACGGCCGCTTGCCAATCACAGTGTGCAGAATGTGAGTTGAATTTCATCCCGAGACGGTTACCACACGGGTCAGTTTCCGCGTTGCTCCTCGCCGGCCAACTCGAGAATGGTTGGATCCTTGATTTGCAAGATGCCGAACTGGTTGTCGTTTTGGGCCGTGACGTAGAGATAGCCGTTTCGGTACACCAGATCGTGCGCGTTGTCGAACCGCGGTACTCTTCCCAACATCCGGCGCCGCGTCGGAAAGAGCCGCCCGTTTCGATACTGGGCCAGTGAGACGGGACGATCAGGGTTCCTCACGTCGATGGCCTCCACCGCCTCACCGCCCGCCACGAACAGCACCTTCCCAGCAGCCACCATCCCGTTCGCGCCGATATCGGCGACCGGCATCGTTGCTCGAAGCACCGGCTGCCACGGAGTCGTCATGTCGACAATGCCAATTCGGTCCCGTACGAACGCACCGATTCCGGCCGTCCGACCCGCGAGTGCCACGCGATTGGCCCCTGCCAGGTTTTCGTGAAGCTTGCCACTATCGGAAATCGCCCCCTCGACCTTCCAACTTGACACCGGCAGCAACTCGTGGGTGACCGGGTCGGCCACACGATAGACGCGCGCATAAACGGGACCTTGGTGCGCGGCATTGACGACGATGACCCAGTCTTCCAATAAGGCGATGTCGTGGGGGCTTTGCAGACCTCCGTGTGCTCTTGTGTCGAGCGTTTCGACAAGCCGAGGCCGTTCGGGCCGGCGGACATCGAACACTCCAATGTAGCCCGTTTTGTTTGCCGTAAGCACGTAATGGCCTCGACGTACCATCCCGTTGATCCGATCGATGCGAGGACGATCGGCGATCCTCGCTATCATTTTCGGGCGCCGCGGATCACTGACGTTGAAGGCAAGAAAATCCCGCGCACCCACCAGCAGCGTGTTTCCCAGAGGCAACACTGTCTCGGCATCCTCCAGAGCGTCGATGTCCGAGAGGCTCGCGAGCAGCTTCGGATGAGCTGGATCGGCTACGTCAACAATCGCCAGTGTCCCGCCCTTGCCCGGAATGTACGCCAGGTCCCCCTGCAGTTCAATGTCGTGAGGTCGTCTCATCGCCGCATCGTCGTGCAGCAAGCCGACAAGCACGAACGGCTCGTCGGCATTTCCGATCGAGCCGAGCAACCCCAGCAACAGCAAGACGCCGAAATACTTCATCGGTTCTCCTCAGTTCGCGATCGCAGTTCGGAGAAGCAAGTCGCCGTGAGATGGAAGTACGAGCGTCGCCTCAGCGACGACCTCCAGCCCACCCATGACTGCTCTGAGAAGGATGGTTCCTGAGCTCCTTCAGGCCGCGTTTGCCCCAACGGATCATCGCAGCGAGTCCATAAAGGATTCCTGGAACAACGATGATCGTCAGGACGGCTAGCAAGATATCACCTTCCGCGACCGCAGACACAAACACGAGAATTCCTACCGCCAATGCGCCCCAAAACAATATCCGACCGTTACTCACAGCGATCTGCCGAGATCGGTACCGTGATCGGTTATGCGTCTCCGCGATGCGCCTCTCGATTTCCGGCGGAGGGTCTCTGGGATCGAGCCATACGAACTGAAGGTCTATCCATTTCGCGATGATCAGAGCCGCAACAACGATCCCGATCACCATCATTGCCGGATCGTGACTGCGGTGCCAACTGACTATCGTCAGAATCACCATCAGTGCAGCGACCGGCCCGTAGGTCCACGCGATGAGGCGCCGTAACGCTCGGTGCTTGCGTCGGAGTTCGTCCCAATCGTCCGTTCGATCCGCTCTATCTCCATTTCGGCGCGGTTCCATAAGATGATCTCCACGCCCCGCTCGTCAGCCAACGCCCTGACATTGGGCACCGAGAAACAAGAATTACGACACTCTTGACGCCCCCCCCATCCTTGACCGAATCAGACGCAGCGCCACCGACTGGCTCCCCCATGACTCCCATCGATTATAATGGGCCCGAGATGAGTGGCAAATCCATCGAGCACGTACTCGTCGCGCAATCCAACGCCTCCGACAATAATCCAACAATCGTCCCACCAAGCGACCCTACCGCCCTTCCCCGCCTTTGGCCCCGCATGGTTGTGTTTCTCGCTGCCAACCTCCGAACTTCGCTATGAAAGCCAATCCAACCGTGATCATTGCGTTGCCTTGCACACGTTCGCAAACGGTGTGCCTCGTCGTTGCTCTACTCACTTGGACTAGCACCGTTTTCCCGATGGAGACTCTTGCCTCCACACTCGAGGAAATGTTGCGCAGCGAGCCGGCTCGCAAACTGGCCGCCGATGCACGCAAGATGGGCGACCCTAAACGCGGAGCCATCCTGTTTTACCAGCCGTATCTGGCGTGCCGAAAGTGTCATGCTCCCGATGCCGATGGGAACCAGATCGGACCGGAATTGACTCGGTGGCAGGAGCGAATCACCGACGAGGAGATCGTCGAAGCCGTACTGGAACCTTCGAAGCGAGTACGCAAGGGATACGAAACGATTCGCATTCGTCATTCGAGCGGCCGAGTGATCGTTGGTCTCAAGATCGACGATGGTGATCCGCTCATACTGCGAGACGCCACGGTCGCTTCGAAGACCTACTCGATCCCCCGAAACGAAATCGATGCTATCCAAAAAGACCGCTCGTCCGTGATGCCGGAAGGGCTTGTAAACCAGCTCGCCGGCCGCGGGCAGTTCCTCGACCTGGTGAGTTATCTCCTTGCGATTCGCGATGGCGGCCTTGATCGCGCTCGAGACCTCGAGCCTCCTCCACAACTCTATGCAACTCGCCCCTTGCCAGAATACGAAAGCCGAGTCGACCATCGCGGATTGATCGAAAGCTGGAATGCCCAATCGATCCAAAGAGGCCAGGCGATCTACGAGCGAGTATGCCGGAACTGCCACGGCACGCACGACCAGGCCGGCTCACTGCCCATGGAGTGTGCCTCAACCCTGACGGATCGTTCTTCGTGACCGATCAAGAGGGACACTGGACGCCGAAAAACCGCATCAACCTAGTTCGTTCTGGCGGATTCTACGGCAACATGATGGCCTATCACGACGTCACCGATTCGTCCGACCGGGCGATGGAACTGCCCCTTTGCTGGATCACCAACGAATTCGACCGGTCTCCATCCGAGTTGCTCTGGGTGCCGGACGGACGTTGGGGACCGCTGGGCGGGCACCTGTTGAGTCTAAGTTACGGGTACGGCAAGATCTTTACGGTGATGCAGGAGGAAGTCTCCAGGCAACGCCAGGGATTGATGTGCGCTCTACCGATTCCATCCTTTCCGACGGGGCTCCTTCGTGGTCGGTTCCACCCGGAGACGGGCGATCTTTACACTTGCGGGATGATGGCCTGGGGAACCAACCAGCCGGAGCCGGGCGGTTTCTTTCGAGTCCGCGCAACGGGACGTCCCATGCATGTGCCGATCGCGTTTCATGCGACTCGAAAAGGGATCACCCTGAAGTGGTCCGACCCGCTCGACCGCAAGTCGGCCGAGGAGGCCGGGAACTGGCGGGTGACGGCCTGGGATCTGAAGCGTTCGGCCGAGTACGGATCGAAGCATATTCGCGAGCGGCGCTGGGCGGTCGAACGCGTCACCCTCTCGCGCGACGGCAAGCAAGTGACTTTATCGATTCCGGACATCGCGCCGACGTGGGGGTTTTCGATCCGCTGTTTTCTTCGAACTGGCGACGGTCGGCCTTTGAAGCGACGGATCGACGGCTCCCTCTATCGGCTGGCGAAGTAAACGGCAGCACACGCCAGAACGGGCCAAACGCAATCCGCCCAGGACCAGAGAAACCGTCGCTGCCGGTTTAACTCGGCATTCGACATCAGTACCAGGCGAACTCGCTGCAGGTAGTCCCATTCGGATTTTTCCAGTTCCGAAACATCCAGGATATCCTCGAAAGTGGAGCTCAGGAGGTCCAGGGCGTGCCGAACAGTGGCATCGGGACTCCTTCGCAGCCGTTCCCACTGTTCCATCTCGACCTGCGCCCCCTCCCCTCCACACATCCGGTCGCAGACAACCACTGCCGCGTCTCGGTCTTCTCGACAAATCACCGTCACTGTCTCCCATGACACGGACCAGCTTATGCTCCCACCGCCGCCCTTAGCCAAATCCTATTCGAGCGTGTAACAAGACTCGCTGGTGCGGAGCTCCCATCTTCGAGTACGAGGCCTGGGTCCGGAAGTCTGGTTACCGACTTGTATGATACGGCCTGGCAGAGGGCCGTCCAACAATCGTGCCTCCTACTTCCGCGACGCCCCGCCCTGATTCACGTCCGACCGAATCGCTCGTTACCAGGCCCTATCGACGTCGAGATGGACGCGTACCAAGTGCTGTTGGAACGAGTTCACTTGACTCGACTCTCCCAGCCTCCAGCAGCCTCGAACCCAACTCCTTGGGGTTTCTCTACAACGTGACGGGAGCGTTCACCAAGCTGCCACTCGCGATTTTTTGGGTAAGGCCATCCTGGCAATTTGGGCCCCCTTTTCCGTCGATTCCGAGTATTCTCGACTTGCAGCCTCCAAGGCATCGATAAATTGGACAATCAAGGTCTTTTTTGCCACTCGGGCACATGAGTGGCACCGTTGCCGAACCGAAGATGGGAGCCTAGTCGTGGTCCGTCACATGCCCCTGTCCGTCGCCACAGTCGTCCTGGCGCTGCTCGCGCCCGGTCTGGTCTCGAGTCAAACAATCCACTTGTCCGACACGGCGTCGCCAGGGGAGGACGTGTCCACTCAATCCGATGCCGCTGTGCGGATCACATCCCTAGGCTCCGGCTGTGACCATGGCTGTTCGGGCGACGCGTGCGACGACTGTTCGCACGACGGAGGCTGCGGTGCAGGTACCTGCGGAGGGTGTGGAAACTGCAGTGGATGTGGCGGCTGCGGAGGTTGGTTCGATCGGAATCTCGGTCGCTACTTCGTTCCGAGTGACCATCGGTTCTCCCGTTTCATCAGCCCGACAACGAATCCTGTCTATTTCGAAGACCCGCGGATTTCCACCGAAGTCCGGTTCCTCTTCATCCAGCAGAAGGTACCGTTGGCTGCCGGAGGCAACAGTGTTCAACTTTACGCCATGCAAGCCCAAATCGCCCTCTCGGATCGACTCTCCATCGTTGCGGACAAAGACGGTTATATCGTTTCCCAAAACCCGCTCATCGATGATGGATTCGCCGACGTGGCGGCGGGCCTGAAGTACAATTTCTATGCGGATCCCGATCGTCAACGTTTGGCCAGCGTTGGCGTCTCCTATGAGATGCCGGTTGGGAGTACCCGTTCGCTTCAAGGTAACGGCAGCGGCGAGTTCCACCTCTATCTGACCGGTGCCGCGCAACTCGGCTGCGACTGGCACTGGGTCAGCGGCACGGGGTTCCGACTACCGGCCGACACCTCCGACGAAAGCCAGGTTTGGTACTGGTCGAACCACCTCGACCGGCAACTTACCGATCGCGTCTATGCATTCGGAGAAGTGAACTGGTACCACTGGATGCGATCCGGGCGCCAGACGGCTCTTGCTGGTGTCGAAGGTGGCGACTTGTTCAACTTCGGGTCGACGGGCGTCGCCGGGAATGACATCGTGACGGGTGCTTTCGGTTTGAAACTGAAGCCAAGCCGCTGCATGGAACTCGGAATCGCCTGGGAAGTGCCGCTCACGAACCGTCGCGACATCCTCGACAATCGACTCACCGTCGACTGCATTTTGCGGTATTGAGAGTAGGTAGGGGCACGAGAGTGAGGCGAATGAGCCGAGGGGGAGGCGGCGCGCGCGACGTCCCCGCCCGGTCCATTCGCTCATTCTCGTACAGGCCGAAGCAAGCCGATACGCCACGGAATCTGCCCATAGGGCCGGCCTCGCATTTCGGCATCGAGACACCCTTGGAAGAGGAATTGCCAGTCGGCAGGATCGACTGTGAGGGTCTGGTCGTATCCCGACCGGATCAACTCCCCATGGCTGACGTTGTCGGTCCACTTCCCAACCCCGCGCGCCGGTCGAATGTTGGCGGCTCCCGCAAAAGGACGCTCCGCCGAATCGGCAAGCGGCCGCCAGACACCGTCTAAGCGTTCCGCCACAAAGGCCTTGTAATACCGACGCCCACCTTCGTTCTGCTCGACAATCGTGAGATACTGCTCGCGCCCGCGAATACGATAGGTGTGACTCGCTTCAAAGATCTTTCCTCGCAAAGCCACCGTGCAGTCACGAAAACCTCGAGGGAATTCCTCCAGCGACGTCCAAAGTCGCCACATGCGTCCGTCGAGTGATGTAAAAAAGAGATACGCCTTGCGTTCATCGCAGATGATCCAGTAGTCGAGTCCTCCTCGCTTGCGAGGGTCCTTGAGGCCACCGTCGAGGATGGGCCGGGCGCGTGTCCATGACTTGGGGTCGGCAATGTCGGTCGTCGCCGAATAGGCGACCCACATCTTCTGTTGGCCCGGCACGCCCATCTGGTAGATCAGGTACCACTTCTTTTGAGGCTCGAAAAAGAAGACTTGCGGTGCGCAGTAGTAATCCGAGTCACTGACACCGAGGATCGTGGGTTCCGCTTGAGATGCCTCGTTCCAATCCCGAAAGCTGCAGTACTCGATGACCGACCGCCCGGGCAGCTTTGCCGTCATGAAGACATGCCACCGGTCGTCGTACCGAACCACCGTCGGATCCTTCTGAGCTCGCGACCGATTCTTCGATCTCTTTATCGGAGCGATCAACGGCGCCGAATACTCCCACTCCTCTGGAAGGAGCAATGGGTTCGTCGCTGGCTCAGCCAAGCCTTGCGAACCATAGCCGGCACGTAGAGCAGCACCGACGCCTCCCAACCATCCCAGTACCTGCCTCCGAGTGTACGGCGCCATTTTCCCCTCGCCCTTCTCAACGTGCAGAACGTTTCTCGGGCCCCCTTTCCACCGTCCAACGCATTATAATGGTTCCGTGGTCTGACGGACCTGGAGCCTGCAGCTTTCGAAACAAAGGAAGGCTTTGTCGAGGATACGGGAGCCGCTCATCCATGAACCCCACATTTCATGAACATATCCGAACGCGAAAGGAATTTTTTGAGCGTGCGCGCCATGTGAAACTTCCACTCGCGGTTCGCATTTCCTCAGGTCTGATTGTCGCTTCCCTCCTCCTGCTAGCCATCGGCAGCTGGCTCTTGAAGCGACTCCGCCGCGTGGCCCCCGATTTGGCGGCCTCCATTACCCCCGAGCTTCTCCGAGGCGCCACGATCGTTGCGGCGGTACCCGGTGTCATCGGTATGGTCCTTTCCATTTACACGGTAGCGCGCTATCCAGACACCTGGTCGCGTGTCGGCGGCACGCTGCAAATCTTTCCCGTTCGCCGCTGGCTGTGGTGTGTGCTGGGCGGCCTTTGCTACCTGATCGCCGTCATCCTGGCGGCCGTCGCCATCACCGACGAAACACTCCCGCTTTGGCCCTCTATCGCCATGGGATATGCAGCCGCGGTCCTTACTTTCATCGGATATCTGCTCACGTTCTTCCGCGCTGCCAAACATCCGGCCGTCGCGACGTTCTTGTACCTGACTGCGGGAATGGGCGTTCTCGTATTCCCGTTGTATATTCCCTCATTGATCATCGGCACGATCCGATACCATCGCATCCACGAGTCGCAAGAGCGCGAACAGCACGAAAACGCAAGCTAGGTGAACTGGCGGTGATGGAAGAAAACGATTGGCATGCCGACGACGCCTCGAGACGCGAGCACTTTGAGGCTCTTCGTCCACCCAACCTACCTTTGCTCGTTCGACTGTCGAATATCGGCATGATGGTAGCTCTGTCGCTCATCGTCGTTGGCAAGGGAGTCATGGCGGTTCTACGCGCGACGATTCCCAATATCGATCAGAGGATTCCTCTCGGCATCTGGACTGCCATCTGGCTCCTCGTTTGGATCCCTGGTCTGTTCGGACTGCTGGCCTCCGTCTACACCGTGGCTCGCTATCCCTATCTCAGTCTGATCACCGGAGGAGGCCCCAAACTGATCGAAAATGAGAAGAGTTGGGTCTGGTGGGTTGTGGGAGCCGCCCTCTATCTCGCCGGAGTACTCGTCATCTTTGCCGCCGCCGCAACCGAATCGACCATGAACGAGGTATTCGTGCTCCTCTATCTGGCGCTGCTCTTTTTCTATGGCGGATTCCTGGCGACGTTTTATCGCCGAACGCGGCACGTTACGATTGCAACGTTCATGGAGCTGACCTACTGGTGCGGGTTTCCCTTTTTCCCACTCTACATTCCGTCGCTCATCATCGGCAGCGTCCGATACCGGCGTTTTCTCGCTTCACTTGAGGAGGAACACGGCATCGACGCAGCCGACGTGTTCGATGAAGAGTAAGGCTTTGCTGGCCCTCTACGCATACGCCATGCGACGCCGGGGAATACTGCGATGAGCAGACGACTCATTCCCAGGGACGGTGGTTGGGACCCGACTCGAGTTGGAACCAGATTCGCTGGCACCCCTGCTGCTGTAGCCACCCGGCCATCGCTTTGGCACTCGGTTCCAATCGCCCCACCGGAGTCCAGTTGACGTGCAATTCGATCTTTCCGTCCTTGCCACCTAGCGTTCGGTGAGCCACGTAGACGTCTTTCGCGGCGGAATCGAGCCGGCCTTCGGCAGCCGCCTGCTCCAGCTTCTTCGCCACCTCGGTGCTTGGTGCCAGACACCGGATCGTGATCGTTGCCGGACGGGTCATGTCCTTCCCTTCGTACGGCTTCGTGTCGGGCGTGATGTGGACACTTGTCGTCAGTTTCAACGGCACAGGTAACCCCACGTCATAAGTCAGTTCCACAAAGGAGGCGGTCCATCCCTTCTCTGGAGCCTTCAGGCGCGCCACGTAGGAACCGTCGGGCTCGGCGGTCAATTCCGTGCTGCGGTATTGCGGTCCGAGCGTTTCGAGTCGAAAATCCCTCGCGTCCGGATTGGTCGCCTGCCATAACAACACCTTGGCTGGACGCTGACGGCTCTTCACGACGAGCGACCCATCATTTCGACGCTCCCACGTGAACTCCGGAATCTTCTTCCCCGACAGGATCAATGAATACCACGCGATCAGTGTCTCGACGGCATCGCTTCGCTTGAGGGAATGATCGGTATTCGGGACATAGCGGAGGTACTTTGGGCCCTTGAGCCCGTCGAAGTAGTACTGGCATGAATCGGGAGGGAAGAACTGATCGCCGGCCGCATTGAGAATCAACTTGGGCATCGTCAAGCGGTGACGGTAGAACCAGGGATCCACGAGCTGTAGCAGCTCGGGCATCCGGGGATGAGACAACCTTGTCGTGATGCCGTGCTCGACGTAGTCCCCCACCGACGGCGCCCAGAAGCCATACACACTGAAATGGTGGTGCGTGTTCGCCTGCACGTTGAGGACGTCAATCACAATGGGAATGATGGCCACGACCCGGTCGTCGACAGCACCGGTCAACCACGTCGTCCAGCCTCGCTTCGAACCGCCCGCCACGACAAATCGCTTCACTTCACCGACGCCTTCGAGTGAGCGTGTTGCCGCGGTGATCGTGTCCATCGCTCGCACGGCACTCTTGACCATCGGGTTCCGAGCCGGCCAGGTCGGATCACCGGTTTTGAGGAACATGTCCCACGTGTATGCGACGAGGTCGTCTTCCACGCGACCGATCCCGTCGCCATGAAAAATGAGCGGCTGGTTGGGCACCATTTTCAGTTCGGCAACGACCGTCTTTGTGGCTCGAGCAATCGCCGAGACTCGGTCGTCTGCACGCGTCGGCGGCTGGCGACCGTTGCTCCCACCGCTGATGAACAAGAATCCTGTTTCCGATTTGGTACCTTTGGGAAACGTCAAGATCAACCAGTGCTGCCATTGCGTGCGGTTGACTTCGTCCGGTCGCCGCCAGGTTTGGGAAGTCATGTCGATCACGACCGTTTTCATCCCGTCCTTTTCCGAATCGGAGACAACTTTCCACGAGTACGTCGAATCGGGTTTGGCGACATAATCATCCAGCGCCGTCTTCGCCGGCAGGTTTTGCTCTTGAGCCACGACCGGAGTCAGCCCCCCCAAGAACCCTCCCCACGTCGCCAATACCATGACCGCTGCCCGTCGAACTCGCTGCTTCACCTTGGAACCTCCTTCTATCTCCCTTAGAGTTTCGTGATCCGTGATGTTTCGAAGTCGGCGCAGCCGTGTCGGCGCGTCAGTGGACGTCAGCCTAGCTGCCTCGAGTGCCATTGTAATTCGGCGACTTGGGGAAGCCCACCGGTCAGGCTGGACCGGGCGCATGCAGCGAGGCCAGCAGGATGGTCACGTCATCGGTCGGCTTTCTCTTTCCACGGAACGCTTGTAGCTCCGAACGAATCTGCTCTGCCGCCTCATTCATTGGCCCCCGCCGACAAGCGAGGAGTAGCTGCATCAGCCGCTCGCGGCCGAACAGCTTACCGGTCTCGTTCAGCGTCTCCGTGACGCCATCCGTCAAGAGCGCCAGCCAGTCACCGTCACTCAGTGTGCGTTCCCGGACTTCCCACTGAGCACCGGCGTCGATTCCAAGAATCAAGCCGGTCGACTCCAGAGGTATCGGATCGCCCAGCTTGGGCAGGATCCAGCACGGCTCATGCCCGGCACTGGCAAATTCGAGCTCCCTGACGTTGGGCCGAATCCGCACCAAAGCCACACTGGCAAAATCGCCCGGCAACGAAGCCTCCGCAAAACGCCGGTTGATGCTCTGCATGATCTCCGGAAGTCGTGTCGACTCTTCCACAGCAAGATGCAACAGCGACCGAAGCAACAGTGCCAGCATGGCGGCGGCCACGCCATGACCGGCAACGTCGGCGATACACAATAGAGTGCTTCCATCGGGCATTTCGACTACGTCGTAGTAATCGCCTCCGACTTCATCCGCCGGAAAAAACGCACTGACAATACGAACGCTTTGAAATGCTTCCTTTCTCGGAAGAGCATGTTGTTGGATTTCTCGAGCTCGGCGCATCTGCATCGAGCGATATCGCTCGGCTGCGTCAAGTGATTCGCTGAGCTGATTGATCTCGGTCGCCAGGTAATCGAACTCGGCAGCACCTCCCGGCTCGACACACGTCCCCAGTTGTCCCGCCGCCAGCCGCCGTACAGCTCGAACCAACCGTCCAATCGGACGCGTTACCAAACGCATGACCACGACGTTGATCACGACGCCGGCCACCAGCAGCAACACAAGAAATCCGACAATGCGACCGGCCAAGTGACGCAGCACGCTCAACTTCAGCAATCGAGTCTCTTCGGAGATGAGGACGGTCGTATCACCATCGATCTGACGCCCGACAATGATCTCCTTCCCGTCGACCTTCGCCGTGCGGAATGTCGATGCGGCTCCCCGCTGCATAGCGGCGACCATACCCGCGGACGCTCGATGGTGAGCCCGAGCCTGAAATGTGACATCACCGACCACTGCCGCAATGTGATGGCCGGGCGAATCGCGGTCCTTCATGCGGATGCAGACCGAGTCGATATACGCCTGGATGGCCGCCGAGCCGCGGTCCCGTATGGCGGCGATCGCTGGTAGAATCGTTTTGGCCTCCTCGTCCAAAGCGACCCATTTTTCCCTCGTCCGGTCGGCGAGTTCTCGCTGAAAATCATACGCGAGATAGACACCAGCCAGCGTAAGCAACGGAACATTCAAAGCCAACAAGAGCTGCCAGCGTAACGACCGAAATCGGCCGGCTCGCGTCGGAGAACAAGGGACTCGCTCCGTCGCATCCTCCTGCCGTTGATCAAGCTGATGCATCTGGCACTCCGCCGTTGGACGTGGATTCACCGGTCTCCCACACGTCAGGTGTTCGGGAGGCGATTCCTTTTAGATGCCGCCAGACCGGTCGATCTTCCCAGCAACTGCTCGAGGGCAAATGCCTCTTGACTTCAACCCCTCATCCAGCGTATGGAAGCAACCGAACCGAGCAAGTGATCGCGATTCCCTTCATGGGAGGTCACGTTCGTGCCGATAAACGGGACAGGGCGGCAGCCCGGACTGGACAACCGCAGCATACCCGTTGGGAACGCCAGTGCCTACAGGTGCAACGCATCAACTCCGAACCTTTTGTAACCGCCGCTGATCCATGACCTGCCGCACGCAAAAGCTGATCGCCATGGCCATGGCAGCATTCGTGCTGTCTGCGTCGTGGGCGTCTCACCTGTCGGCGTGCTGCTGCAACCCGGCCGTCGGATCGGAGCCACCGACCATCCAGCAAAGCGATAGCTGCTGCCAGCCCGGCAACATAACACGGTCCTCGACCAGGTGTACTCGCTGCTGTAGCGGGCTGAGAAAAGAAGGGACACCTCTCGGGTGCCCCTGCTCGGGCCAATGCAGTGACTCCCATCAACAGCCGCGAGCTGTTCTTTGCGCCGAGTCTCCCAACGAGCGAGCGTGGCTGGCTCTGTCCGTGGTGACCGGGCACTTGTGCGTAGCGGCTCCCCGCCTCCCGCGGACCATCGCCCAGTCGGCAGCGCTGTGTACCGTACACCCGGTCTGTACGGCGCCTTTGCGCTGTGCATGGCTCAGCCGCTTCCTGCTCTGAACTCTCCTTCTCAGCGTCAGTGGCGCCCCCTCCACCTCGGCGGGTTTCGTCGCGCCTCTCTCTGCTGCTTTCTCTCTCATGTGTCCTGCCGGCCGCCTGTCGGCCTGGGAGGCTCCCTTCCTCTGTATGCTAGAAGGAGACAGAAAATGCTGTCCCATACCCAGACTTCCGTCGTCGACTGCCCGACGTGCGGGCGTCCCATCGAGATCAGCGACCATCAGCTCTGGCAAGCCATGTGCTGCAGCCATTGCGGAGGGGACTTCGTCTCCTACCGCCGGCCCAACGGCACTCTGGGAGCCGCAAGGGTCAGGGGGCTTCCCCCTGGCCCTTTCCTTTTTTCCGGCGCGGCATCTTGGCTCCCATTTCTTTCTGCCAGCGGTGCAGCTTCTCGAGGAGAGTGTTGCGCTTCTCCACTTCCTGAGCACTCAAGTCGTGCTGTTCCCCCACGTCCTTGGCCAGATTGTACAGCTCGACATTTCCCCAGTGATAAAACTCGATGAGCTTCCAATCGCCGTCCCGGATGGCCGCGCCCGGAGTCCACGTCGAACCGTGGTAGTGAGGATAGTGCCAGTACAAACTCCTCGCCGGAAGCTCGCCCTTGCCCGAAAGCAACGGAACCAGACTCACCCCGTCACAATGCCGCTCGGGCATCGCGGGCAGCTCTGCCAACTCCAACATCGTTGGAAAGAAGTCCATACTGACGACCGGCACATCGCACGTGGAACCGGGGCGTGCCACACCGGGGGCTCGAATAATGCACGGCTCGCGGATGCCTCCCTCGTACAACCAACCCTTCCCCGATCGCACCGGCAGGTTGCACGTCGGTCCAGGCCGCCGCAACGTACAAAGCCCTCCATTGTCGGAAAAGAAGATGACGACGGTGTTCTCTTCGAGCTGCAACTCGCGCAGCGTCTCGAGAATCCTCCCGACACTGTCGTCAACGGCCGCTACCATCGAGGCATACGCGGGATTATCCTGCCGTGCTCGTGAGCGCCCTTCATGCTCGACGATCGTCGGTGTCGGATCGTCGAACCACGATTTGGCCTTCTCTTGAAAGTGTGGAAAGCGCCTTCGATAAGGCGTGATGGGAGCGTGCACGTTGTAGTACGAGAGATAAAGTAGAAACGGTCGTTCCCGATCTCGCGTGCGCAGGAAGCGGATCGATTCGTCCGTAAGCCGCTCGGTCAGGTATTCGCCGGGGTTTCGCGCCTTGAGCGTCGGGTTCTTCCACGGAGCATAGTAGCCGCCTGGCGGCGACCCTTTGGCGTTGCCGCCAACGTTGAAGTCGAATCCCTGATCGGTCGGCCAGTGACCGCGATCTCCCAAGTGCCACTTCCCAGCGAAAAAGGTCTGGTAACCGTGCGCCTTGAGCGCTTCGGCGATTGTGACCTCCTCCAGCGCTAAGTTGTCCCGGTCGTAAACATGTTCGAAAATTGCCCCCTTCACCGTGGAGGTCTTCCGCCCGGGAATCCAGTCGGTGATGTCGACGCGCACCGGGTGCCGCCCTGTCATGATGCTGGCTCGCGTCGGCGAACACACCGATGCCGCGGCATACGCTTGCGTAAAACGCATGCCACTCGCCGCCAGGGCATCGATATGCGGCGTCTCATAGAACTTGCTGCCATAGCAACCGACGTCGGCCCATCCGAGGTCGTCTACGAGAAAGAAAACGAAGTTCACGCGGCGGTCTGCACGAACGGACGAAAGGTCCAACGTCGTCACCACTAGCGCCCCGATCAGCCACACGGCCGTTCGGCCCAGTCTACCTAATTTGTTCCTGCTCACGGTGCTCATTCCAAATCTGCAATGGCTTACTCGACCGAAGTTGAGGTTACAGAAAACGGGGTATCTCGTATGTTGGAAAACATAGAGACACAACGGGTACAGAGTCGTCGGTGAGAACCTCTCACCCTCATGTGGCCTACGGCCGCTGTTGCTTCGACGGAGGCGTTGGTTCTTCGGCGATTTGAGGATGCCAGTCTCCAAAGGGCGTCTCCGTGACCGGACGCAACGTCTTACCCGTCTCGACTAATAGAATGTCATCGACGGGCACCGACACCCTCCCCACCCAAGAGGACTCGCCAACCAGCCGATCGTCCTCCAGCGACTCGGGCGTCACCACGTAGCGCCCCGTGGACGTCAGGATGCGAACGGCTCCCGGGGGCAACGTCGTCGGCCTGGAGACCCGGCCCTTCTCTGTTTCTTTTCCGGCTTTTGCCTCATCACCGGTTCCGGTGGTCCGCACCGGGTCGAGCCACAAGACGCCGGCCAGTCGCGAACGGGGAATGCGTTGCGGCACGGTGCGTACCGTGAATTCGAGTTTCTCTTCATCGAAGCCACCCAGCCGGCCTCGCAACACGTCGCCCGTCTTCGCCAGAAGCAAATGCGTGGCGGGCCGCCGGCGAAATCGGCGAGGAATGTGCAACACGATTTGCTTGTCCTTGTCGCTGATTTTGGCGAACGGATCCGAAGCTCCAAGCAGGCGGAAGTTGCTGAACGTAACCACCGGCTTCGTTTGACTTCGAGGGCCGTTGTTTTCAACTTCAATCTCGATGCCCTTACCCGGCTTAAACGACTCGGGCAGCTCTACCTCATCCGCCGCCTCACCATCGACGCTCAAGATCGCCTTCCCCTCTTTCACCTCGACCGCAAAATCGAGAGTCGACTTTCCTTGAGTCTGAGGAAATCCCTGAAACCCGCTTTCCTCGTTACCGTAGTCGAAGCTGATATAGAGGTCCCGGCCTGAAAGGTACATTCCCAATTGGACCGCCTTCTTCGACTGGGAGTCCTGCATATCGACAAACATCTTGACGGTCACTTGAACAAGGTGATTGGCACTTCGCCGCAAGCGAAACCCGACAGCTGGGATCGCCAGAACGTCTGCATTCGAAGTCTTGCCGTCACCATAGAACTCGATGCGTCCCTCCTCCCGCTTGATGTTCTCCGGACTGCTGGCTTTGTCCTTCCATTTCGGATGGGAGACGAAATCGCCGATTCCTGCCTCCCCTGCGAAACCGATCGCCCGCACCTTGCCCGCCTCCAATTCCGCCTCCTTACCGCCCGGCACGCGATACTTCAGCTTGTCACCCTCCAGAGCAAACACCTTCGCGGGAATCACGTCTTGGTTGGTCAGGTAGAGGACGTCCAGAGCTTCGGGCAGTTTCTGTACTGAGATCCTATCGGGGAGGCGTTCCTCTAAGTTCTTTTCGATCTCCGTTCCGCGTCCGCCCACAACCGCGACACTCGTCTTCGCACCCGTGGGACGCCACGCGAGCGTCGAACGACCGTGCAATTCGACGACCGCCAAATGCCCCGCCAATTCTCCCTCCGTCGCGCGCAACGTCCAGGGCGCCTTGGAAGTCTCGGCCTTTTTCCCGCCGAACGTCAGTTGGGTGAACTGGCGATCGAAACGACACGGCAGCACCGCAGGACTCGCCGCGATCTGCATCCAGGCTTGTCCAGTGTCGATTTTCTGTAACTTGCCGTGAACCTGGCTGCCGTCCGAGTACGCAAGCCAGTCCAGCTCAGCACTCGGCGATCCGGAAGGCGCCTCTCCACCCAAGTAAACCTCGGCGATCCCTTCCAGCGGAACCTCCACGCCACCTTCCAAGACCAACATGGCTTTCTTTTCATCAAAGGAAACCACGCGCTCGGTCAGGCGTTTGCCTTCCACCGTCACCACGGTTGCCGATTCCTTTTTCTGATCGGCTTTCAAGTCTCCGCTCCATCTCAGCAACCGCACACGTTCCACTTCGATATCCTTGCCGAAATTGCGAAAGAATACGCCGGTCTTCCAGCCACCTCGAGGTCTCGCCACCGAGATCTCCACCGGTTTCTTCATGTCAGCGGTGCGAACCCATACGCGTCCCTTTTTCTGGTCCCAAAATAACTCGATCTGAAGCTCCTTTTGATCGGGCTTCAACGTGGCCACCGGCACAAAATCGTTGAGTGTCTCGACGACAATCTCGTCGTCCCACAACGTCAGATGGAAAAGGGGGATCTCCAGGCCGCGGCTCCCGCTCGAGTTCGATGAAGGAGCCGGAATCCCCAAACCTCGGGCCAGGCGCCCGAATACTCCCTTTGCAGACGCACTCTTTCCTCGCTGCAAGAGTGACAACGAAAACCCCGGGCCTTCGTTCCAACTCAAGTCGATCTGAAGCCGAACGAGCTCTGGCAGCGAGCACTCGTGACCGATCCCAGCTGCGAACTTCGTCGTATGCACGCCCCCACCGACGACGTCTTCCCAATCGACCAACTTGCGCCCTTGCAAGTCCTTCCAGTCCTTCAACCGACCACTACTCGCAAAAAGCAACTCGTCAGGCGTCGATGCCACCATGCGATAAACATGACTGCGCAGCAGCACAACCTTTCCGTGCCTGGGAGATTGAAGCTGCACTGTATCGCCATCCACGCCGACCAGCGTGCCGAAGAGGACATCTCCGTTACTCAAATCGATCCGTGCGCGTACAACCTCAGGAGCAACCTCGGTCACCGTCTGCGACTCTTCGGCCGCCGTCTGCGACTCCTCGGCCCCACGCTCTACGAGCGAATCCTGCCGAATCGTCGCCAACACATTCCGGTCCAGCTCCAGCGGCTGACCAAACAGCGGAGACTCGACCCGCACGGTTTCGGCGTCCGCCACAACCTTCGTTGCCAACAAGCGGTTCCCATTGTGCCATGTGACCCAAACCGCTCCCGTTGCTGATTCCGACTCCGGTTCCGCACTCCAGACGGAAATGCTCCCCAACAGGCCGGCAACGACCACGCTCAATAGAGCCGTGCTCTTCCAAACATTCCCCACACTCGCACGCGCGCACCACACGCTCACACCACTGGTTTGCATCATCGTCTACCTGTTTTCCTGGCCCCACGTTCTTGCGTCTGGAAAACTCCGTTCACTTTCTCGTGTCCACTCATCCTCATGACAACTGCCTGGCATCTACCTTCTGTGCGAGTTCCACGGTCGCCGCTTCATCACCGCTCATAAATGGGCAGAAACTTGTAATTGAGTGCCAACGCCAACAGCGACATCGACGTGCCGTATGTCTTTCCCATCGACGAGTTGATACTGCCGTCCTCCGCCTGCCGCTCCATCAAATCCTCAATCAATGTCTGATTCCACTCGCGCCACGTGGGCGGACTCCCCTGGAAAAGCGCCTGCGCCAGGTAATAACGAGCGTAGAATGGATGCCACGAGGGCTCGTTATCCTTGTTATCAACGATGTACTTCAAGGCCCATTGATACTGAGGCCATTTCTGTTTCTTGCCGATGGCGTAGACCAACGTCGCGATCGACGATCGAGCCAGCGATTCGCCGAATCCGCCGAGGCCGCCGGTGTAGGCAACACTCCCCGACTCGGCTGTCGAGTTGCGATAGTACTCGAGCGCCCCGTCGATCGAGTCGTCTGGGACTTCGATACCGGCGTTGCGAGCCGCCAAGAGTCCCATCAAGACGGCACCAGCAACCGACGTATCCGCCGAACTCCGGTCCGACGGCGAATATCGCCACGCCTTCCACCGGTTCTTCTTTTGCGACGTCACGGCACAGCGAACAGCCAGCTCCAGCGCCTCGCCGATCGACCGCTTGAAACTCGCTCCACCCTCAATCGCCCCCGATTCGTCGACAGCGCCGTACGCTTCGGCCAAGGCCAACATACAGAATCCATGAGCGTACATGCTACTGCCGATGTAACCGGTTCGGCTGTTTTGCGCACTGATGATGTAACGCACGGCTCGCCGTGTGTTGTCCGCATACGGCCCGAAATTGGGATCTTCGCCGCTGGCCAAAAAAACCATCAACCCCAGAGCCGCCATCGCCGAAGGCTCCGATCCGTCCGGCCATGTACCGTTGGACCGCTGAGTTTTTGCGAGGAACTGAAGACCCTTTGCATAAATCCGGTCCACTTGCGGTGGTACCTCGTCCGATTCAGAGAATCGCAACGGCTGCGCGTCCGCTTTGCTGGCGGCAAACATCGCGACCACGATGAGACCGACCAACGGCAGGCGTCTCGCTGCGAAACAAACCCGTCCGGTCATCACGATCACTCTCCGGAACTCCCCGCGCCAGACTCGCCGCCATCGGATCTTTCACTCGATTCCTCTTTCGACATCTCGCTGTCGGTTTCGGTGGCGTCCCCCTCCTTTTTCTCTAATGGATTCTCGTCGGTCTCTGCGGCCTGGTAGTCAAGTGCCTCCTCATCAGAATCTTCGTCGGCCTCCTCCTCGTCCGAGAATTCGTCCTCCCATCCATTGTTCCTCATCGACGCCTTGATGACTTCCCATTGCTCCTTCGACAGGATTTTGCGAGCTTCCGGGTTGGAACGAAACATCTGCATGATCATCCAACTCTCGGGCATTGCCGATACCTCGAAGGGATCATCATCGTCCGTGACCACCGATCCCATAACCATCATCCCGACCCCTCTCGTCTCCAGTAGCTTCCGAAACTTGGCCTCCTGCTCATCGGTCAGGCGCAACCCCTGGTCGAGCGTCGCCAAAAACAACTCTTTCTTCAACTTCCAGAGCCGTTCTTGGCGTCTTTTCTGACGTTCTTTCAGTTTCTTTTGGCCTTCCGCATCGAGCACCGACGCAACGCAGCGGTTCCAGAAAACCTGCGGAGTGTTCCTTTCGTTAGAACTGCCGAAGTGAACATGCCCCTGAGTGTAGTTGGCCACGAGGTTGCGAGCCTGCGCGCGACTGACTCCCTGCCGATGATACTGTTCGAGAGAGGACGCCAATTGGTTTTCGATTTGCTGCCGCCATTGCCACGTCATCTTGTGTGCCATCCCTTTGGCCGCCACACGCAGTTTGTGCTTTTGCGCATCATTCAACTTGCACGTGCGGACCACTTCGTCGTAATAGAGCATGGCTCGAGCTCGGTTCGTCTTGAGTTCTTCACTCCACTGCTGATCAAGCCCTTCATCGGCCTCCTCGAGCATTTCCTCAACAGTCCAGTCTGCTTTCTTGTCGCCGTCATTCCCGGCGCGCATCATAAAGCCAAACTGCCCGCGAGCCTCCAAGGCTGCAACAATCATCATGAGGCCAACGACCCCTACGCTCCAGGTACGCACCATTCGCCAAGTCATTTTCCACCTCACTCCCACTCCAACTGTTTCTGTTCGGTCTGGCCTCACCTTGTGGTCGCGACAGCCGCACTCGCCACGGATTCTCACGGCTGCGATCCTGCCCCGATAGGAAGACTCAAGAAGCGGTCGAGTCCCCGACGGAACTCGGCCGGCAACCGTCGTCCCGCCTTGCCCGCCTGCTGGTGCACACCGCGAGCTTCCACGCCGCCTTTGGGATTGGTCCCTTTTCCAATCAGCGCCAAAGCCGACGCCGCCGTCGTGCCCGCGCCACCGCCGCCGGGGTTGTCACCACCGCCGCCGCCACCGCCCCCCATCATCCGCTTGCTCTGCAGCAGCAGCTCAATCGCCTCGGTTTCCGCCGCAATCGCTCGAGCCCCCGTCTCCGGCTCCGACAAGATCTCCGTCGCCTCGCCCATCACCTTGGCCACGCGTGTCAACAACTCCATTTCCTTCGTGAAAAACTCGAGCGACCGAGGCAGTTTCGAAATGGCGGTCACGACGTCTCGAGTCCGCTTTTCCAGTTTCTCTTGGCGCTCGGCAAGTTCATCCGCCCGTTCGGCATACTGAGCCGCCAAGGCTCGCCGACGCTCCCGCTCGGCTTCCTGGGAACCGGAGTCAGCATCTTCTTCCAACCGCAGCTGCTCGGCTTCTCGAGTCGCATCGCGCAATTTGATTTCTCCATCAAGAATCCGCATCACCTCCAACACGATCGACGGCGGCAAACTGCCGCGCGATTTGCTGCCTGGTCACGTGCCGCCTGACGCCACATCGACGAGCATCTCGGCCCAGCGATCGAACGTCTCCCCCCAATATTCGGCCTCTGCCATCACGTCGCCCGCCCGCAACTCCTGCAGTTCCTGCCCGAGCCCTCGTAAGGCACGCGGTGGATCGGCATCCTCCATTTCATCCAATACCGGTTTGATCTTCGCCATCTGAACTCGGTCATAGTAAGCCAGCAGATCACTTTGCAGTTTGCGCATTACATCGCTTTCTACCTGTTCTCGAGCCGCCAGACGCATGAACGTCGCTCGCTGCTCGGGACTCACCTGAGGCTGCATGGCGTCCTCACCGTCCTTTGGCTCATCCGCGGCCTCTTCCTCGTTCTCAGCTCCTGCTTCAGCGCCGAACGACGAGACGTCGACTTCGCCGCTTTCATCATCATCTTCTTCCTCTGTCGACTCCAATCCAAAAGAAGACTCCTCGGCTCCGAACGCCGAAACGGCGAACCGTTCCAATTCGCCCGCGATCTCGAACTGGCGCTTCGAGGCTGCTTTCAGACGCTTCACAAACGTGCTTCCTTCCATATTGATCAATAACTTTCGCAAGGCGTCGCGCACTTGAGCAAACTCCTCGAGCAACTTCTCCTGCTCCTGGACCGCCTCGTCAAGTTTCTCGCCGGCCGGACACGCTCCCCGCTGCTGACTCGCCTGCCCCTTCGGCTTGGGGCCTCCCTGCAAGATGTTCTGCGGTAATCCTAGGCCACCGGAAGAACGGTTTGCCGACGGAGGCTTCTGCTCGTCTGCTTCCGACTTCTTGTAATAGGTGAGATCGCTTGTGTTGACCGGCGGGACTCCCTTCTTCGATTCCGACGCCTGGTCGCCGGACGACGACGTTTTCTTGGAAGATGATTCCGAAGGCGAACTAGAACTTGAACCGCGCTTGGCCAATTCCTCCGAGTCGGATGGTTTCTGAGAACCGGACTTCTCTTGTGAATTCGAATCGGCCCCGTTTTCCGATCCTCGCATCGGGTCCGAGGTCTTGTCCTGCGAGCTCTTCTGTGGTTCAGGTTCGCTCGCAGAACCTTCGGACTGCTGGCCTTGTTTCGCCGACGCCGCTTTTTGCAAGAGGTCGGCCACCGACGGCATGCGCTTCTCGGCAAGCTCCTCTAACTTGAGCAAGTTTTCGGCCAGCGTCTCCAAATGACCGACGCCAATCTCTTTGTTCTTGCTCGCTTCCTGAAGCAGGTCTCTTCCCATTTTTGTCACAGCATTGAGCCTCGCCGCATTTGCTTCCTCGGCCGCCGCCTGCCTCTCAATCTCCTGACGCGTTTCCGGTCGATCGAGCTGCGCAGGGGAGAGACTACGCAGCCGCCGGTTGACTTCGTGCAACGCCTCTTCACGCTTGTAAACGTCTTCAGCACGCGCATACCACTTGCGAAGCTGTTGGTTCAACCACAACGCGTGCTGATCCGGCGTCATCACCTGAAGAGAAATGACGCCCGAGTACACAGGCTCGTGGTCTGGACAATAATCGATCACGACAATCCGCAGCCATACGATGCCGGGCTCGACGCCCAGTTCCTTCGCTTGAAAGGTCCCCACCGTCGCCAGCTCCTGGGATTCGGGACTCCCCACCGCCAACACCTTGCTCGCCGGCTCGTCCTCCTCGACATTCGACTCTTCATTCATCGACTGCCACTGCATCCGAATCTCACGGACTCCAAAATCGTCCTGAGCCACCACGTCGAACGTGACCGTTTCATCCAGCAGCACGACTTGACCACTGTGCAGTCCGCTCCATGACACGACCGGAAGTTCATCTTCTTGTGGTTCGATCGCCAACTCGAATGCCGACTTCCCCTCCAAACCAAAGACGTCCTGCCAGGCCAAGACGACACTTCGCGGCTTGTCCACAGGAATCGGTTCGGAATGGATCTCATTCTTTTCCACCTCGACTTGAGCTCCCGCCGCTTCGGCGCGGCGCAGAGCGCGGTTCGCTCTAGCTCGGATGGCAACGCGACTCCCAACCACCACCGAGAACCTTCCCGTGCGCACATCCTGGTTGAGCGTCTGGCGCCGCCGCAGGTACTCGGGCAATCGAATCTCGGCTTCCACCGCTTCCAATTCGGGACGATGCAATGGCCGAACCTCTACCGTCTCGCGCGCATCCCCCACGGCAATCCGCACACTGGCTTCCTGCGTCGGCTTTTCGATGGAAAATGCGTACTTTCCCGCCGACTCGGCTTCCGCTTCGAGCTTTCGGCGGACGTACCGAGCCCGCGCACGAGCAGGAATCCACTTCGACTCCTTCTCGACGGAA
>WFWZ01000240.1 GCA_015490875.1 Planctomycetaceae bacterium
CAGCGCAGGTCCCTATTGGCAGCTTGTGAAGTTTGTCTTGTTCTTTTTCCTTATCGTCGCGGCGGCAGCGACGGAGAGGGATCTGAAGATCATCCTTCTTTCAATCTTGATCGGCGCTGGATATATCGGTTATGAGCAGACCATCAATGATCGAGGTGACATTGTTCATGGGCGGCTCGAAGGGATCGGGGCGCCAGGGGCGACGGGGGCCAACCAGTTGGCTTCACTGATGGTCACCGTGCTGCCACTGACCGGAGCATTCTTTCTCGCGGGAAAACGTTGGGAGAAAGTACTAATGCTCCCAATTGCTCCATTCCTCGTCAACGTCGTATTACTGTGCAACAGCCGGGGCGCTTTCCTGTCGGCGATCGCCTCGGCTATCCTGCTGCTCGTCATGTCACCGCCGAATGTCCGCAAGAAAACCCTCCAGCTCGTGGGATTTGGGGCCTTAGCCGTCTGGTTGCTGTTGGGAGACCCGCGGATTGTCGAACGATTCTGGACGACGTTCGCCAAACCAGAGGAACGCGACGAGTCGGCGGCAGGGAGACTTGAATACTGGAAGGCCGGCCTTCAGATGATCCGGGACCATCCGTTCGGAACGGGCGGCAACGGCTTTAAACGAGTCTACGGTCCCCGCTACATCAAGATGGTTGCCGGTACCGAATTCGAAGCGAGGTCGGTACACAACGGATTCATCAACCAGGCGTGCGAGTGGGGGATTCAAGGACTTCTCCTCCAGTTGACGTTCATCGGTGGAGGGATCCTGCTTGCCTACCGTCTCATGAAATCGCTGCCAGCGGAGACGGAACTCTTCGCAAAGCTCCTCGGTCTTTCGATCATCACGGGCACTCTGGGATTTCTCGGTGAGTGCATGTTTGGGTCGTTTTTGGATGCCGAATGGGGATACTGGTTCACCGCCTTGTCGGTAGCGTATTTCCGGGTGTACCACGGTCGGGTTCCGATCCGACGGGAGTTCGCCGAGCCGGTCGAAAGTTACGCATCAATTTACGGTCCGTTGCTCGCAGCCGGTCGGTGATCATAGGCATAGGCGATTCCGTGGCTTTATCATCGAACGGGAATTATGCGCCTGTCACTCGACTGACCAGTCAGGTAACGCGCGCCGATGTCGATGGCTGTACCGTCTACATAAAACGGCTTTCCGAATCGGACTGGGAGGGTTCAACAGCCACACTCCGAGCTCGAATCGAGCGTGAGGCGTCATTGCTGGAGCGGTTAGGGCAAGTCCATCTTGACTGCAATCGCCTGGGGCGTCAGGAACTCGTTTTCTGGCATGCCGATGAGCTGACGATTGCAACTCGAGCCATTCCCGGCGACACGCTCGATCGCGCGCTCTTGTCAGAAGGAGGGCAGCGGCGACCGTCCCTGGGAACACTCAGGGCGACATGGTTGGCAGGAAGGTGGCTCTCGCGATATCAAACGCTTGAATGCCTGCCGGGCGATGCGATCCAAATCGGCGAGCTGACTCCGACCGACCTCGTCGAGTATTGCCAGATCCGGCTCGCGCGTCTTGCGGAGCATTACCCCTGGATGACTTCAAAGCGTTGCCGTTGTGTGCTCGGCGTCTTGGAGGGCCTTGTTGCCGCATCGCCGCCACCAGAAAACGCTCAGGTTTGGTCCCACGGCGACTACGCCCCGGGGAACATCATCTGGGACGGCGAAACATTGACGCCGATCGATTTCACGATGGCGCGTGTGGGCGTGCCGCTGCAGGATGTGACCTATTTCATCCACCGACTCGAGATGCTCCAAATCTATTTTCCGTGGAGATTGTGGCCGATCCGCTGTTGGCGGCGCGCCTTCCTGCGTGGTTATGGGAGGCCGGATGCTGAGTCGTCTCCGATGTATCGCGCATTGATGATCCGGCACCTAATCTGCCGTCTCTTGACATATGTCCTCCGTGTCCCTCGAAATACGAAACAGTCGGTCCACGCGAGATGGGTTCGCCTCTGTGTCCGCCGGCAACTGATGGCCTATACCTACCAAGCGATGCGACATGCTCTTCATTCCCGCTCATTCCGCATCCACAGCCACGAGGGTTGAAGGCTGCTGTAGACCGTACAATTGGATAGACGGAGGGACGGGAGAGTTCCGGTTGAGGTTTTCTACGTTTGACAGCATTTCCGATGTTTTCGCGACGACAATTGGTGAAGCTTCGGAAGATGCCGCTGGCAGAAGTGGCGGGGCGTCTAAGGGAGAAACTGTGCACGAATTGGGAGCGAGTGCTCTACTCGTCCCGTTTCCGAAGTACGGTTCGAATGCATAGTGGTTCCGGCGCCTGTGTGCTTTCGGCGGCTCAGGCGCTTGTTCCCGGAACAAAATTCGAGCAGCTTCAACTATTACGTGAATCGCGCACCGCCGAGTTCGTTGTGTTACGGCAAAGCGTGATTCAGAGAGCTGATCGGATCATAAGTGGCAAGTGGCCGATGCTCGGACACGAACTCCAGTTAAGTGATTCGATCGATTGGCACCGGGATCCTCGGACCGGATACGAATGGCCTCGAATTTTCCATTCGGACGTCGATGTTCATTGCCATATTCCTGATGGCGTAGACGTAAAATACATTTGGGAACTGGGACGCCAACAGTACTGTAGCGAATTGGCCCTCGCTTGGTGCCTGACGCGCAAGGACATCTACGCGGATCGTTGCCGCAGCCTGATTCTCGACTGGATTGCGGCCAATCCACCGGGCTATGGCGTACACTGGACCAGTGCTCTTGAAGTTGCCATGCGGGCGATCTCGTGGATTTGGTCGCTTGCAGGCTTGCGAGATTGGGGCGAGTGGACTGAGGAGCAACTGGAGGTCATTGTCGCCAGCTTGGTTGATCACGCCGAGTATCTGCACCGCCACCCGTCGTACTACTCGAGTCCCTATAACCACCTCATGGGGGAGGGCACAGGCTTACTCTTGCTGGGGCATGCCTTGCAGCATCTGCCACGAGCCATTCGGTGGCGAGAGAAAGCCCGCAGAATTCTACTCCAGTATGGTCCTCGGCAATTCTATCGGGATGGATTCACCGTAGAACAGGCGATGGGATACCATTTCTACACACTGGGCTTTTTATCAATGGCCCTGCTTGTGGAACGTCGAAACGGCTCGCCCCTCAGTGAACTCGAAACGATTGTGCAAAGAGCGTTCAAGGTGGCGATCCATATGCGCCGTCCTGACGGCAGGTGGCCGGCCATCGGTGACGTCGATTCGGCGCGATCGATTCCCGTCTATCCGAAGGACTTTTGGAACTTTGAATCGATCTGTTCATTGGGCGCTGTCTTGTTTCGAGACTCCTACCTTAAGACATCTGGCGGCTGGGCGGGTGAAGAGGCCTATTGGTTGACCGGTGTGGAGGGACTTGGAGTTTGGGATGCCCTACCTCGCAATAGTGCGAAATCAAGCACTGTCTTACGGGAATCCGGCTATTTCATTGCGAGGGATCAGAAAGATTGGATCTTGTTTGATGCCGGTCCGGTGGCAGCTGGCCTTCATGATGATGAAGTTCCGTCAACCGCACACGGTCATGTAGATGTCCTTCAAGTTCTCTACTGCAAGGACGGCCGTCCCTTACTTGTCGATTCGGGCATGCCGTTCTATTGCGGACCGGAAGCGTGGATTCGTTTTTTTCGAGGCGCGGAGGCACACAACACGATCGCGGTAGAAGGTGCTCCACCCGCTAGGTATGCCGGGCGACTCGATTGGTCGCATGCCCGTTCTCAGCCCAACATGGCCGCTCAGTTCGCCGGCGCGATTCACGCTGCGGTCGGATGCGCGGAATGGGGCGACGGTGTAATCGTAAAACGGCACATCCTATGGATTCCCCCGATGGGTTTGTGGATCGCAGATTACGTCAACTGCGATCGCCCGCGTGAAGTTGCATGGTATTGGCAGCCAGGAGAAAGTCTGGTCGTTTCGAACGACGACGGCCCAGAAGACGCTTGTGACACTTCCGGCGCCGCTGCCTTGAGAGCCTGGAACATAGCCGGTCGAGTGCAGTGGCACGTCGAGACTTCAGCTAACGATTCGCCGGTGGGCTGGCGAGCTCCCGGCTACGGGGAACTCTTCTCCTCGCGTCGAGTCTCTTATCGAGAAACTGTTAACAATTCGACTCTTGTCGTCACTCATGTTGGTTCACTTCTTCCCTTCGAGGTGACATACCGGGGTTTTCGGATCCAATGCGGTGAAGAACCTCTCGGTGATGGTTTCTCTTGTGAGACGGATGCCAGTCCGGCGGATAGTGAGTTCCTATGGACGATCTGGGATGAACCTGAGCCGATTTCGGTTCGAATCTCCATCGATGGTATGGAAACGGCAGGAAGACTCGGTCAATTCCATTCAATCGCTTGAGGACTTACAGGAAAGAGCCTGTGCGCATCCTTGTTGTGAGTATGCCGTTTCCCTCGAAAGTTGATCCAAGCCGGGGACGGTTCGTCTATCACCGCGTGCGAGCTTTGGCATCGATGCCCGACACGGAAGTTCGTGTGATTGCGCCGGTTCCTTGGTTTCCACCGGTCCGAGCTTTCCGAAGATGGTATATCTACTCACAATATCCAACCGCAGAGACATACGGAGGTGTTACCGTCGTTCGTCCTCGTTATCCTCTCCCTCCAAAGCTCGGCGGATATGTGCACTCCGATTTGGTCTACCCGGCTATTTGCAAGGCGGCGCACCGCCTATGCACGAGCGGGTTCGCTTTCGATGTAATCGATGCACATTTCGTCTTCCCGTGCGGCGTCGCCGCAGTTCGGCTGGGAAAGAAGATGGACGTCCCGACTGTCATAACAGGCCGCGGGGAAGACATGTTGCGATTTCCCTCAATGGCCTTTAAGAGAAGCCGTATTCGATGGGCCCTTGGCAAAGCGGACGCTGCGGTTGCCTTATCCAGTGACATCGCCACTGCGATGATAGAAAATGGTGCAGAACCAGCACGCGTCGTCAAAATCGCGAACGGGGTGGACATTAGCCAGTTTCGGCCACTTGACCGAGTGCAGTGTCGACGTGAATTAGGGCTCGACGACGCTCCGGTAATCCTCTCCGTTGGGGACAGACAGGAGCTGAAGGGATTTCACCTTCTCGTCGAGGCGCTGCCGTCGGTGCTGCGCACTCACCCCCGAGCGCGTCTTGTAATTGTTGGTGGACCAGGAAGGCATGGTCGAGACTACACCCGGAAAATCGAAGAAACTATTCACCGACTGGGCCTGACAGGACATGTACACCTCGCCGGCCCCCAGCCACAAGCATCCCTGCCGACCTGGTACAATGCAGCCGACGTCTTTGTTCTCCTGTCGTCGCGAGAGGGATCACCGAATGTGTTACTGGAAGCACTTGCGTGTGGAACACCAGCGATTGGCACTCCTTTGTCGGGAATACGTGACGAGTTGGCCGACGACCGCATGGGGTGGATTGTGCCCGAACGAACAGCTGAAGCAGCTGCCGAAGCGATCACCGGCGCTCTGGCTCGCTCGTGGGACCGGGACTACATTCGTTCTGTGATGGAAAATAGAAGCTGGGAATCCGTTGCTGCGTCTGCCAGAGCAGTTCTGACAAGAGCAATTCAGACGCATGAGCGTCGACGAACGCCTATGCTGCTCGCACGTTAGGCGAGTCATGAACACTTGCATACGGATCGGCGGTTGAACACCCAGCCCTTTTCCCATGCCTGCTTCCCTAGATGCCTGACAATGGACGGAACCACTGCCTGCTGATGTCATCTGTGGCCACTATCGTTTTCGGCATGGTTATAGGCGTCTTGGCCTACTCTTTGGTGGTCTATCCGGCGGTCTGTATCGTATGGCGATGGCTAAGACGCCGTTCAACGTACCGGAATCTTCTCGGCTCCAACGTCTTCTCTTCCGTTACCATTGTCATTCCATGCCACAACGAAGAATCTGTTCTTGCAGCTAAACTGGACAATGCCCTTACCCTCGATTACCCCTCCGATCGCCTCACTATCCTCGTCGCCAGTGATGGTAGTACGGATCGGACTGTCGATATCGCTCTGGACTACCAAAAACGCGATCCTCGCATCCAAGTGCTGGCATGCACTCCGAACCACGGAAAGGCGGCAACGATTAACCGAGCCATCGAACAGATAACGTCAGACGTCGTCTGCCTTTGCGATGCCAATGTCTTCTTTCGACCAGACGCACTGAAACACCTGGTCAAACAACTGGGGGACAGCCGAGTCGGTGCCGCCAGCGGGAATGTGCGGCTCCTGAATGACGCGAGCGATTTCGGGAGAGGTGAGTCGCTCTACTATCGTATCGAACGGGCTGTCCATACCGGCGAGTCTCTTATCGGTTCGATGATGGGTGTCGACGGTGGCATGTACGTCGTCCGACGCCAACTCATGCCGAAAGTCTCTCCTGATACGATTCTCGACGATTTCGTGACTTCCATGCACGTGATCCGAGCCGGCTATCGCATCGTGTACGTGCCCGAGGCAATCGCCGACGAAAATGGAACTCCCACGTCAAAGGATGAGTTTCGGAGGAGAGTACGGGTTTCCGCCGGCGCGGCACAAGTATTGAAACGCCGTCAATGGCCCCCCGTGACGCGCCCCGTCGAACTGTGGCAATTCATCTCCCACAAACTCCTGCGCTGGCTGACACCCTTTTGGTTGATCGCACTTCTCATTGCCAACGCCTGCCTTTGGAGACAGGGCACGATCTACCAAATCACGCTTGTTGCCCAAATCCTCTTCTATCTTGTAGCCGCTGTGGCCGCTGCCTCCATACGTGTCCGGACAACCCGCATCGGTGGCATCGCGTTCTACTTCACGATGAGCCAGATTGCCATGGCAGTTGGAATCCTGAAAGGTCTCTTCCGGAAACAAAGCGGCCGCTGGAAGCGAACCGCACGTACGGCTCTGCCTGAAGTTCCAAGCACCTGACAGTCACTGAATCGCTGTGCGTGATTCTGGAGCGAAACGAACTTTGACAGAAACCTTTTGGGCTCATAGCGGTCGTGAAAGAAGCCGATCATGTCATACACGAACGAGGTTTTGCGAGTTGGGAGGGCG
>WFWZ01000241.1 GCA_015490875.1 Planctomycetaceae bacterium
GAGATGACCAAGAAGCGAGCCTTGTCAGGATTCTCCACGATCTGGTCGAAATAGGTCTCGAGCGAGGTTCCCGTCTGGAGTTGCACTCGCATCAAAATCGGCCCGAAGACTTCGCGAGCCTTCCGAGCGGCTTCGGCCACGCGAGGCGAACGGCTGTTGGCAAGTGTCATAAGCCAATACCGAAGAACATAGATGTTGTCCGGTGCCAGGTTGATCGCGCGTTCAATGATCTCCGGCGCTAGTTCCTTCACCTCAGGAACGCGACTTTCTCTGGAGAATTCAAAGAGCGTCATCAACAGCCGAACATCCCTTGGATTGCGGCGGATTCCTTCTTGCAGCATCTTCACGACATCCCTGGTGATTCGTCGCCGCCGCACCTCGCCGAGCTGATAGGTCATCGCGTCGTAACGCAGCAAGTAGGCATCCGGCAAGTCGGGATATCTTTGCAGGAAGGCTTCGGTCGCTTCGAGTGCCGGCCCGCGAACCTCCTCGCGCTTCTCATCGTCAACAGCGCGCAGCACAAAGACGCGTCCAACCGTAAGATTCTGATGCGGCAGCCGCTCGTGCGGCGCCAACTCCTGCAGTTCGCGAAAGATCTCCTCGGCGATCTCGACGGAACTTCGGCGCTGGCCGTCTTGCTCGACATAAACCAACCCAGCTTCCAATCGAGCGACCGCGATATCCCGCTTGTGAAGGATCTCCTGGATCTGTTCCGCCGTGTACTCGGGAGGTGCCGGCTTCTCCAGGCTCGAGTCTCCCCGCTCCTTCTTCTTTCCGCCGGACTCGGCTGATGGCTCAGTGACCTCCGGCTCTTTCCGCTTCCCTTCGCTTGGTTGCTGGCGAGGCTGCTTGCGGCAGCCGGCGGCAACAGCCACCATAATCAGCGACAGGAGCAACGTGGCGCGTGCCCATGTCCCCATCCAGGCTCGGCCTCGAACGCTCCGCCTGGCCGCTCGCCCGGCGCGCATGCCGCTTCGACCCACCGTCGTGTCACATCCCATGGAATCGGCACCTCCGTCATCCTCGCCGTCGCTCCACTCGCACTGCCCGGTGCGTTTGACGGCCCCTGCGCGCCTCCATTTTGGACTCTTCGCCACCAACCACCAAGGTCCTCTCTGTTACGCCAGCCTCGGGGTCATGGTTCAGCCGCCGGCGCTCGTCCTCAGGGTGCATCCCGACCGGGCCTTCCGCACGCATGGACCTCAAGCCGACCGCGTCGCAGAGTTCGCCGCCCAGTGGGCCTCAAATCACGGCGTCCGACTCGAGCAACTCGGGTGTGCGATCCGGGTCGATGAGCCGTTGCCGCCGCATTCGGGGCTTGGCAGTGGCACCCAATTGGCGCTGGCTACGGCAACCCTACTTCACCACTGGCGAGGCGAGCCGGTTCCCGAGGTTTCGAAGCTGGCGGTGTCGGTCGGCCGCGGCCGTCGTTCGGCGATCGGGTCGTATGGGTTTTGCAGTGGCGGCCTCCTGTTCGCTTCGGGACAGCCGGATGATCCCTGCAACTGCGCTCTGACGCCATTGGCAGCGCGCGTTGAACCTCCAAGTTCATGGCACTGGCTGGTGTGGCTCGACCCGCGACGGCAGGGAATTGCCGGTCACCAAGAAGAAGAGGCGTTTGCGGCGAGCGCTCGAGTCGGTTCTCCCTCCGAGGAGACTTGCTCACCGGCTCAACTCAAAGAGCTGGCTTGTGCGGTCGTCGAGGCAGCTCGCCAAGCCGATTTCGACGCATTCGCTGAGAAACTCTATGCGTTCGGCTATCAGGCGGGTTTGCAATTCGCGAGTGTCCAGGGAGGACCGTTCCATGGCGAACTGTTGGCTCGCCGCGTGGCTCGATTGCGCGATGCGGGGGTTTCCGGCGTAGGTCAAAGCTCGTGGGGACCGACACTGTTCGCCGTGATGCCATCCCGCTCGGCTGCCGAAGATCTTGCCACATCGAGCCGACAGTGGCCTGAGTTCGAGGCAACCCGTGTCCTGGTCGGCTGTACCGACAACCACGGGTATCGAGTGGAACCGCTGTAATCGCGCCGACTTGTGTGGCGTCCCTTGCCGGCACTACTCTGACAATGACGAGGCCGTGATTTCCACTTCCTTGAACTTGGCAGACGCCCACCATGATTGAACTGGGAGTCAACATCGACCACGTGGCGACGATTCGCGAGGCGCGGAAGACGTTCGAACCGGACCCGGTTTGGGCAGCCGTCTTGGCGGAGTTGGCAGGGGCCGACGGCATCACCGTCCATTTGCGCGAAGATCGGCGGCACATCCAGCAGCACGACGTCGAACGGCTCAAGACGACGGTCCAATGCAAACTCAACCTGGAGATGGCCTGCGACGAGGTGATCACCGAGTTCGCTTGTCGGCTCGAGCCCGACCAGGCGACGCTGGTTCCCGAGCGGCGTGAGGAGATCACGACCGAAGGGGGCCTCGATGTCGTGGGGCAACGCGAGTTGGTGGCGAATACGGTGGAGCGGCTTCGGGAGGCCGGGATTCTCGTCAGTTTGTTTCTCGACCCCGAGCCGCCGCAGATTCAAGCGGCGGCCGAAGTGGGGGCCGAGGCGGTCGAGTTGCATACAGGGGCGTACAGTCTGGCCACCGGTGAGGCTCGCGCAAGGGAACTCGAGCGATTGACGGCCGCCGGGGCCGAAGTCCGGCGCCTGGGACTCCTGTTGCACGCCGGACACGGACTCCACTACCGCAATGTGGCTCCCGTCGCCGCCATCCCCGAAATGCGGGAACTCAATATTGGCCATGCGATTGTCGCCCGCGCGGTTTTGGTCGGGATGGAGCGAGCCGTTCGGGAGATGAAAGAAGCGATCGCGGCGGGCCTGGCGTGATCCCCGAGTGGCCTCGCCCCGGCGGCGCCTCTATGATGGTCGCCCGTCCGGCCTCCCCAGTCGTAGAGTTCTAGGAGTCTCGGTCGCGAGGGGGATCGGTCGTCGTTTCGTGGTAGGTTGGCTTTCCCAGAATACTGGACCCATCGAATGGCGCGCAAAGGATCCGACTTCGCTGGTGTTTCCGTCGCAATTGTGACTCCCTTCCGCGATGGCCAGATCGATTTCGCTCGATTGCGGGAGCAGATCGACTTTCTGGTCGACGCGGGTGTGACGTGTTTGTGTCCGGTCGGTACGACCGGCGAATCGCCGACGCTCTCGCACGAGGAGCATGAACGCGTCATCGCGGAGACGGTGCAAATGGCGGCCGGGCGAGTCAAGGTTATGGCCGGGACGGGCTCGAATAGCACCGCCGAAGCGCTTCGACTGACGCGCTTTGCGGCTCGAGCCGGTGCCGACGCGGCGCTCATGGTGGCTCCGTACTATAACAAACCGACTCAAGAGGGCTTTTATCAGCACTATCGAGCGGTCGCCGAGGAAGTGGAGCTGCCCATTTGCGTCTACAACATTCCGGGGCGGACAGGGAAGAACATCGAGCCGTCGACCATCGCGAGACTCGCGGAACTTTCCAACATCACGATGGTCAAGGAGGCGACCGGTTCGCTCGATCAGGCTTCGGAAATACTGAGCACCACCGATTTGACGCTCTTGAGCGGCGATGACAGCCTCACGCTGCCGCTTTTATCGGTAGGCGGTGAAGGGGTAATCTCGGTGGTGGCCAACATCGTCCCTGGAGCGATGAAGGAACTGGTCGACGCTTTCGCCGCGGGCGACGCAGCGGCTGCCTGCCGACTGCACCACCGTCTTTTCCCGCTCTGTCGGGATATGTTGTCCCTGGCGACCAACCCGATCCCCATCAAAGCCGCGATGCGGTTATTGGGACGCGACAGCGGGGAGCTGCGTTTGCCGATGACGCCGCTGGACGAGCAGCAAGAAGCGTCGTTGCGGAAGACGTTGACAGAGTTTGGTCTTTTGTAATCGGATGGCGAGCGTGACCCGATAGAACGTGTGGCGACGTGGGACGCTCGGATCAGTTCGGTCGGCACCATTTGCGGCGCCACAGGCATTTGATCTGAGCTAGTGGACGATTGCTCACAGCTGTATCAGCCCCTGTCCCTGGACTGGATTGTCGGGTCCCCATCGGTACAGCGAGTGTGCTGGCTCACACTGACTCTTTTCTAGTAGGGGCGGCACAGTGCGCCGAGCCTGGACCGTCGTTCTGCGTGTTGGACCAGAAAACCAATACCTTGAAAATTGGGACTTGATCTCCCAGATTTCAAGGTATAATGTTGGTATGATTCCACGGACCAAACATCTGTCTGAGCTCAAGCGTCGGTTCCGCACGTATCCCGTCGTGGCGCTGATTGGTCCTCGGCAGATCGGCAAGACGACTCTGGCTCGCCAGTTCGCCAAACAACACCGAGGACCGACAACGCATTTCGACCTGGAGGACAGTCGCGACCTGGCTCGTCTGAGCGATCCGGCGCTGGCACTGGAACCGCTGCGCGGCCTCGTGATCCTTGACGAGATCCAGCGGTATCCGGATCTCTTTCCCACGCTGCGTGTGCTGGCCGACCGCCGCCCGGTACGGACTCGCTTTTTGATTCTCGGCAGTGCATCGCCGGAGATGCTGCGGCAGTCCTCGGAGTCGCTCGCGGGCCGCATCTCCTACTACGAACTGCCGGGGTTCTCCCTGGCGGAAGTCGGCACGAAAAACCACGCTCGGCTGTGGCTGCGCGGCGGATTCCCTCCTTCCTACACGGCACCCACGCTTGCGGCCAGCGACCAGTGGCGGCGCGACTTCATTCAGACGTTCTTGGAACGCGACCTGCCGCAACTTGGCATCCGCACACCATCGGCGGTCCTCCGCCGCTTCTGGTCCATGCTCGCGCATTACCACGGCAACATCTGGAATGCTTCGGAGTTCGCCCGGGCGTTCGGCGTCTCGAACAAGACGGTGAACCGCTACCTCGACGTCCTGGCGTCGGCATTCGTCATCCACCTATTGCAACCTTGGCATGAGAATCTGAAAAAACGTCAGGTCAAATCCCCCAAGCTCTATTTCGCCGACACGGGACTCCTGCATACGCTGTTACGTCTGACGAGGCTTGCCGATCTCGAGTCGCATCCGAAAGTCGGTGCTTCGTGGGAAGGATTCGTCATTCATCAAATCATCCAACATCTCGGCGCCGCGCCGGGGGAGTATTTCTTCTGGGCCACTCATGCCGGAGCGGAACTCGACCTGCTGCTCGTCCGGGGCCGGAAGCGCTGGGGATTCGAAGTGAAACGGACCTCGTCGCCCGGCCTCACACCGTCAATGCGCACTGCGCTGTCGGACCTGAAACTACAACGGTTGTTCGTCGTTCATGCCGGTCGGCATTCCTTCGATCTGGCAAGAAAGGTTCGGGCATTGGCGCTGAGCGATTTGCTCGATGAGCTGAAACCGTGGTCGTGAACGACGACGCGGGGAGCTGCGCTTCCCTAACCCGCCTTCCATCCAATCCCGCGCACGCTGCGCATCCATTGAAACAGCTATAACCGGCATAGAAGCCGGCGATTTCCCGCTGCCAGGTCCTCGAACGCTCGGGAACCTTTCTGCGGCGAGCTACGGTTCGGTAGACGTGTGTCCTGGAAGCGGTAGCGTCCGTTCCCAGCGCCACCGCGAGGAACATTCTCTTCCGCCGCCAACGACTCCTGAGACACCCCTGAGGACTGCATCGATGAAGTGTCACGAACTGGCTCGCCGCATCGAAGAACTCCAGCCC
>WFWZ01000242.1 GCA_015490875.1 Planctomycetaceae bacterium
AGTCTGGGTTCCATCGAGTAGCGTGTCATCAACGGCGTCGATGGCGAAGGAGACGGACGCCTTTCCAGCGGGAATGGTGACGGTGGCTGGCACCGTGGCTTCCGACGTGTCGTTGCTGGCGAGATTGACGGTCAGTGCCGCGCTGTTGTCGGTGTTGCTTCGCGTGACCGTGGCGGTCGTGGCTGCAGCTCCCGCGTTTTCGGCGATGGCGTCGGCGGCGATGGCAATGGTGAGTGTCTCGTAGTCGGTAACGTCGACGGTGTCGGCGATAGGCTCGTAGCCACTGGCGGTGCCAGTGATGGTGACGGTCTGGGTTCCGTCGAGAATCGTGTCATCGACGGCGTCGATGTTGAAGGAGACGGAGGCCTTTCCAGCGGGAATGGTGACCGAGGACGGCACGGTGGCTTCGGTCGTATCGTTGCTGGCGAGGTTGACCGTGAGTGCTGCGCCGTTATCGGTGTTGCTTCGCGTAACGGTGGCAGTCGTAGCGGCGGCTCCCGCATTTTCGGCGATCGCGTCTGCGGCGATGATGACGGTGAGCGTTTCATAGTCGGTGACATCGACGGTGTCGGCGATCGGCTGGTAGCCGCTGGCGGTGCCGGTGATGGTAACCGTTTGAGTCCCATCGAGAAGCGTGTCATCGACGGCGTCGATGTTGAAGGAGACGGAGGCCTTGCCAGCGGGAATGGTTACCGTGGATGGCACCGTGGCTTCGGTGGTGTCGTTACTGGCGAGGTTGACGGTGAGTGCTGCGCCGTTATCGGTGTTGCTTCGCGTGACGGTGGCGGTCGTCGCTCCGGCTCCCGCATTCTCCGCGATGGCATCGGCGCTGATGGCCACGGTCAGAGTCTCGTAGTCGGTGACCGTGACGGTATCGCTGCCCGGAAGAAAATCGGTGGCGGTCGCGGTGATGGTAACGGTTTGATTTCCGTCGAGCAGTGTATCGTCAACGGCGGTCAGGTCGACGGTGACCGAGTTCTGGCCTGCGGGAATCGTGGCTGTAGCGGGAACGGTGGCTTCTGACGTATCGGAGCTGCTGAGGTTGACGGTGAGTGCCGAGGAGGTTCCGGCGTTGCTGCGAGTGATGGTTACCCGCGTGGCTCCCGCACCGGCATTCTCGGCTACCGAATCAGCGACCACGTTGACGGTGAGGAGTCCCTTCCTGGCGATCCGGATGGTTTTTCCCGTTTCGACGTAGGTGTTCGGGCCGTTGTCTTTGGCCAGGAGAATTCGCCGAGTTCCCTGGTTGCCACTCGCTTTGATGCCGACGGTGGCGGATTTGCCATCATCGGCCGCCGTATTGCCTCGAAGATCCAGGTAGTTGTATTCGACGACGCCTGTCTGTTTATAGAGCACCGCTTGAAAGAAGACTCCGTCTCCGTCGCCCACCGCGTAGCGCACGTCGTTCCACTGCACGATCAGTCGTTCGGATGCTCCTGAGCCTTTGACTTCCCAGTAGACCTGGTCGCCGATGCCCATGGTATAGAGGTCGTCCCAGTAGACGGCGAGAGTGGCTGGTGTGGGGGACGAGGTCAGGTCGGAATTGGTTGGGGCTCCGCCAGGGCTGCCTCCGAACGTCAGCAGTCCATTGCTGTTGACATATACATTAGGGTACGTCGTGCCATAGAAGTCGAAGGTAAAGCTGCCCAAATCGCTATCGGTCAGTTCCACCGTCGTGTCATCTTCATTGACGAGAATCTTCTTGCCGGTATTGGAAATGTCCTCGAAATTCGGCATGGCCGTGCAGGCGACATACCCGGCAGCGTCGGGGCCTTCGCAGACTTCCTTGAACACTGTGGTGGTAGCCGTAGCTGTTCCGGCTGAGCCGCTACCGGTGTTGGCGTCGTTGTAAGTGACGGTCAGAGTTTCACCGGCGTTCGCTTCGATCTTGTTGTTGTTCTTCTGGACTGAGGAGGCGTTCGCGAGCTCAATGGTGCCTCGGAAGAGCCCGCCGCCGGCATCGTTGAGTGTGACGGTTTCTTCGTCGCCGGCGGGCGACGTGAGTTTTACGGTAATGCTGTTTGAGCCGATCAGGTCCGTATCGCGCACTTCGATTCCGACCTGCTGGCCGAAGTCATAGATGGGGGCTTGGAAATGGACGAGGCCGCGAACGGCAGCGGTGTTGGCCGAGACGGTAATCGCGGTGTTATAAAGTTGAGCTTTCTTGTCGAGTCCCTTGACTCGGAGGTAGTAGTCGCCTTTGGCGGGGAGCCGGAGTTCGGCGAGGGTCTCGTCGACGCCGCGCCCGGTGTTGTTGACACTCGCGAGCACGGTTGTTCCGTCGAAGGCAAGCACTTCGAAGGAGAGGTCGCTTTGCGCCTTGCTGTTGAAGTCGGTGCCGGCGCTGCAGCTTCCATTCGAGTTCTGCGGGCCGCTCTTGTACGTGCTGCCGACCGGACTGACGGTAATCGCGATTTTTTTCGGCGCATCGACAGTGAAGCGGTAGACATCGATATCGGTCGCGTCGTCGATACTGGCATCGAGGATATCGCGGGTTCCATCTCCGAGCGTTCCCAGATTCGTCGCCTTGTTGATCGCATCATTGCTACGAGGTTTTTCGTAGGGGTCACCGTAACCTCGATTGCCCGCGAGAATGTCATCGTGTTGAGGACCGTCGAACGCCCCCGAATAGAAAGGTTCCATCAGCTTCGTCTGATTGATGGGGCAGACATGGGCGATGCCGAGGCCGTGGCCGTGCTCATGAGCGGCCACGTTGCGCAAACGAAGCGAATTGGATCCCTTGTTGTTGAAAAAGCTGTCGGCCGTATCGAATACCATGTCGCCTACGTTGGGAAAGAAATTGTAGGCGAGGATGCCGTTGTTGCCGTCGATCCGGTGGCCCCCGATGCGCACATCGCCGCGGACTCCCAGTTCTCCCGGAAAGCGAGATCCCAATTCTTTCCCGTCGTCCGCGTCTTCGTAGACGTAGGTCACGCCGGTCTTGTCCGACCACTTGTTGAACATGCTCACAAAGAGCGAAAACCAGGGCTGGTCTTTGGCGGGGCCGGACGCACTGCCACCATAGAGACTCTGCATCCAAGCTCGAAAGTTACTCGGCGCCGCCGACTCGTTCGCGTATCCGGGAATGGGTGTGCCGTCCGGGACGATGCTCCAGGTCAGCACCGTCGGATCGCCTTGCTTCAGGTTGCCTCCTTGGGTAGCGGTGCGGCTCCAACGGTTGCCGTCACTGAACGAGTAATTCCCCGAGCCTCCGCCGGTGGGAAAGGTGTCGATGCCGTCGGACGGTCCACCGGGGTGCCAAACTTGAGGATCGATATCCAAAGCGGACAAGACGAGTCGGGGTTCGAGACCTTCGACGAGTAAGGAGCGTCGGCGCGTGCCGCGACGATCGGGCCGCGGCGAGCGGCGCTGCCGGGAGGACCTTGTGCGCATGAGTCGGTTCCTCGCGAATCCGGGGAGTAGAACAGCCTTTCGCTTTCGACGAGCGCCATGGCGATCTGGGGTGGAACCCCCAGAACGCTGTCAAAAGCGTTGCTATTATGCGCACAATCTGTTGGGACTAACAATCTCCCCCCACAACTAAGGGTCGATGGTTCTAAAAAGAGAGGGCCGGTCGACCCTGGCGTGGGGGTCGGCCGGCCCGGTGGCGATGGTGGTGGTTGGGCAAACGAGCCCGGGACGGATGGAGGGTCAGTTGGCGCTTTGAGAGTAATTATTGGCGACGATCTTCAGTGGTCGATGCGCCGCGATTTCCTGAAACGCTTGCATCAACTGATTGCGGTATTGAGCCACCGTCATCCCGCCGGGAATATTGAAGTGCTTGCCCTCGGTCGTATCGGCGACTTCCTGCATCAAGTTCTTGTCGGCTCCGGCGCCCAAACTGATCGTGAAGATCGGGTAGCCCAGATCCTTGCACAGTTGGGCCTCGGAGCGCACTTTGGCTCGCGATGCTGACGGGCCATAACCCCAGGAATTCCAGTTGGTCACACCGTCGGTCAAGAGGACGATCATCTTGAAGGTGGAGGGACGGGCGTTGTTTTGGAGGTGTTTGCGAGCGGCTTCGATTCCTCCGCCGATGTTCGTCCAGCCGTGGTCGTGACCTGCCTGCTTCGTGCGGGTAGCGGCACGCACCGCACTGAAGTTGCTTGTCAGTGCGATTTCCATCTCGCCGACGCCGGCAGCCGAGTTGTACACGGCCAGTCCCACTCGGTCTTGAGTCGTATTCTGTTCCATGAAATCGAGGAACACATCGACGGCATCTTTGACCGAGTCGATTGGCTGGCAACTGGCTTTCCACAGATCGGGTGTCTGAGACCGCAGCGGCTTGCGGTAGAGCCAATAGTTGATGAGTGTCAGCATGCCGTATTTCCTCCGGTAGCCGGCACGCCGAACATAGTAGTCGTATTTCACGTAGCTGATATAGTCGTCCCAACTCCCCGACGGATATGGATAAGGCACCCGGTCCAAGCCGAGTTCGCGTTTGATACGAGACGTGTTGCTCGTTGAGATATAACGAGGTGTAAACGTCATATTTCCGTACGTCGGACTGCCGAGGTCTTGCCAGATTTGGTAGAGGCTGTCTTCGATGAAGCTTTGTCCGAGGCGCGAGACCGACTTGAGTTCGCTGTCGTCGTTCATGGAGGCCGAAAGGTCGATCACGACGACGATGTCGCGCGGTTGGTAAGTGGCGATGGCCGACGAGCGAACGGTGAACGAGTCCTTGCCGAGGATGCGGCCGAAGAACGTGGGAAGATCGGTGTAGGCTAGCGAGACTTCGAGTGCCGAAGGCGGGTTATTTCCAAGAGCCGTTTCGAGGGTTTTGGTGACAGGGTTCCATCGACCCGCCGTGATGGTCAAGTCGTCACGATGCTGCTGCAAGAAGTCCGCCTTGAGTTGGCTCAGCATATCAGCATCAATCACGGTCGTCCCTTGGCCGACCGGGTTCCGGACGAGATATTCGACCACGGCGTCCTCAGCCGCTGCAGTCCCTTTATAGAGTTCTCCGGCACCGGCGAGGGCCGCCGCGTCGACAGCTCGGTCCAGATGGGCCTGCGACGTGTACATGTAGCCGACGTCGATGCTGAAGGCCAACATGGCGGTCAGGAGGACCAGCAGCAGTGCAGTCAGAATCAAGACGGTACCGCGGCGCCGCACGGCTTTCGGCGGCCGCTGACGACGGGGTCGGCGAGTTAAGTGGCGAGCATATCTCATAGCAGCAGACTCCACGTAGGACGATCGAAAGCGAAGCGAGGCTTCGCGACGGCGATCACGAATGCGAGTGACGAGTCAGTGGGGATGGTGATGTTCCCCTGACAAGGTATTCCTCCATCGAAACACTAGCTTATGAATCGGAGGCGTGAAGGAAAAAAGAGAGTTGGGAGTCCGCACGATTTCGAGGTGCTATTGTCGTGGCCAAAAATCAGAGCCCCGAGCGCCTCGGGGAGGGAGTGCGAGTCGCTCGGGGCACACCGAGGAGGATTGGGGCAAGCGGATTGTTACTTGACGAGTTTCAACGGGCGATGTCCGGCGATCTGCTTGAAGACTTCGATCAGGTCGGCCCGATAGGCCTCGACCGACTGACCGCCGGGGACGTTGAAGTGGATTCCACCGGTGATATCGGCGACGTCCTGCATCACCGACGTGTCGGCTCCGGCACCGAGGCTGATCGTCAACACGGGAATCCCCTCTGCTTCCGCCTTGTTCGCTTCGGAGATCAGTTCCGATCGAGCGGCCGAGGGGTTGTAACTGCCTTGATACCAGTTGGCATTTCCGTCGGTGAGCAGCACGATCATCTTGAAGGCTCCACTACGCGCGTTTTGTTGCAGTTCCAAGCGGGCTTCCTTCAGGCCGGCCGCGATGTTCGTCATGTTGTGATAATGAGCGGCCTGGCGGTGACGGCTGGTGTAGCTGACGAGGTTGAAATCATCCGTGAGGGAAATCTCCAGTTGTGCCTCGCCATCGGCGGCGTCGTAAACGGCCAGCCCCATTCGGTCGTCGGTGTCGACCATGGAGACGAACTCGATGAAGACGTCGACAGCGTCCTTCACCGCCGTGATCGGCTGTTCACTGACCTTCCACAGGTCGGGGGTCTGGCTGTACCGTGGTTTGCGTTCGAGCCAATAGTTGATCAGTGTGAGCATCCCGTACTTTTTCCGGTAGCCGGCGTTGTTCACATCTCCGTCCGACTTGACATAGTTGATGAAGTCGCTCCAACTCCCGGACGGATAGGGATACGGAACCGTGTCCAGCCCCAGGGTTTGCTTGATTTCACTTATGTCACTCGACGCGACATAGACCGGTTCGAAACCCATCGTTCCATACGTGGGCGACCCCAATTCTTGCCAGATCTGATAGAGGTTGTCCTCGATGTCGGCTTGCGGGAGTTTTCCGATGGAACGGAGCTCGCTGTCGTCGTTCATCGAGCCGGAGAGGTCGAGCACAAGCACGATGTCGCGGGGCTGGTAGGTGGCGATCGCCTCGGCTCGGATTGTAAACGCGTCCCGCCCGAGGACCCGACCGAAAAAGAGGGGCAAGTCGCGATATTCCATCTCGACCCGCACGGCGTTGGGTTGGGACGCTCCCGTGACGTAGGTGCGCGTGGCATTGTCCCAAAGGACCGGCTCGATCGTCAGTTCGTCGACGTGGTCACTGAGGAACTGGGCTTTGGCGGCCGCGAGTGCGGCGGCATCGTCGATCGTGACGGCCGAGTCGACCGGGTTGCGCACCAGGTACTCGACCGCCTTGTCCGACGCGGCGCTCGAGCCGTCCACCAAGGCTCCGGCACCGGCGAGGGCCGCGGAGTCGACCGACCGTTCCAGACGGCTCTGCATGGTGTACATGTAGCCCAGGTCGACACTGAAGGCGATCATGGCCAACAAAACGATGAGCATGATGCCGGTATAGACGACCATCATGCCGCGACGGGGGGCAGGACGAGAACGAGACATAGCGGGGCTCCTCACGTGAGCGGAAAACGAGCAGAACAGGACTTACGACGAGGTCAACGGAAAAGGGGGGACCATGAAATCGGTAAGTGTACCGGACGACCGGCCACGACCTTACGGCGAACCGGCATACGGGTGGCGTAATATGATTAGGCACGCGTGGCTCTGGGCACTGCGTGGCACGGATAGAACATGTGAGGAGTCGGTACGTGCTGGCCATGGGCAGATCGCTAGCCGACCAGCACGGCTCTATTGGGAAATCTAGCTTACGATTCCCTTCGGTGCCCGCATGGGCCGTTCTTTTGTTGGCACCCCCCGCGGCGAGTGGGAGTGTCTTGGAGGCCCGCAAGTCTCACAGATCGCAGGCGTGCATCGCGGTGGGTGGTACCGTTTTCCTAGCGAATCTCGCTTGGTGAAATGGGAACTCGGAAGTGGGCACCTCCCACGCGTTGCCCCACGCGAGTTTCCAGTTTCCACCGCCGAACTGCCATTGCTTGAGCTCATCGCGGTCGGTATAACGCGCGCTGGATCGGGCCGTGGGTTCACGCCCCTCGAGTGTCAGCGCGAGATGAGTGGACTGTCTGCCGAGAGATCTTGGCGAAGGAGCGCCATACGATGTTGGGCAACCGGATGTTGATCGTCGTTGCGGTTCTCGGTCTCTTGCCCTGGGGGGCTGCACCGGCTGCTGAAGGGAAGGCGTCTGAGGCTCCTGCCGCTCGTGCTCTACCGTCGGATGCGTCGCTCGTGGAGGAAGTGACTCGGCTCTTTACCGAAAACGAGCTTTGGCAGCTCGGGGCTCTGTGTGTAGCAGCCGTCGTTGGTCTGATTGCCGGCCGGATTGCCCGTGTCATTTTGCACCAGATGGCCAAGCGTCTGGAGCGTCAGGGAAAGAGGACTCGGGCTGCGGTTTGCGAGGCGTTGCGACGGAGCGTCGCCGCCATCTGTCTCCTGTTGGGCATTCACTTCGGCCTGCAGTTCCTGACATTGCCGTCGGGGGTTCAGCAGATCTTCCGTACGGTCATGGCCATCCTGTTCAGTCTGGCCATAGCCTGGATGGCGTACGCTCTGGTAGAAGTCGTCGAACTTGTTCTCAAGCGGCTTGCCCATAAGACTCCCAGCAAGCTCGACGACATGCTCGTTCCGATGGTGCGCGCCTCGTTGCGGCTCACCGTCATCGTCCTGACGATCGTCCAGATCGCCACCATCCTCAGCCAAAAGCCGTTAACGTCGGTGATTGCCGGGCTGGGTGTGGGGGGCCTGGCCATCGGCCTGGCGGCTCAGGATATGATCAAAAACTTCTTCGGTTCGATGATGATCTTTTCGGACCGACCGTTCGAACTGGGAGACCGGATCGTCGTGGATGGTTTCGACGGACCGGTGGAGGCGGTCGGTTTTCGATCGACGCGCATCCGCACACTCGATGGTCACCTCGTCACGATTCCTAATGGAGAGCTTGCCAACAAGGCGATCCGCAACATCAGCAAGCGACCACACATCAAGCGAGCTTTCCAGATCGGTGTCACCTACGACACGTCGCCGGAGAAGATGGAGCAGGCGATCGGCATTCTCCACGATATCTTGAAGGACCACGAAGGGATGGATCCCGACTTCCCGCCTCGTGTCTTCTTCACTGATTTCGACGACAGCGCGATGGTGATTCAGGTGATCTACTGGTATCACCCAGCCGACTATTGGGCCTACTGTCGGTTCAACGAACAGGTCCATCTGCGCATTTTGACCGAGTTCAATCGCGCGGGCATCGAGTTTGCTTTTCCCACGCAGACGGTCCATTTGGTCTCGACCGATGCCGCCTAGGTTCGAACGCGGCGGGAAGTTTCGTGTCCGTTTTCCCACGCGTTCCTACGTTCACGTTCTTGCGGGCGAAGACCGCTGCCGGCTCGGCACAGCCGCTGCAACCGGTACAAACCGTTTTCTGGTGCTGCGCCGAGCTTGTCCCGAGTTGCTCTGTTTCCTCTCGTACTCAAGACACGAGCCATACTTGGTTGCCGACGATGGCTGTGTAGCCGCGTCACCGCGGGGGTGATCCGGACCGTGGTCTAGTGGATGCGAGGAAACGATCGGTGACGACCAAGAAGACGACGCGCCGTTGGCTCATTGTGGAAGTTGCGGAACAGGCTTTCGGGCTGGACGTGGAAGCGGTCCAGGAACTGATCGACCTGGGCGAACAGCCCGTACATCGACTTCCCGAGTCCAATCCCCACTTGTTAGGCGTACTGCGCGTGCGCGATGCGGTCGTGCCGCTGGTCGATTTTCGCCACCTGATCGGTGTGCCGTCGATGCAATCGGAAGTCGAGGAGGTCGTCGAACTCCTTCATCAGCGCCGACAAGATCACATCAACTGGCTGACGGAACTGGAAGCTTCGGTAAACGAGTCGCGCCCCTTCGGGTTGGCGACCGATCCTCATGCGTGTGCCTTCGGCAAGTGGTACGACCGGCTCATGGGCGATCGCAAAGCTCTAGACCGCTTTACCAGCGGGAACCTCGCCCTCTTGACAGCTCTGGAGAGTTTCGACCTTTGCCACAAGCGAATCCATGCCATCGCCAAGCAAGTGACTCAGTTGGTGGAACAGGGTGATGTCGACGGCGCCCGAGAGGTCATCGACGCGACCCGCCACGGGGACCTGAAGCGGATGCTCGATTTGTTCGACCGCGTGTGTGAGCTGGTCGCCTCGGTCCGTCGAGCCCGAGTCGTGTTGGTTCGGGTAGCCGGTCATGTGGCCGGTCTGGCCGTCGACGAGGTCTGCCAGGTCACCGAACTTCCCCCCGACAGCTATCGCGACGTGGGGCTTGGTCAGGGCAACGGGTTGGTCGATCGACTGGCCACGGACGCCTCGGATCGACTGGTCCAATTGGTGAATCTCGAGTCGCTTGAGAGAACACTCGGGTACGAGCCGGTTGCCGCCAGTTGAGGCCCATGTCGTTGGCATTCAGGCACCGTTGACCAGTCAGCGAACCGCTGCCGTCGATCGTGCTCGGCTCTCAGCCCACTTGCACGAAATGATCTCCGCTACCACCGGGATCGATCTGGACGGCCAGCCGTGCACCGCATCGAGGACAGTGGGCCCACCACTGAGTCCGGCCTGAAGGCGGACGCAAGTGGGCATAGACGTGGCAGCAGGTGAAGTGAACACCGATCGTTGGAGCCACGGGGGGGTGTGAGGCCGGGCGGGAAACTCGAGCCGGTTCGCTGGTCAGGTCGATTTGGGGAGGCGGATCGGCCGTGGCTTCGCGTTCGATGGCGGGGCGGTCCTTTGAGGCTGGAGGTTTGCCGGCGCCAGAATCCATCGAGAGACCTCCGAATGTCTCGCCCATCCTCGTCCAAGAGCTCGCCAAGCGAGCGGCGATGTTCTTTCCAGCGTTCGTCCTACCGTTCGGCCACGCGTCGGAGTTTGCTGCGAGCCCGACTGAGGGTCGGGCCGATACTGTTTTCGGGGACGCCGGTGCGCGAACTGATTTCCTGATAGCTGCGGCCCTCGAGGTGGTACATCCGGACCACGTCGGCTTCGAGACCTTTCAGATGGCGCAACAGTTGTTCGACCTGCTCGCGGTCGTCAATCCGCTTTTCGGCCGAGCGATCAGGATCGACGGCCGACTTTGCCGCGATCTCGCTCAGCGGTGTCGAGGGCTCGCGTTTGAGCAACTCCCGGACGACGATGCGCCTCGCCACGACCGTCAAATAGGTCGCCAAACTGCTTTCGCCTCGAAAACGGCGGAGCAACGCGAAGTCATCCGCAACGATCTGAAGGAACACTTCCGAGGCCAGGTCCTCGATGTCCTGGCGGGTGACCTGGATGGACCGAGCCTGGGTGGTGTGGCGGATTACGTGCACCACCAGCCCCAAAAAGCGATCGACAAATCGTTCCCACGCTCCCGGCTTCCCCGCCAGGCAACGTCGCAACAGTTCGCGGTCGAGATTGGGAAGTGCCACGGTCCGTACTTTCAATCCGGGTAACGGACGGTCCAGATTCTTACATGCGAACCGGCAGGCCACCCACTGCCTCCATGCTCGGAGGGCTCACTGCCCTGGGGCCACCGGGAAAGCCGCCGAATTGTACGCAGCCTCGCCCTATGAGGCAAGATTGATAACTTGGGACGCCACCGCGAATTGCGCCTGGGTTGACACGGACTCGGACGCCTACTACCATGCCCGGAGGTGTGACAGGGACTTTGGTGCGTAACCTGTTACTGTGTAAGGGATTGTGTTGTTGTCCATGGTCGGGGCCTGCCGGTCGCCAGCTTGCCGCCGAGAGGCCAGCCGGATCGTCGTCATGGTGGTTTTCGGTCAAGCCGCCTTCCCGTCCGGGCCGAAAGAAGAAGGCATCTGTTCCACCGTATCCCTGGAGGAGATTCTCAACGATGGCTCACGTAGTCGCCCAACCTTGCTTCGGTTGTAAATACACCGATTGTGTCGTGGTCTGCCCAGTCGAGTGTTTTTATGAGGGGGAGCAGATGTTGTACATCCACCCCGATGAATGCATCGACTGCGAAGCGTGCGTACCGGAGTGTCCGGTGGAGGCCATTTTCCACGAGGACAACTTGCCGGAGGAATGGGAAGCGTTCAAAGAGTTGAATGCCGAGATGGCACCGCAGTGCCCCGTCATCACGGAGAAGAAGGACCCGTTGGGGCCTCCCGTCTGATTGTCGCGTGCGTGTGCGAGCGAAATCGGTAGTGGATTTCGCTACGGCGGCTGGGCGTCGGCGGACGCTAGCTCGTTTCCTTTCTCAAGGCGCTGGGTATCGACCTGCCAGGCTTGCTCCGCGTGTTTGTCGGGGCAAGCTTTTTCTTGCGCCCTCTCTTTCGATCCCTGTCCCGACGTTCCAAAACTTCCGGCTTGCCGATTCGACGGATTGGTGCGAAAATGTTGACGGGGGTAGGGCAATTTACTGGGGGGACGGCGATACGAGCCGGGAGGCCGATAGAGGGCCTCGCTCGTGTGCTCAAGGATAGCCAACTTGGGAGCCAACAGCGGTGAGTGATTCGGATACGCGCATCGGACAGCTCGAGGGGGACACCGTTTGTTTGAGGTTTGTCCGCGGCCAGCGCGTGCGGGTGGCCACGGGCAGTTTGAGAGGGCTTGAGGGGGTGGTCGTGGAACACCGCACCGTCGGGCGAGTCCTCATTCGGATCCGACCGGGGGTCTGTATCGAGGTGGGGCAGATGACACTGGAACCTGTAAGGGAGAAGGGCCGATGACGGCGCCGCATGATGCCGGTGGATCAAAGGGCAGCGTCAGGGAAGCGACTGATTTTTCGGTCTACCACGGGAAACGGATCGCGTTGATACTCGAACATCCCAAGGGCCGCCGAGTGGCGATTCGGGGAACCGCTTGCTTTACTCGAGACGCCAAGCTCGGACCTGTGCTGCGGATCACTCCGGACAAGCAAGGTCCGGGGTTTCCCGTCTTCGTAGTCTCGGAAGCGGAATGGCGAGGCGAGATCTACCCTGACCGGGACTGCGGGTGCGACTATTGCTTTGATATGGGTTGAGACCTTCCCGTTGATCCGAGTAAGCCGACCGGTAGGGAACGCGTCGAACTCCCACCGCGTCCCTTTCTGCTGGCGTGTGGGTCGCCCTCGTGGGTGACTGTGGCGCCCATGTCTTCAGCGGTAACCACGCATGGCAACCTCTGCCTATCTCGCCGAGATCTGGGTCTATCCCATCAAGTCGCTCGACGGCCAACGACGGCCGCAATCGAGTTTGGTTTCTCGCTGGGGACTTGCTCTGGACCGCCACTGGGCCATGCTCGACCCAGACGGCGTGCCCATCAACGGCAAACGGACGCCGTCGGTTCACGGCGTTGTTGCGTCCTTTGAGTGGGATCCGGTGCGCGTTACATTACGCCGCCGCGGCGGAGATGGGGATGTGGGTGTGTTCCGCTTGCCCGAGGAGGTCATCCCGTGCCAACAGTGGCTCGAGTCCGCCCTCCAGCAGCCTCTGCAACTCGCCGTCCGTCATCCCGGCGGCTGGCCGGATGACGAAAAAGCCAGCGGCCCTACGTTGGTGAGCCGAGCCACGCTTGCGGAGGTCGCGTCGTGGTTCCCGCCAGCCACTGCCGACCAAATGCGAGCTCGGTTCCGTCCCAACCTCGTGATCGACGGTGTGCCGCCCTTCTGGGAGGACAGCCTCTTGCCCGCACCGGGGTGTTCGAGCTGCTTCCGTATCGGTCGTCACTTGTTCGAAGCGGTCAACCCCTGTCGCCGCTGCGTGGTTCCGACGCGGGATCCGGAAACAGGCGAGCCCGATCGTGATTTCATGCGACGGTTTCTCAAACTCCGTGAAGCCACGTTGCCCGTGTGGGCTCCCCGCCACCATTTCGACCACTTCTACCGGTTGACACTCAATACCCGCTGGCTCGGGGAAGCCCCCGCTCGACTGGAAGAGGGAATGCCGGTGATCCCGGCTTCCGAGGAAGACCCGGCGATCGAAACGAGTTGAGGGTGCGAACCTGCATTGATCGGGGGTAGCCGTTCGAGTACCATCCCGCCGGCTTGGCTTCGTCCTCGACTTTCCTGACAAGGCCCAACCGTGCTCGAATACCAAATCCAACGCTGTACCCGCCAGTGTGCGGCCACCGGACGGGAACTCCGGCCGGGCGAACCGTTCTACTCGGTCCTCTTGAGACAAGACGGGCAGATTGTGCGGCGGGACTACAGCCACGACGCCTGGGAAGGGCCTCCTCCCGAAGCCCTTGCCTGGTGGCACTCGCGCATGCCGCAAGCCGCCAGTGGCAAACCGACGTGGGCTCCCAACCAGGTGCTCATCGAGTACTTCGAGCGACTCTTGGAGGACGCCGATCCGTCGCAAGCCGAACTCACTTACGTGCTCGCGCTCCTGCTCGTCCGCCGCCGGCTGCTGCGCCTGGCCAATGACGAGGGACCCGACACGCCGACGTTGACCGTTACCTGTCCGCTGAACGAAAACACGTACGAGGTGCCGGTCGCCATCCCTTCCCGGGATCGCTTTGCCGAACTGGAAGGCGAACTGGCACGACTCCTTTTCGGAGACCAGACCTGACGGGCTGGCGTTTCCTTGATCTTCGCGCGCACCGGGATTCCGCATGTTGCGACACGGACGTCTTCGAACTGGCTCGCGGACACGGCATGCTAAGTGCGCGCTTGCGTCGCACCGTCTCGCTCCCCATCGACTGGTCGCCCGTCTCGCCATTGCCGTCTTGCTGTCAGTAGCGTTGGCAGCCCCTGGTTGTCGCTGGTTCGCTCACCAGCGCCATGCGCGAGGGCCTCTGCCGCCGCCGGCCTTCGCCGAGCCGCCCGATCTGGACACGGTCCTGTCCGCCGTCAATGCGAATAGTCGTCGGGTCCGGCAGCTACAGACAGAAGGGGCTTCCTTGAGCATCGAAGGGGTACCCGCGACGCTTCAGGCCGACTTGGCCATCGAACGCCCGAGCCGCTTTCGCCTCACCGCTCGCCTTTCCGGGCTCACCGGCCGCGAACTCGACATGGGGAGCAACGATGATGTCTTCTGGTTCTGGATTCGTCGCAATCCCCAGCCTGCCGTTTTCTTCGCCGCGCACGATCGATTCCCCAACAGTCCGGCCTCGCGTTTTCTCGCCGTCGACCCCGTGTGGCTCATCGATGCCGTCGGACTCGCCCAACTCGACCCGGCCGGCCGTCATCAAGGTCCCTTTCCCGCTGGTGACGGGCGGCTCGAGGTGCGATCGGTGCTCGAGAAACCAGACGGGCTTTGGACGCGCGTGCTCATCATCGACGACCGCTACGCCTGGATTCTCGAACAACATTTGTACAATCCCCAAGGACGTCTCGTTGCGTCGGTCTATGCTGATCAGTTCGAATTCGACCGTGACGAAGAAGTGTCGTTGCCGCACGACCTCCGCTTGCAACTCGGGCCCGGTCAACCCGGCCAGATCGCTTTGCAACTCCATGTTTCCTCATATGCCATCAATCAACTGATGGGCGACCCGGCGCAACTGTGGGCCATGCCCAAGTACGAGGAAGCTCCGCCAGTCGACATCACCTCCCCGAGCTTCCAGCCCCAGATGGTGGCTCCCGCACCCCAACGCCTCCCCGCGCCGCTTCAATGGGAGCAGCAGTGGGCTCGGCCCCCTGGAGGCCGCGTCTGGCGATGAGAGACCGTGCTGGCCGCCGGGAGGCGATTTCTTCTTGCGCGTGGTTCGGCACACTCAACCAGTTGCGTTGACGGTTTCTTACCGAGACTGCCTGCCTTTCCGACGTGCGCGTGCCCATCACCGTTCCGGCGAAGAGGAGTGAACCGAGAACGATTGTCATAGAGGAAGATAGACTACTCGTCCGGTCCACTCCGCGTGATTCGTGCAGGCAACGATCAGTAGTATTTCCTGAATGGCCGAGCCAACGGGAAACCGGTCATTCACGACAAAAACCCCCGGCATTTCCTTGCCTGCCGCTACTCGTTGGTATGCGTACTCCGGCATCGTCGCACGATCGTGCGTTAAGACAATGCGCCCCTGCTCAGCCGCCCAAGCAAGGACGTCTGGGGCATCGGCACCCCGAAGTCCGACATCTTGGACGCGCAAAATGTCGCAATCCCCTTTGCGCAACAACAAACCACGCACAATGTCGCCATTGAAGTTTTCGTCCGCCAGGAGCCGCAGCATACTTTGTCCTCACGCTTGTCGCTGGGCGAGCAAGCGATCGCGGATTTCGCTCAAGTCGGGCTGTTCGCTTTCGATTTGCTGCTGCACCTCTTCAGCCTCCTGGTCGCGCTTTTCCAAGTATGCCTCGACCTCGCCACGATGCCGCAAATAGTACGCAATGACTGCATACACGTCGGACAGCACCAGCGTCGGATACCGCAGCACGATGGTCTCGGGTGTGGCACCGTCTTGGAAAGCCCGAATGACCAACTCCAGCAACACACGCGAATCCCCGACACGCAGAGCGCCTGCTGCATCTTCACGAAGTGGAGGTGTTTCGGCACGGACCGTGAATGTCATGGCACCCATTCCTTTCTTCGCGACTCGACGTGCCAACTACGAAGATCCGGCGCGTCTCGCCGACTTAGCGGGCGCTACTATTCTACTGCGCGCCCCATTCGCGGCCAAATGCCATCTGTCAAGTCCACCAAACGGTGGGGAAATCGCCTGGGGCAGCTTGACGCGGTGGGGCCTCCAGGATAGAGTGGTAAGTCGTCTCGCGGAAATGCCCATCGCGAGGCTCCAATGGCACGAGGAAAGCTGACGATGTCCGAACGGATCCTCTCCCTATTGCGACTTAACTTGCTTCGGCTTTGACGGCCGAGGGAGGTGGCGTGCCAAGACGACATTTCGATCTCGCATCCCAGCCCCAAGGCCGACCGGCGTTGGGGTTTTTTTTGTGGACGAGGAAAGTCCGACCAAGACGCGAGGCGACCGGCGACGATAGACGTTTGAGTTCCTTTTTCCCGCGAGGTACCCGATGAACGATTCGCGATCGATTCTCATCTTCGACACGACGCTCCGGGACGGCGAGCAGTCGCCGGGAGCCAGCATGAACTTGCGCGAAAAGCTGGAAGTGGCTCAGGCACTCATCGACCTCCGCGTCGACGTCATCGAAGCTGGATTCCCCATCGCCTCTCCCGGCGATTTCGAAGCGGTCCGCGAGATCGCGACCGTGATGCGAGGCGCCCGGATTTGTGGACTGGCTCGCTGTAGCGACCAGGACATCGACCGGGCTTGGGAAGCGGTTAAGCACGCCGAACAGCCGCGGATCCACGTCTTCCTCGCGACCAGCGCCATCCATCGGGAATTCAAACTGAGGATGACGCGGGAAGAGATTATCGAACGCGCCGTCCAGGGGGTGCGTCGAGCCGTTTCCTATTGCGACGATATCGAGTTCTCCCCCGAGGATGCGGCTCGCACCGAACAAGACTTCCTCTGTCAGGTTGTCGAAGCCGCCATCGACGCCGGCGCCAAGACCATCAACATCCCCGACACGGTCGGTTACGCGGTGCCTGAACAAATGGCCGCGACGATCTCCATGTTGCTCAACCGAGTTCCCAACATCGACCGGGCGATCTTGAGCGTCCATTGTCACAACGATCTGGGACTGGCGGTCGCCAATAGCCTGGCCGCCGTGGCCGCCGGCGCCGGACAAGTCGAGTGCACGATCAACGGCATCGGCGAGCGAGCTGGAAACTGTGCCCTGGAAGAAGTCGTGATGGCTCTGCGCACGCGCGCGGACGTTTACGGCTGTACGACGGGCATCGACACTCGGAGGCTCGTTCCCACCAGCCGCCTCGTCTCCGCCATTACCGGCCTGCAAGTGCAACGCAACAAGGCGATCGTCGGCCGCAATGCGTTCGCTCATGAGGCAGGGATCCACCAGGACGGAGTCCTCAAGGAACGAACGACCTACGAGATCATGCGTCCCGAAGACGTCGGACTTCCCAAGAACGATCTGGTGCTGGGGAAGCACAGCGGTCGAGCGGCGCTCGCCGATCGAGCTCGGCAACTGGGGTTCCGTCTTTCCGGCGAGCAGTTGAGGCAAGTCTTCGAGGAGTTCAAGAAGCTGGCTGATAAGAAGAAGGAGATTTACGACGGAGACCTGACGGCTTTGATCGAACAGCAGCTTCACGGTGGCGAACAGGAAGAGTGGCAACTGGCCGGCTATCAGATCGAAACCGGATCGGACGGCACGCCCGAAGTGGAGCTGACACTGATCCACGGCGACGAACGGATGACCGAGCGACTCCAGGGAGGTGATGGCCCCATCGATCTGGCGTTCAACGTCGTGGAACGATTGACCGGACTGACACTTCAGTGTCGCGACTATCAGGTGCGCAGCGCGACGTTCGGGCGGGATGCTCAGGGCGAAGCGTCGATCGAAATCGAACACGACGGCAAGCTCTATCGGGGATTCGGTGTGTCGACCGACACGGTCGAAGCGTCGCTCAAGGCGATCGTCAGCGCCGTCAACCGGATCGCGGCCGAACAACGGCGGCAGACGCGGCAAGAAAAGACGGCAACGGAAGGGTGATGCGCCCGTGACCGATCCGCGACGTTGCCGGCGCACGCGAGCCTCGGTAGTGGTGTGTCACGGTTGGCCGTGCCGCTAAAGCTGGGCTTACTTTTGTTGCATCACGTCACGCGGGCGAGGATGCACTTGAGGTACTCGTTCTCGAGGCAACTTGTGCGGACCGGATGATCGGGCGAAGCACCGCGGCGCTCGAGCATCTGCACCGAACGGCCTGCTTTCTCCGCAGCACCTGCCAACATCTGGACAAAGTCCTCGGCGGTGACCGTACCGGAACAACTGCACGTCACGAGGATCCCATCGTCTTCGAGCAACTCCAGGGCGACTCGGTTGATCCGATGGTACGCGCGAAGGGCCTCCCGCAACGACTTGCGACCTCGACTGAAACGCGGAGGATCGAGGATCACGGCGCCGAAGCGTTCGCCCGATGCCTTCAACTCATCGAGCACCCGAAAGGCGTGGGCATGCCGCCACTCGATCCGCCCGACACCGTTGAGTTCAGCGTTGGTGCGAGCCCACGCGAGTGCCGTGTTGCTGGAGTCGACGCCGATGACGTGGCGCGCTCCTCCGTGGACGATTGCGTTCAGACCGAACGACCCGCTGTAACAAAAGAGATCCAGGACACGGCGGTCGCGCATGAGCGACGCGGCTGCCAGGCGGTTGTCTCGCTGGTCCAGATAGAACCCCGTCTTCTGGCCTCGGCGCAAATCGACGGTGTAGAGAATCCCGTGTTCCCGGATCGTCACGTTGGCTTCCGGCAAGGTGCCTCGAGTCTGTGGCGCCAAATCGAGGCCTTCGGCCGCAACCATGGTACTGTCGGTGCGGACGATCAAGCCTTCCGGTTGCAGAAGGTCCTCGAGCAGGTCGAGCAGACCTTCGATCCGGCGCGCCATGCCGAAGGCGTTCAGTTGGATTACGAGGTACGGGCCATAACGGTCCACGATCAGGCCGCTCAAGCCATCGGCTTCGCTGAACACCAGTCGACAGGCCCCTTGCTGGTCGTCGAGGAATCCCAACGATCGGCGCAGCGAGATGGCGGTTTGCAATCGCCGGAGCCAAAAGGCGTCATCGAGCGATTCGGTCGGGTCCCACGTGTAGAGTCGCACGGCGATGCGACTTGTCGCATGGTAAATCCCGCGCGCGACGAACTCGCCACGGTCGTTGAGCAAGTCGACGACGTCTCCCGATTGCACCGACCGACTCACCTTGGCGACGGCCGTCCGCAGCACCCAAGGATGGCGTGCGTAAAAGGGGCGAGATTTGCGCGGTTTCAAGCGGACGGAGCCGGTTGGCATGGTGCCGGGGCGGCTGGCAAGCGGTACAGAATCTGACATGATGGAAGGTTTCGGAAAGGGGCGACTTGCTGGCAGGAGTCCACGCGGCATGGCATGGGGACGGAAGGTACCACCACCAGACGGTCCGGCGCTGGCGGTCTCCGAACTGACGGCTCAAATCAAAGCAGTGTTGCAAGCCGACTTCGCGGCGGTCAAGGTGGTGGGCGAGGTTTCCGATCTGGCGCGTCCCCGGTCGGGCCACCTCTATTTCACCTTGAAAGATCCGGGGGCTCAGCTCAAGGCTGTCATTTGGAAGAGCACGGCGGCTCGCTTGCCGCTCGATCTGACCGACGGACTCGAGGTCGTCGCGTGGGGACGGATCGACGTCTATCCTCCGCGAGGCAATTACCAGCTCATTGTCGAAGGCCTGGAACCTCTGGGAGGCGGGGCACTTGAACGGGCACTGCGAAAGCTCCGTGAAAAACTGGCCAAGGAAGGACTTTTCGATGCGGATCGGAAGCACCCCTTGCCGAAGTTCCCCCAGCGGATTGCAGTCATCACGAGTCCGACCAGCGCGGCGCTGCGTGACTTCCTCGAGGTTCTTCAGCGACGGTGGCGAGGCAGTCGCGTTTGGGTCGTTCCATCGCAGATGCAAGGAGACGAGGCGGCCGAAGAGGTCATCGCGGCACTCCGCACTGTGCATCGTCTCCGACCGAGACCCGATGTGGTCGTGGTGACTCGAGGCGGTGGCAGTATCGAAGACCTGTGGGCATTCAACGACGAACGACTCGTGCGGACCATCGCCGCGGCGGAGATTCCCGTCGTATCCGCCATCGGTCATGAAATCGATGTCACGTTGACCGATCTGGTCGCTGACCTGCGAGCCTTGACTCCGAGTGAGGCGGCCGAGCGTGTCGTCCCGTCTCGCCAAGAACTCGGGCAGCGCCTGGACGTCGACCGTCGCCGACTTCGCCAGGCCGTGGTCATGCGCCTGAAACAGGCTCGTATGCGATTGGAATCACTTCAGCGGCGGCCGGTCCTGAGAGAGCCGAAGGAGTGGATCTACGAACGGCAACTGGACGTCGACCGGTTGGCGGAACGGATGAGTCAATGGTCAAGGCGCGTTCTCGAGCGGCGAAGGGACCAGGTCACGCACCTGGCCCGCCGCCTCCACAGCCTCGACCCGCGCGCCGTGTTGGCTCGCGGTTATTCCATCACGCGGCGCAAGGAGGATGGGCAGGTTGTGCAGAGGGCCGATGCGGTGACGCCCGGCGAAGAAATCGAGACCATCCTCGCCGAGGGAAGCCTCCTCAGTCGCGTGCTCCGTGTGGAACCTCCATCATCGTAAGAGGCAGATCCGAAGCCTTTCAGACCAAGGAAAGCACTATCGTGGCGAAGAAGAGGAAAGCGACGCCAGCGGAAAGTTCGACCGATCAGCCTTCCTTCGAGGAGGCCTTGGCGAGGCTGGAGGAGATTGTACGAGTCCTCGAGGAGGGCAACCTAGGACTGGAAGAGTCGATTCGACTCTATGAGGAAGGCGTCCGGCAGGTTCGGATCTGCGAGGAGAAGCTGACGAATGCCGAGCGCAGGATTGAGTTGCTACTGGGCGTGGACTCTGAAGGCCGGGCTCGCGTGCAACCCTTCGAGGAGTCGGAAATGACCCTTGAAGAGAAGCAGACGCAGCGAAGCCGCCGCCGCTCGATGGGCGATTCGTCCGATTGATCTGGGGACACCTGTTCAACTTCGTTTCTACGGGAGAGCTCTCTTCCTGTTTTACAAAGCACCGAGGCACAGAGGGCACGGAGTCTTTGGCGAGATCGACTCTGTGAATGAGGGAATACGGAAAGGTAGGGCGCGACGCCAAGCAGGGTCGTTATTAGTTTCTCAAGGATTGCCGAATCACCGTGTCACACCACCGAAGACGCATTCGGTTCTCGCTGGGATCGCTGATCACCTTCACGGTGGTAGCAGCCGTGACGCTTGGAACGTGTCGTCTTGCGTACAAGTACGATCATTGGCTGAAACCGAGTCCTCCCGGACGAATCATCCAAGTCGGTTCGTTACGTGTAACGGGCGACAACTCCGCGATCGTGGACCTGGATGTGCGTGGTCCTCAAGAGTTGGAAGTGTGGGTTGAGGTTTCGGATCGCTCGTCGTCGGAGGATCGCGACTCCAAGTCGGTCTGGCGTGACCGAGTGGACCATCCCGTGGGCTTGGCACAGAACCATCGTGCGTTGATTCGGATTGTGTTTACAGGAGAAGAGGTGTTTGTCCGAGACCTCATTGCGAACGAAACGCTCTTTCGTGCTCCCTGTTCCCGATATCATGTGGAGAGCCACCATCTTGGCTCGCAGCGCTTTTACTTGGGTGGAGGAGTGAACGCGAGGTCCTTTTGGTGCTCGGGAATCGGGGACGGTGGGAAGGAGTTCAGGTTGACGGTCGAGGAGGTGATGAGAACCAAGCCAAGTGTGCGCAAGTAGTCTTGCAGTTGGCGTGCCGCGTCCAATCTACGTAGGTCGGGCTTTCCCGCATGACTGGAACGCTTCGCGGCTCGGCGGAACAACGGTGTTTTTGTCTCTGCGGGCTGACGCCCACAGCTATTGCATGTCGCCGCTTCGCGGCTCGGCGGAATGGCGTTTTTCTCTCTGCGGGCTGACGCCCGCAGCTATTGCATGTCGCCGCTTCGCGGCTAATGAGGAACGCTTTGCGGCTGAGAAGAAACCCTCCACGACTCGAGGCCCGCGCCCGCAAACCAGGAACCAGAAACCCAGAACCAGAAACCCCTCACACCTCGACTGGTATTGACGCGGTGAAACCCCGATGGTACCCTCCGCCCCCCTGGCCGGCGATGGCAAGCCGGGAGTTCGGTAACCGTTCGAGAAATTATGCCGATTGGCGTGAATTTTCGGATCGTCGTTGCCGAAACCATAGCATAGCCGGAATGCGTACCGGACGGGCCGATGCGCGCCGGTGCGGGTGGACGGCGGCATGGCTGGAACCGGAACGCGGTGCGGCACGGACGCCCAAGCCGTTTTCTCTCATCACGGGTCTGCGATAGAGGCATAAGGAAATGCGTATTTCATCGGGTCGCTGGTTGGTTTGGACAGTCGTAATGGGGATGGCGGCGGGCAGCCTTGGCTGCCAGTCGACCAGAAACCTGTTCTCGTGGTCGAAGAAGAAGTCTTCCACTTCGAACTTGGCGGCTAATCGGCCTCCCGACTACCTGACACCCCCGTCGGTGGCGATGACGCCTTACGGCAGTACGTCCTCGACGTCGAATCCAGCTACCGCTTCAACGGCAAGTGCACGGCCGACAGCGACGACTGCGAATCACGGGCAGCACAACCATAGCCACGCGACCAACCCGTACGCGGCGGCAGCGTATGCTTCGCAGCCTGCCACGGGTTACGGCGCGGCTGGATACAATACGGCTGGATACAACACCGGTGCCTATCCCACGTCGGGAGCGCGGACGGCCACTGCCGCCAATACAAGTGGCGCATCCGCCGGCACGCAGCAAGGGTTTTATGCGCCTCGGTATCCAGCCGGTCCGAGTGCTCGCACGGCTAGTGCCGCGAGTCAGTCTCCTGCCTACGGTGCGGCCGGCTCGACGGCCGGAGGCTATGCCGCAGCCGGGCGGTCTTCTTATCCGGCTACGGGATCGAGCTACCCGACAGCGGGCACCAGTGGTTTTCAGCCGAGCGCTTCCGCGGCGACGAGTTCGTCTCCTTACGCTCCGGCGTCTCCCGCTTCCTATGGCAGTAGCAGCTATCCGACTACGCCAGCGGCCGGAGCGGCACCTGCGTATCCTTCCACGGGCGGATACAACAGTGGAGCGACGTACTCCGGCGGAACGTCGGCATATCCCAGCAGCTCGTACGCACCGGGCAGCACCGGTCGCAGTACAAGCTTCCCGACCAGCGGTGGCACGTCGAGCGCTTATCCGCAGCCGTAAGCTCACCGCCTAGGCGAAGTCATCGCAGGCCAACCGCGCCGTCCTCCGTTCGAGGCGGCGCGTTTTTTTTTGTTACCAGCCCATGACCATGTTGGATTCGATGATTTTCCGAGCCCGCTCCAGGTCGGTCCCGGTTTCGTGCATGTAGAGGCGAATCGCGTGGACTTTGTCCCCGGCCGCTTTGGCCAGGCAGTCCCGGGCCACGTCGCACGCCTCGCGCGAATCGCTCAAGCCCAAGGCGGCTTTCGAAATCACCCACGTGTCCCGCGGGCGCTTTGTCAAACGAATGATGTTGTCGCTCGGATAGGCGCTAGCAACCACCTTCCGAGCGGCAGGTTCGTCGTCCGCCCACGTGATGATGATATGAGCGTTCGTTTCGACCTCGAATAGCGGCATGATGCGATCTCCACGAGCGACAAGAAGCGCCACCCGGCCGTTGCGCTGCCCTCGGCACGAGGAGCCCGACCGGTCTTCCCCAGGATAGCCCTCGGCCAGGACCGAGGGCAAGACCGGCCAAGAGGCGGCGGCACTTACCCGTTCGTCGTCCGGGTCGCCGCTTCCTGGCGGCTGTGCTTCATCGCGTTGAGCCGGCTCGCCTGACTGCGGATTTCCTCATACGTGTGCACGATGTCCGACGAGAGCTCTGCCGTCGGCTGCAAAATCCGCTGAGCTTCCTCGACGATCTGCCCTCGCATCTCCTCGTCTTCCATCTGGCATAGAGCCCGCACTTTCTCCCGAAACTGCTGGATGCTCGTGTGCTGCATGGCCAACGAACGCCGGATCCGCTGCGAAACCACCTGGAGCTGCCGGATGAGTTCCTGAGCTTGCTCAAGGTCTCGTCGCCGTTCCGCCTGGGCACGCCGGATCTGGCTGCGGCCAAAGAGGTAGCCGATCAGCGCGACGGCGGCCAACGCCGTCGTCAAGGGAAGGCCGACCGTCCAGATGCTGAGCCAGGAAATGCTCGCGTTCATCATCGTCATGATCGACTGAAATACGGTTTCCATCATTGTTCGTTCCCCCGATGGTTGTCGGCGTGAGCCTGCGCGGTCCGGCCGCCAGCTCGAGCCCTAGTAATTCGTCCGAGATCCAAAGCCTCGAAGACAGAGAAATCCCAATACCAAGGCCACTCCGCTCACGACGAGCCACTCCTGGTAGGTGAAGTTGGCCATCGAGTTGATCACGCGGACGGATAATAGGTGGAGCTGGTATTGGATTTGCGACCACATCGCGTGTACTCCCAGATGCCGGCCGAGCCGACGACTCGGCACGATTCCGCTTTGCCCAACCGTAGGTCGCTTTCTGGCAGTCCGCCGCCACCACGGCTCTCTCTGGTCTCGCAAATCCGTCCCCGGCTGCTGGTCCTGCCCGTCTTGCCGAAAATATGGACGATCCGTATAGTCGTATGTCTTGCTCAGCCCATGACCACAGAGCGGTGTCCCCCCGAGAGGGGTGCGTCCCCTGTCGAGCCGCGACGTGGTGTGAACTCCCATAGAGAGCGGAATCCGATGAAAGAAGGCATTCACCCCAAGTACTATGAAACGAAGGTGACATGCGGTTGCGGCAACTCTTTCGTGACCGGCGGCACCAAGCCCGAGTTGAAGGTTGACATCTGTAATATGTGCCACCCGTTCTACACGGGAAAACTCAAGTACGTCGACACGGCGGGCCGGATCGAGAAGTTCCAGAAGAAGTTCGCTGCCGGCACCTACGCCAGCTTGCAGTCACCCAAGAAAAAGAAAAAGCGTTGACCTCACTCCCAGAGGCGGTCGGGTGGACGCGGGCAGTCCGGAGGCCCTCTTCTGATTTCGGTCCATCTCCGGGGGTTTTCTGCGCCGGCGCGCCGGGTGACGCGGTTGGGCGAATGGGTTGGAGCCGTTGAACGGACACGATGCGAGATACGTTGGAAGAGAAACTGGCGAGGTACCAGGAGCTGGAGCGGTTGATGACCGATCCGGAGGTCCTTGCGGACTCGCAACGCCTCGCCGAAGTCGCGCGCGAACACGGCATGCTCGCTCGTCTGGCGACGAAGTACCAGACCTTCAAACGTCTGACCGATGAGATCGCTCAAGCCAACACCATGCTTCAAAGCAGCGATCCGGAGGAGCGGGAGTTGGCCGAGCTAGAGCTCCCCGAACTCAAGGAGCGGCGCGAAGCGGTCTGGAACGATCTGCTCGATCTGACCGTCGGGGGCGAAGACGCTGCGCGGCGCCGGTGCGTGATGGAGATTCGGGCGGGCGCCGGAGGGGACGAGGCGGCGTTGTTCGCTCGCGACCTCTATGAGATGTACCGGCGCTTCGGCGAATCGCAAGGCTGGAAAGTCGAGGTGATGGGGGCCAACGCCACCGAGTTGGGAGGTTTCAAAGAGATCACGCTCGCGTTCACCGGCGAAGGCACCTACCGAATGCTGCAGTACGAAAGTGGCGGCCATCGCGTCCAGCGCGTGCCCGAAACGGAAGCACAAGGGCGCATCCACACGTCGGCCGCCACTGTTGCTGTCCTTCCCGAACCCGAGGATGTCGAAGTTGAACTCAAACCCGATGACTACCGCAAAGACATCTTTCACGCCAGTGGACCGGGAGGCCAGCACGTCAACAAAACGGCCTCGGCGGTGCGACTGACTCACTACGAGACCGGAATCGTGGTCTCGATGCAGGACGAAAAGAGCCAGCATAAGAACCTCGCCAAGGCTCTACGGATCCTCAAGTCGCGTATCTATGAGCACCGGCGGCGACAGCAACATGAAGAACGTGCGGCCGAGCGAAAATCGCTGGTGGGGAGCGGCGATCGGAGCCAGCGCATCCGGACGTACAACTTTCCACAAAACCGAGTCACCGACCATCGCATCAATCTCACGCTTTACAAGCTCGATCAGATTCTCGCCGGAGATCTCCATCCCCTCCTCGATGCCCTCATCGAACACGACCGGCAACAATATCGAGACGCCATGGGCGCCTTCGATTCCTGATCCCGACCCGTCTGCTCGAACGACCCTCGCTCATGACCAGTCCGTCGGAACCTTGGACCATCGGCCGGCTGCTCCAGTGGACCACTTCTCACCTCCGAGACAAAGGTTCCGATTCGCCGCGACTGGAGGCGGAAGTGCTTTTGGCTCAGGCCCGAAATTGCTCACGCGTCGAGCTGTACACTGCTTACGATGAGATCGCGGACGAGGCGCTACGAGCTCGGTTTCGCGAGCTGGTTCGCAAGCGGCTTGCCGGCACGCCCGTCGCCTACCTCGTCGGTTACCGCGAGTTCTACTCGCTGACGTTCGAAGTCACCCCCGACGTGCTCATCCCTCGCCCCGAAACCGAGCATGTCGTGTTGAGACTCTTGGAGTTGGCGAGTGCTCGAGAAACCGAGGGACCGGTGCGGGTCGCCGATCTGGGAACCGGCAGCGGAATCCTGGCGGTTTGTGCCGCGAAGTACTTGGGACATGCCGAAGTCGTTGCAGTCGATCGCAGCGCTGCCGCACTTCAGGTCGCTCGGCGGAACATCGAACGCCACGGCGTGCAAGACCGAGTGAAACTTCTCCAAAGCGACTGGTTCGAGCAGCTCGAGACAGAACCGCCCTTCGATTTCATTATGGCCAACCCACCTTACGTCAGCCGGGCGGAATTCGAAGCGCTGCCTCCAGAAGTGCGCGAACAAGAGCCGACCGAGGCGCTTGTCAGCGATGAAGAGGGCCTTGCCGACACGCGGCGGATCGCCGAAGCATCTCCCGCGTACCTCGCTGCCGACGGCTGGCTCATCCTTGAGACCAGCCCCATGCTGGCTGGCCGCGTCGCCGAGCTTCTGAATTCATGCGGCTTCGAACAAGTCTCCATCGAGAAAGACTTGGCAAAGCATGACCGGGTAGTGAGCGGCAAGAAACGGACGACGTAGTCGTCGCGGCCGACTACTCTTCTTCTTCCTCGAGTTTGGCCTTGGCAATGATCTCCTGCTGCACGTTGGGCGGCATGACGTCGTAATGGCTGAACTCCATCGAGTAACTCCCCTGCCCTCCCGTCATGCTCGAGAGCGTTCTCGCGTACGTAGTCACCGAACGCAGCGGGACTTCAGCGTGGACCGTCTGGAGGTTGCCGCCGGCCGAGTCGCTTCCCAATACCCGACCGCCCCGGCCCGACATGTCGCTGTAGACGTCTCCCACGAAGTCCTCGGGGACGGTGACGTCGAGTTTCACGATCGGCTCGAGCAAGCACGGCTTGGCTTCGAGGAACACGTTACGGAAGACCATCGAGCCGGCCGTCTTGAAGGCGGTTTCCGAACTGTCGACCGGGTGATGTTTGCCGAAGTGAACTTCGACGCAGACGTCTTGCACCTGATAACCGGCGATCACTCCCTTCGCCATCCGTTCCTTAAACCCTTTTTCCACCGCCGGCATGAAGTTGCCGGGAATCACGCCGCCGACGATCGAATCGATCCAAAGGAAGTTATGCGTTTCGTCGTAGTGGTACTCCTTCATCTGCGGGAAGCGATCCTTGGTCGCGAACTCTTCGATGTTGGTGCCTCGCGGAAGAGGCCACATGCGAATGTGCACTTCGCCGAATTGTCCGCGTCCGCCGGTTTGCTTCTTGTGCCGATACGAGCCTTCGGCCGGTGCTTGAATGGTTTCGCGGAAGGGGATCTTGGGTTCTTTGGTTTCGACTTCCAGCTTGTCGCGTCGAGCCAGACGCTCCTGGATGATCGTCAAATGGAGTTCGCTCATGCCGGTCATCACCAGTTCTTTGGTCTGGGGGTCGCGATCGAGCCGGAATGTGGGGTCTTCCTCGACGACCTTGTTGAGGGCCGCCGAGAGCTTCGTTTCGTCCCCGCGACTCTTGGGCGACACTGCCAGGCCGACCATCGGCGTTGGGAACTCGATCGGCGGCAGCTCATATTCGCCCAGGATCGAGTTGGTATGAAGGTCTTCCATCTTGGCGACCGCCACGATCTCGCCCGGACCGGCCGCATCGATCTGTTCGGTATCGGCTGCTTGAACGCGCAAGAGCGGACCCATCTTGACCGGCTTGCGCGCCGTCGAGACCGGCACCATGTCGTCCTTCTTGAGCGTTCCGCTGTAGATGCGGACGAAGCTCAGCTTTTGAACAAACGGGTCGATGCGAGTCTTGAAGACGCGAGCGACCAGCGGTCCGTCGGGATCGGGTTCGACTGTGACCTCCTCGCCTTCCTTCTTTGCCGAGATCGGCCGGTCGGCCGGCGAGACGCCACAAAGTGCCACGGCATCGAGGAGTTCCGTGACGCCGATTCCTTTCTTGCCCGAGCAGCAAAGGATGGGAATAAGGGTTCCCGCGGCAACTGCCTGACCGATCAGCTTCCCGAGTTCCTCCTCGCTGAGTTCCTCGCCCTCGAGATACCGTTCCATGGCCGCTTCGTCCGCTTCGACGATCGATTCGATGAGCGGGCCGTGAATTTCAGCCGGATCGATGAGAGCTCCGCTCGTGTCGTCGGGAACCTGGAGTGTACTGGCGACGCCTCGGAAGTCTCCACCCTGCCCCAGCGGCACATTCAACAAGACGCACCGGCTCCCCCACATCTCCTGAATGGAGGAGACCAGCGCCGGAAAATCGATGTTGTCTGCATCCATGCGGTTGATGACGATCATCCTTGCCAATCCCTGCTTTCCCGCTTCGTCGAAGACACGCCGGGTGTTGACTTCGATGCCCGATTGAGCGTTGATCACGATGATCGCGTTATCGACGCCGGCCAACGCACAGATCGTCTGACCGATGAAGTCAGGGTAGCCGGGGGTGTCGAAGGCATGAAAGAACTTGCCGCCGTGGCGGAAATGAGTGAGCGTCGATTCGATCGAGTACTTGTGCTTCTTTTCCTCCGGATCGAAATCGCAGATGCTCGTCTCATCATCGACACTCGGGTTGGCGTTGACCGCTCCGGTCGTCACGAGCATCTGGTCGACGAGCGTCGTCTTGCCGGTCGAACCGTGCCCGCAAAGCGCGATGTTGCGAATGTCCGCCACCTTTGCTTTTGCCATCGATGGGTTCCTTCCTTTTGGATCTGCCAATAACTGCTTTGGAATCTGTTAAGATGTCTGCTTTGACCGGCCTCGCTACGGGGCCTCGGTTCCTCCAACGCCGTTGGCGTGCTTCGACGCCTCGGCGATCTCGAGCAAGTCGGGAAGCGTTACCGTGCCCTCATAGAGGGCCCGTCCCACGATGCATCCGGCTACGCCGGTCCGAGTCAGTGCCGAGACATCTTCGAGGCTCGCGACGCCCCCCGAAGCGATCACCGGCCAAGGGGATTGCGCCGCCATGGCTGCCATCGCCTCGAGGTTCGGACCAGCCAGCGTCCCGTCCCGGGCGATGTCGGTGTAGACGACCGCCGCCAACGGAAGCTCCCGGTGACGGTCGACCAAGGCCTCGACGGTGAGAGGACTCGAGGCCTCCCAGCCCGAGATGGCGACGCGGCCGTCTCGGGCATCCACGCCGAGTACCAATCGGCCTGGATACCGCTTGGCCATCTCGGCAAACCAGTCAGGCCGCTCTACGGCAGCCGTTCCGATGACGACTTGAGCCGCTCCGGTCTCGAGCCACCCGGTGATCGCCGCTTCGGTGCGAATGCCACCGCCGATTTGACAGGGGACGCTGCATTGGCGGATGATCGATGCGATGGCCGCCCGGTTGGCCCCTTCTCCGGTGCGAGCCCCGTCGAGGTCGACCAAGTGGAGCCGTTGGGCTCCCAATGCGCACCAGTGCTCGGCCATCGCCAGCGGATCGTCTCCGTAGACGGTCTCGGCAGCGAAATCGCCCTGTCGAAGCCGCACGCATTTTCCGCCGCGAAGGTCGATGGCGGGCCAGATATCCATGGATCGCACCAGCACCCGATTTCCGAGGTGACGACTGCCGCAAAACTCGGAATATGACAGAGAAAACCGGCTTCCGCAAGTAGCGAGCGGCACCTGCCCCGACCCGGCGTGGGCCGGTTCCCCCGCCTCCCTTACAATGCCGGTTTCCTCCGCGGATGTTTGCGCAACCTTTCCAGCGAATAGGGCTGTCCATGTCGGATGTGGTGATCGTCGACTACGGAATGGGAAACCTTCGCAGCGTCCAAAAGGCGCTCGAGCGCGTCGGTGCCGACGCCGTGATTTCGTCAGATCCTTCCCAGGTTGCCGACGCACGGCGGCTGGTTCTTCCTGGCGTCGGGGCGTTCGGAGACGCCATGCGGGAACTCCAGCAGCGGAAGTTGGTCGAGCCGATCCGACGCTTCTTGGATTCGCAGCGCCCGTTCCTGGGGATCTGCCTCGGACTTCAGTTGCTGTTCGACTCGAGTGACGAAGGGGCCGAGGAATCGGGAGGTGCGGTGAGGGGCCTGGGGGTGCTACCGGGCCGTGTCGTTCGCTTTCCCGCGTCGGATCGGCACAAAGTCCCGCATATGGGATGGAATCAGGTCACCAGCTGCCAAGAGTCGCCACTCATGGTGAATATCGATACGTCGAGCTGGTTTTACTTTGTGCACTCCTACTATGTCGTGCCCGAACGATCCGAGGATGTGTGGCTTGAGTCGGACTACATCGTCCCCTTTTGCGCGGCCGTTCGCCGAGGGGCCGTGCACGCGACGCAGTTCCATCCGGAAAAGAGCCAGCGAGTTGGTCTGAAGCTGCTGGCCAACTTCGTGACGCTGTGATGGGAGAGTCAACCCCACCACCGTTCTTGCGACGAACACGCTCACGGTTCATCTACGGGGTCTCTCGCAAAGCCGCAAAGGGCGCAAAGAAGTAGTAGACGACCGAACGACCTGCCTCTGCGTCACCGCGTCTCTGCGAGAAACTACCGTTTCGTGTATCTGAGGAGTCTCTCGCAGAGAGGAAGAGTCTCTCGCAAAGACGCCAAGGCGCAAAGAAAAAGCGGAACGCGCTCGCACGTTCCGCTCCTAATGAGACCGTCCAGGTTCCGTTCGCGGCTCGGCTACTTCTTCGCTTCTTCCTTCTTCTCGTCCTTTTTCTTCAGCTCATCTAGGCAGCCCTTGCAGCAGACGAAAACGTCTTTGCCGTCGACCTGCGTCTTGATCGGAACACCCATCGAGCCCAGAGGTTCGTCGCTGACGGGGCACGTCTTTTGCTTCTCGGCCAACGCCCGGTCCTCGGGCGACAGCTTGGCGAGATTCGCGGAGATCTTGTCACCGCCCGCATTGCCATGATCGTGATCGCCATGATCGTGATCACCATGGTCGTGATCACCATGGTCATGTCCATCATGATCGTGGTCGTGACCATCGCCGTCGTGATCATGACCCTCGTGGTCGCCCTCAGCAGCGCCGCTTGTGTCGGCACTGCCGCCACCGCCCGCCGTGTCGTTCTTTTGACAACCCAGAGCGAGCGCCGCACAAAGGACCAAGGACGCCCCTACCCATTTCATCCACTGCATGATCGTTTCCTCCTTAGGTGGAACACAACAAAACACTGACTGGTTTTCGAGCCGCCTCCGGCCTAACGTATGGCTTTTCTTTCCCGGTGATGCAGGGCAAGCACCGGCACCGTCGCGGCTCATGGAAACGCGTTATCGTGCCTCGATTCCGACGAGGCAGACTCCTTTGCGGGGCATCGCTCACCCAAACCCCAACTCCAGTCTAGCCGCCACCGGCCGCCTGCGATAGCCGCCGCTCCTGCACTACGTTAGCTTCCTAGGCGGGGGTCGATTCGCTGGTGTCGGGTCGAGGCTGAAAGCCGGCCTGAGCGATCACTGATGCGAGACGTTCCCTGTCGGCCGTTCCGGCCACGATCGCCTCACCTGGTTCTAGTCGCACCTGAACGCTCTCGACACCTTCGGCCGCCTGCAGCGCCTTCTCCAGCCGCTGGGCACATGCCTGGCATTGCATCCCGTCGACGCCGATCGTGGTGACCGGAGTACCCTCCTCGGGCACGTGGCGCCGCCACCGCCGGCGGAGGTCGCCAACGGTTTGCCAGAGCAATAATCCCGCGAGGGCCGCCGCGGCCGCGTGCGACCACCACGCAAGGTGCTCATGCCCAGTGCCGACCGCGTCGGGGATGTACCCCGGAGCGATGAGCCAATCGAAGACCTGAGCGAGGCCGAGGCTGCCGAGGATGATCGTCGCCAAATAGATCGCCAATGTCCGGCCGCCGAACTCGCGGTAGATGGCGCCGACCGTCGCCACGTTCGTCGCCGGGCCCGCCATCAAGAAGACCAACGTGGCTCCCGTGGGAAAGCCGGCTTGCACCAACGCCGCACCGATGGGGACCGAGGCTGTCGCACAGACATAGAGTGGCACGGAGATTCCCAACGCGAAGAGGCTAGCTCCAAGTGTTCCCCATCGACTGAGGCTGGCCAGCCAGTGAGGCGGGATCAGTGTGCCGATGGCTGCCGACGCCACGATGCCGACGATGAGCCAAAAGCGGATCGAATCGATGATCTCCAGCGCATGGTCGGCCATCTCCTTCCAAGAACGCGATCCTCCCAAAGGCTCGGCTGAACTACATCCCGCTGGGCCGTTGCCCTGCGAGGCGCCGTTGGTTTCCGGCACGAGCCAGTCGGTGATCCAGCCGCCCAGGAGTCCGGTCACAGCGGCCGCCGCCACTTTGAAGATGGCAAAGGGCCAACCTAAGAACGAGGCGCTAACGAGGATCGAGTCGACACCGGTCTGCGGCGTGCTGATGAGAAACCCGACGGAAGCTCCCCGGCTCGCTCCATCTTTCCTCAAGCCGATCCCCGCCGGAACAACGCCGCACGAGCAAAGTGGGAGTGGCACTCCCAGCAGCACCGCCTTCACGACGCCCGCCGGCCCGCGCAGCCGACGGTGGATGAATCCTCGAGGCAGCAGGCCGTGGAGCAGTCCTGCGATGAAAGCTCCCAGCAGGAACCAGGGAGCCAACTTCGCCAAGATGACCCAGCATTCCCAGAGGAACTCGATGACCATCCGCCTGCTCCGCTTACTTCAACTTGCGAACGCGGATGTTCTTGTAGTAGACGACGCTCTTGGGGTCGTGCGCCTGTAACGCGAACGTGCCCTCGTCGAGTTTCCTCGTGAAATCCTTCCCCGGCTTCTTGTCCGCCGGCTCGGTGTAGTCGACCACAACCTTGTCGTTGACTTTGATAATGATCCGTCGGCCTCGCACGATAATGGTTTCGGTGAACCACTCGTTGTCCGCCGCCGGCGCTTTGAAAACGTTGACCACGCCGTAAAGACTTCCCGTCCGCTTCGGATCACGATGGGAGTTGTTCACCTGAGCCTCATAACCGTACTTCGGCCACCCTTCGTCTTGATAGCGTGTGTGAAAGTAGATGCCCGAGTTGCTTCCCGGCGTCGTCTTGACATCGACACGCAGCTCAAAATTGCGAAACGGCGCGTGCTTTCCAACGTAAAAGAGATGGCTGCGCGGGCCATGGCAGACGATCACTCCGTCTTCGATCTTCCACGAGTCCCGATTCTCGCTCGCTTTCCAGCCGTTGAACGTCTTGCCATCCCACAGTTGGATCCAGCCCTCGCCTTCATCTTCGCCAGCCTGAACCACGGGAAACCCGCTCACCAGTGCCGCCACTGAGAGTACGGCTGCCACCCATTGAGTCTTCATGGTCTGCTTCCTCATCGGTTGATACCTTGTCGATAGGCCCCTGGCCACGCACGTGATACCTCGGGGGCCCCTAGTGCGTGGGGACGCCGCAGGGACGCTCCCTGCTGACGGTATTGTGAAAGAGTCCTCTCACGAGGTCAACCAACGCCGTTGCTAGCGTGGAGCATGCAGTGACCGACCGGTCACTGCGCCAGCTAGGTGGCAGCCGCTTCATCCTCCGTGAAGACCCGGCCGTCCGGAGTAAAGCGAAGCGGAAAGTAGGTGAATTCGAGCGGACAGGGATAGCCGGTTGCCCATGCCACCATCGCTTGGGCGAGGTTGCCCTTGGCCACCGCTCGCAGGCCCACATAGGACGTCGTGACGCGAGGGTTAACCTCAATTACCACATCGTCGCGTCCATCGTCTGCCTTCCCCAGCACGACATCCAGGCCGATGAGGCCCGTAAACGTGGGCAGGCAGGGAAGTGCCGATCTTGCAAGACGCCGGATGCGTTCGCTCCGAGGGTCCTCCGGGGAAAGTACCGCTCCGCCTTGATACGCGAACCCGGCCTGCCGATCGATGCACTGAAGACAGGGGAGCAACAGTCGGACGCCCAAGGGGCCCCCGACGGCCATCACGCTGGCGGCCTGTCCCGGTACGAATTCTTCCAAAAGAAGCTCGCGCTGGCCACAGACGTAGTGATCGGCCGTCGTATGCACAATGCCTTCCGACCCCGCTCCGTCGCGAGGCTTGACGACCAGTCCCGCTCGAGGCGGGTCGCCGGGCAGACGGCTGGCCTGCAATGGCTCGCCCAACGCGCTCCGTGGAACACGCACGTTGGAACTCCGGAGCGTTTCGTGCACCTTCCACTTGTCTCCCGCCACAGAAATAAACTCGGGCGAGGGAGACAGCAAACGACCACCCGCCGTTTGGACTTCGAACGCGAGCCGCAGCAAGATGCCGTGCGTCTCGGGTGCGATCACGAGTGTGAAATCGGCATCTCCCGCCATGGCTCGAAAAAGGCGATCGTGCTCACTCGACGTGTGGACGACCGTCACGTCGATGTTGCTCGGCGGTTCTCCCCTCCAAAGCGTGCAGCGGTGATCGCGCAGAACTTGCACTTTGCACGCATCGATCGCCGCGAAGTCTTCGCTGACGGCACACAGCATGGCCCGCCCCTCGCGCTGCAGATGGGGCGAGCACGGCGTGAGCTCGTCCAGCATGCCCCCGCCAGTCAGGAATTCATATAGAAAGACTCGCATCAAGACTCGATCGCCAGATCGCCCCGCTGATCTACTGCCCCCGCGTCGAGAGAGTTCATGCCCCGTCGCAGCCGACGGTTCGTGCCCTGGGTGGGCGGGATCTCAGGAGGGCGGGACGCGGCCGCCCGGATAGCACGAAATCAAGAGC
>WFWZ01000243.1 GCA_015490875.1 Planctomycetaceae bacterium
GCCATCGGCATCACGACGTAGTCATATCCGTCGTCCGTCCGGAAGAGAACTGCGTGGTCGCTTCCTTGAGCCTGCAGGCTGAACTGCTTTTCCGGATCGAGGACGCGGAGGTAGTCGAGCACGTAGCGGTGGTCGAGGCAGAACGTCAGCTCCGGGCCGTCGTAGGCAACGGGTAGTTCCACGAACGATCGTCCGGTATCCGTCGACATGGCCGATAACGCTAACGTTCCTTCCGTGAACCGAAAGTCGAGTCCTCGGCTTTCCTTCGTTGCCACGATCGACGCTTGCCGAACCGCTGCCAGTGTCGGGGCGACCGGCAGGGTGACTTGGAAAGGGAGGTCACCTCGAGGGACGACTTCTCGCCACTCGGGAAAACGCCCGCTGACCAGACGCGCGAACATCGAAAGCCGGCCCGCACGCAGCAAAACGATGTTGTCGCGAACGCAAACCTGTACACTTCCATCGAACTCGTGCAAACTCCGCTCGACCACATTCATGGCTCGAGCCGGCACAACCGTACTTCCCGCTTCGGTACTGTGCCCGTTGATCGACTCGGCGGGACCTTCCATCTTGGCCAAGCGGCGGCCGTCGGTTCCGACGCCCGTCATGCGCCGCTGGTCCATCTCCAACAAGATCCCGCTGAACGCATAGCGCATCGTCTCCTGATCGGTGGCGAAAATGGTTCGCCGGATGAGATCCCTCATGAGGGCTGATGTGGTTTCGTGATAGCGATCCGAATCGAACGGCGGCACTTCGGGATATTCGGAGGGGTCGGCCGCCATCAACTGCACCTCGAAGCGGTCTCCGCGAACGACGACGCCTTGAGGCGTTCCCTCGAGCAGGATGAACTCGTCGGTCGATTCCCGGAGCAAGTTGCCGAATCGGCCCACGGGAATCAAAACATCCCCCGGTTCGGCGATCTCGACTTCGGCAACCTCCAAGCGCACGCCGACGTCCAGGTCGGTTGCCAATAAGACGGCTCCACCCTGAGGATCGATTTCCGCCTTCACAAATTGGAGAATCTCCTTGGTGCCTCGGGATGGAACGACCGAAGCCGCCTGCGCAAAGGCGTTCAACAAGGCCAATCGATCGAATCTTGCTTTCATGGGTCGAAATGGTTGAGCTGAGTTGGGAAGGGAAAGGCCGCCTCGATCAATGCAACGGCTGAGGCGGAAGGATGACTACTAATGAGATAGGAAAGCAACAGGAGGAGCAGTATTGGCACGACTTCATCTGTCAAAGAACTCCCGTCATGACTGCGTATACACGAATCTGCCAAAGGTTTAAGGTAGTCGTAGCCGTTGTGGAAAAACTGTCGATGTCACGTTCGCATCATGTCACAAAATGGCAACTCACGTCGATGTCCCCACCTGAGGCGCCGGAAGGTAACCAGCGACCGGAGGCTCGTCTTCCGGTTCCGACCACGAGGCGACAGGTTTTCCACGGGGAGGGCGCCGCATCCCAGCCTTCCGAAGCTCGTGTTCCCATGCTTCAACGGCGTTCCGACAAAGCCCCGATTCCAGTTGTCGTTCAAAGCGGCGGCAGGCGTGTAGCACGGTGGAGTGGTCTCGCCGGTGGAAATACTCCCCGATTCTCTGGTAACTGGCTCCTGTCCACTTGCGAGCCATCCACATGGCTGCGCTGCGAGCTCGAACGGTGGATCGACGCCGCGACGCACCTCGCATCTCGCGAAGGGGAACGGCGTACCACCGAGCAACGAGTCGCGCGATTTGATCGATGGTGGGTTCGCGGGCAACACCTCCTTCCATGATCTCCGCCAAAGTACTTGCCAGCATCGAGGCGTCCCACCCTGACGCTCGTGCCGCCAACTCGGTCACCCATCCTCGAACAACGGGAACCGGTTCCAACGACGACTCCCACTGCTCCAGCAGAAACCGCACATGGGCCCCATCGTCGGGCAAGGCGCGTTCCCGGAGAAAAAACCGGGCTAGCCAGGTGCGGGCCGCCGGGCCGGGAGTATGCAGGGCCACGTGCTGGCCCACACTGCAGCGACTCGCCAGGCGACGTGTCATTCCGACGAGGCGAGCCGGCACCGCCGACATCGTCAAGATCACTTTCGTCCCGTCATTGAGCCAGTCGTCCAAAAGTGTCTCGAGGGTGCGCTGGGCCAGTGCGTCGTCCAAAAGCTGATCTAGCGGATCGATGACGATCCATTCCAATTGCGACCACTCCGAGCGCCACTGAGGCAGGGTTTGCGTATCGAGCGCTTGATGGAGGCCTCTTTTGAAATCGTTTCCTGTCGCCAGACGGACCGGGATGTCCGGAACCCCAGACACGAGCGAACTTCGATGTTGCCGCACGAGACTTCGGGCAAAGAGCGACTTTCCAACGCCCGAAGGGCCGGTGAGAATGAGCGGGTCGGGCCAGCCTGACGATTGTGCCAGAAGTCCCCACGCGAGATCGACGTGCGCATCGGCGAAGAACGGCCACTCCGGGGAGCCGTATCGGACCGATACTGGGGGAGGCCATCCGTGAGGAATGCAGAGTACTGACGTCATCGTCGTGAGAGTGCGAGGGGTCGTCGCGCGTCGCCGCAGACCACGGGGATCCAACGGCCGGTCCCGCTGGGCCAACCGCTGGATGCGGAGACGCCCGCCGAGCGTTTGAATAAGCCCGAATTATAGAGGAAAAAGCCGTTGTCCGGGAGTCGGAGCAGCGAGTAACTCGCTACGTGTTCGCCAAACGCCGCAGCACGCGTCGAAGGATGCCCAGGCCCTCCTCGACCTCTTCCTCAGTCGTGGTCAACCCGAGACTCAGTCGGATCGTGGATCGGACGAGTTCTGGAGGTAGACCCATCGCCACAAGGGTGGGAGAGGGCTCGGCCGAGCCACTGGCGCAGGCCGCTCCGGCCGAACAACAGAGTCCTTCCAGATCGAGTGCCATCAACAGCGATTGCCGCTCGATTGGTGGAAACGCGATGGATAGAGTCTGATCGACTCGAGGTGCCTTCTCGGCGTGGATGGCAGCACGAGGATAGGCTTCGAGCAATTCGGACTGGAGGTAATTGCGCCACCCTTTGAGCCGCTCGCGGAAAGAGGGATCCAGGGAACGGCGCAAGGCGGTGGCGACCCCGGCCAGCAATTCGATTGGAGCGACCGGCTCTTCTCCCGCGTGGCTGCGGCGGCCGAGGTACTCTGGGTCGATCAGCCAGCCGGCAACACCTCGAGGGCCGGCGAACTTGTGTGCTGAAAAGACGAACGACTGGCACCGGAAGTCCGGTCCGATGATCTTGCCCGCTCCCTGAACACCGTCGACGTGAAGGGGCACTTCTCTTTCTGCGCAAAGCCGGCTGACAGCGGCGACCGGTTGGATGCGGCCGGTTTCGTGGCTGACCCACTGGATGGCTACGCAGGAGGCAGGTTGACGCAGTAGTTCTTCCAGACGTTCCAGGTCGATGCCTCCAGAGTTGTCCACCCGCGCCCACGCCACCTCGAACCCGTCCCGCGCCAACTCCTCGACGGTCCGGATTAGACTCGGGTGTTCCGTCCTGGTGACAATGACTCGTCGATAGGGCAGCTCGGCGGCGTATGCCAGCGCAGTCAAGGCGGCACGATTGGCGGCCGTTCCGCTGGGATACCAGCGAACATGGGTCGTCTCGGAAGGGCCGACCGGCTCGCCCAGCGCACGGAGAATCTCTGAGGTGAACCCCTCCTGCATGGCAGCAGCAGCGCGGCCTGCCCGATGGAGACTTTGCGGGTGGCCCCAACGACGGGCAAACGCCGCATCGATGGCAGCCAAAGCCTGAGGATCGATGGGAGAGGTGGCATTGTGATCGAAGTAGATCATGCCGCGAGCGTTGGGGAAGGGGAGGAAAGGGGGACTACGGGTGTGGCGGTCGTCTAGGGAGTCATCTCGGCCGAAGCCGCCTCCGGGGAGTCCGCAGCTTCGCTCCAGAGTGGCTCGTCGGGCCAGAGACTCACTCCCAGGCGTGCCACACGGGCGACCCGGTCGGTGTCGCCGCGTTCGCGAGCCGTTTCCAGGTCGCGCGTGAGGAGGTCACGTAGGCGGGTTCGCACCTGCCGTTCGAACTGGGATCGTTTTGGAAACTGTTCCGCCGTTCGCAGCATGACGGCCACGTAGGGGTACAGTTCGAGGTCGGTAGCCGTTGCCACATAGGACCATAAGACACGTGCCGTGTTCGGGTGATCCTTGGTCCAGGCAACCCATTGGTTGTCACCGTTTCGACGCCGCGCTTCCATGATCGTGACAAAGACGGCGGCGTCGGCCGGCGTGCCGCCGGCGACAATCAGATGCCATCGCTCCCGTGGCGGTGACGGACGGCGAGCTTTGCCGCTACCAGTTTTCGGCTGATCTTTCTTAGAATCTGCCGCGTTGGTCTGCGACTTGGCCAGCTTCCAATAGCCTTCGTCGATCAAGAAAGCGGCCCAGCCAGGTTGTTGAGTGACCCGATAGATCGGTGAGATTCCAATCTGGGTGAACGGAATGCGGTAATAGGAAAAATAGCGGACTTCGAGCGTCTCCGGGTTCAACTCCCGCCCGGAAAGCCGGCTATATGGCAGTGCGACGAACACTCCCAGGACAAGTACCACTGCGGAGACGATGACCACCGTCCAACCGAGCCGCCTGCTTGCTCGGGAATGTACCGCCTCGGAGGAGTCCGCAGCAGATGAGGAGTCGGCCATGGGATCGTCTCGTCGATGCCGTGGAAGGAGCGCTCATCGTTTCCCCTTTGTTCTATTGTCGGTGACGGCCCAAGGCGTGGCAAGTCGGAGCCGGGCGAGGGTTGTCGTGGCGGCGACCCATGCCGTACGCTGAGCAAGTCGCTCGGTCGGGGAGGCCAAGGTGGTTGACACGATCCGAACGTGAAGCTCTTGAGGATCGGAACGATGCGGATTCGTCGAACGTTGGGCGGCAAGCCGCGAACGGGATCCTGGGGGAGCTCGGCGCGAGCCGTTCGCCGAAAGTGGTGGCACCTGGGTCGGTTCCGTCCACCTGCGGTTTCGCGACGCGAAGCGGTTTCGGAGGAAGAACTCTTGCAGCGGGTGGAGGCAGTCCTCTTCATGGCTCGAGAACCCCTCTCCAGCCGCAAACTGGCTCGCTTTGCCGATCTGGCCGACGGCACGCAAGCTCGATCGCTTGTCCGCATCCTCAACCGGAAGTATGACACGTGTGGCTGCGCGTTCCGCGTCGAAGAGGTTGCCGGTGGGTTCCAGTTGAGAACTCGTGCCCAATTTGCCGATTGGCTACGAAGACTGGGACACGGGATTCGCCCGGTTCGGCTCTCGGCCCCCGCTCTGGAGACACTGGCGGTCGTGGCGTACCGGCAACCCGTACTTCGAGCCGAGGTGGAAGCCATACGGGGCGTCCAGTGCGCCGAGATCCTCAAGCAACTCATGGCCGCCGATCTGGTCCGCATCGCTGGTCGGAGCGACGAGTTGGGACGGCCGTACTTGTATGGCACGACACGGAGATTTCTGGAGGTTTTTGGGCTGCGCAGTCTTGACCAATTGCCTCCAGCCAATATCTTCCGCGAAGAGGAAAACGATTTTTCCAGCAACGACCGCGAAGAGGAAGCGAGTGCGGGTCTACCTGAAGCGGGGACGCCGCCACCTACTGAGGCTCGTGGATAGACCGCGTACGATTTGGGAGGGTTTCATCGTGAAGATGCCGCTGGGAAGTGAAGAGACCGCAACGGGGCTGTTGCCGGGGATCGTGGGAACCACAGGCCATGGGCTGGCCGAAGGGGCTGCGCGTGGTGTCGACGAGCCGACCTGGGGAGAACTCGATTCACCCCTCGCTTATGACGACGAAGACGAGTGGGAGGACGAGGGCGACGAGTGGGACGATGAGGACGAGGAGTGGGAAGAAGAAGATTGGGACGAGGACGAAGATTGGGAAGAAGAGGACGACGACGAGGAATGGGACGACGAAGACGAGGAGTATGACGAGGACGAGGACGAATGGGAGCTCGTCGACGACGACGAAGAGTACGACGACGATTACGACTACGAATACGAGGATGAGGACGACGACTGGGACTGAGTCGGACGACGTTGCGCTGCCGGCAATGATCGGCCATCGACACGGGTGTGTCAGTCGCCGATTTGAAAGAGTCGCTTGAGGGCGTCGAGTAGTCCGTGAGGCGTTCCGTTGGCCGCTTCGTGTCTCAGGGTTTCCAGCGGCGGGTGTAGCAGCTTGTTGACCACGCGGTCGACGGCCCGTTCGATTTCCCGGCGCTCGTTGGACTCGAGGTCGGGAAGGCGCCGAAAAAGCCGCTCGAGTTCTGCGTCGCGAACCGAGCGGGCCGACTCGCGGAGTTGTCGGATCGTCGGAGCCGTTTCGCGGTGGTGCCAGTCGGCCATAAACCGCTGTACCTCCTCTTCGATGATTCGTTCGGCCTTGGGCCATTCCTTTTCCCGGGCTCTCCGGTTCGACTCGCACACCGCGCGCAAATCGTCGATGCAATAGAGATAGATGTTGTTGAAGTCGCCGATTTCCGGCGCAAAATCACGAGGAACCGCCAGGTCGAGGATGAAAAGGAGCCGCTGGGCTCGAGCACGGTGCACCGACCGGAACCGCTGCGCCGTGATGATCGGCTCGGTGGCTCCCGTCGTGCTCACCACGAGATCCACCTCGACGAGGGCCTCGTCGAGCGACTCCCAGGGACGCGTGGTACCGCCGAGTCGCCGGGCGAGTTCTTCGGCCCGCTCTCGACTCCGGTTGATGACCACGATATCGCGCACACCGGCGTCCTGAAGGTAGCGAGCGGTCTCCTCGGCCATTTCTCCGGCGCCGATGATCAGGGCTCGCTTGTCGGAAAACCGCTCGAAGAGCCGACTGGCGAACTCGCTCACCGCCACGCTCGGCACACTCACGCGCCGCCGATGAATCGCCGTCTCCGTCTGGACTCGCTTGGCCACGCGATTCGCCGCTGCGAACGCAAGATGCAAGAGCGTGCCCACCGTGTGACACTTTTGCGCTACGGCGAACGCCTGTTTGACTTGCGAAAGGATTTGAGCTTCGCCGACGACCATGCTATCGAGGCTGGCCGCGACGGTGAACAAATGACGGAGCGCGTCTTCCCCGGCATGCTCGAAAAGGACGTCGAAGACGGTTTCGGGCGGCAAGTTGTGGAAGCGAGCCAGGAAGTCGACAATGTCGTGATGGGTTGGAGGAGTCTGATTTTCCGTCGAGGCGAGATAGATTTCGGTGCGGTTGCACGTAGAGAGCAAAGCGATCTCCGCGTGCGGAAATGCTTCCTTGAGTTGCCGCAGTGCTGTTCGCGTTTGCTCCGGCGAGAACGCCAGGCGCTCGCGCAAGGCGACATCAGCGTGGTGATGGCTGCAACCAGTGACGCGAAGCTTCATGGTGCCGAAGCCTCCTGGCGGTCAGGTTGCCCATCGCGAGGCGCCGTGGCGTGTCGAGTCGCAAGGACGAAGCCGAGGGCCAGCATGAGAAAGATGAAGCTGGCGATCGTGAGGTACGCCACTTTGCGTCCTTCGCGAGCCGGCCGATAGCTCCACTCGAAAATGGCGACCGCCACCAGCCAACTCAAAAGGACCAGCGACGAAAGCACGGCCGGGTCGGTCCATCGAACCATCGAGACACCCTCGGACTGCAGACGGACGTTCAAGACGATGCCGGAAAGGAGCCCGATCGCCAGAGCCGCCGTTGAAATCATGAGGGCTTCGCGATTGAATCGCTGCAACCATTCCAACGACGGGAGGCGGAACCAGGAGGGAATCGGATGTTTGCGTTTGAGCCGATACGATTGAAAGAGGTACATCAGTCCGGCGGCGAAGCCGAGCGTCACCGAGACCGTTCCGAAGAGGAGCGAGGCGGCGTGGATCGTTCTCCAAAGCCGCGCCGCCTCGACGGGCTCGAAAGGCCGGCAATCCGCCACGAAGACAGCGGCTCCGATGAGCGCGAGCACGAGAGGAAGGAGAAAGAGTCCGACGGCGTTTTGCGGTCGCCGGATCAAGAGTCCCAGATAGGCGGCGGCGACGCCCCAGGCCGCCAGAAGGGACCAGTCATACCAACTGGAAAAGATGTATCGTGATGTTGCCGCGGACGACTCGGAATAGGCGAGTTGATAGAGAAAGAGGGTATGAGCGACCAGACCGGCGGTGGTCCAACCAATGATCAAGACATGGCGCAGGGGAATGCGCCGCACCCCCCGCAGCAGCTCGAGTCCAAGTGCCACGGCGTAGCTGGCAGCGAAACAGACGATTGTCACTCCCCGCAAAAGTTCCATCTTCTCGACTCGTGCCCCCGCCTCTTTAGGCGACTTACGCTCCATCCCGATCCAGCCGATCCAGGCCGTATTCCTTGATCTTCTTGTGCAGCGTGTTACGGTTGATCCCCAGACGGGCGGCAGCTTTGGTCTGGACGAAATCGCAGGCCGCTAAAACCTGCTGAATCAGTTCTCGTTCGACGCGGTCCACGATCCGCTGATGCAGGTTTCGTTCCTGGTCCCCCGCTTCCGCCAACCCCCGGCGGACCACTTCCTGCGTCAGCGTCGCCATGTCGGCTCGTTGGAGATTCGAAGGGCGAGCCCTTCCTTTCATCGAATCGGGAAGGAGATCCTCGGTGACCTCGTCCCCCTCCGCCGTCACCACGGCGCGCTCGATGTAGTTTTGCAACTCGCGGACATTACCCGGCCAATCGTGCTGTTGGAACAATTCCATCGCCCGGTGGCTCAAATGCAGCACATACCGGTCGTTCACCTCGTTGTAGTAATCGAGAAAGTGACTCACCAGCGCCGGAATATCCTCGCGCCTCTCGCGAAGCGGCGGGATCTCGATGGGGACGACATTGAGTCGCCAATAGAGGTCTTCTCGGAAAAGACCTTCCTCGACGAGTTCCCACAAGTCCCGGTTGCTTGCGGCGATCACCCGAACGTCGACCCGGATCGTCTGCGTGTCCCCGACGCGCTCGAACTCCCGCTCCTGCAGAACCCGCAGCAGCTTGACCTGCAGCATCAGACTCGTCGAGTTGATTTCGTCTAGAAAGATCGTGCCGGTGTGGGCGGCCTCGAACCGGCCCGTCCGGTTCTTCACGGCGCCCGTGAAGGCTCCGTGGACATGGCCGAAGAGTTCGCTTTCCAGCAGGTTTTCTGCGAGGGCTCCGCAATTGACCGAAATGAACGGGGCCGCCGCCCGGTTGCTCAGGCGGTGGATCGCGCGAGCCACGAGTTCTTTGCCGGTTCCCGTTTCTCCCACGAGCAAGACGGAGGCATTGCTTTGGGCGACTTGCCGGATCAGCGCATAGACGCGCTGCATGGCCGGACTCGTGCCGATCAGTTCGGGGATCGGGGGTTGGAGAGCATGCGGTCCTGGGGGCGAGGTCATGGACACGATCGGACCGTGGGGGTAGGTCAACCGGCTTCGGGCTTCGGCTCCTCCGTCGCCGCACCATCGCGGGATGCGCGCGACTGGCCGGTGAGGGTTGCGCGTAGGAGTTCGATCATCACCGCGGCGATTTTGTCGTCGCGGTGCTCTCGAGTCGCTTCGAAAATCGTATCGAGTTGTTTGCGGGTGAGCAACAAGCCGTACTCCTTAATGTGTTCGGAGGCAGCGATCAGCGCCGCCTTGCGGGTCCGCTCCAGCTCACCTCGCCGCAGCGAAAACTCGATAAGAGCCCGCTGGGCGGTGTCCGTCCCGATGCGTGTCAACAACTGGGCTGCCGCCACTCCCAACTCCTCGGAGTAGAGCGACCCCGCTGCGGCCGCCTCGAAACGACTCCCGTCAATATACTTTGACGAGACGGGGTCTTCGAGCAACGCGAGGGACAAGGTCATCGCCTCTTTGGCTTGCTGCAAGCGTTCGGCGGGAAGGGTCCGCCAGCGCCCGGCTTGAGCCAACAAATGCCGCATGTCTTCCGCCAGTGCTTCCGGTTCGGGAACGGCGATCCGCACGACGGTGCGGGGTTCGAGTCGAAACGCTTCCTGAAGTTGAGCAAAGTCCTCGCCGCGCGCCATGACCAGGATGACAGCATCCGCGCCGCGCGGGCTCTTGCGAATCTGCTGCACCGTTTCCCGCAATGGCGGATCGCTGATCGAGGAATCGATCATGACGGCTGAGAAGTCCGCATCTTGGTAGAGCTTCTGGACCAACTCGCGGCCACTTCCCGCGAACTGGGCCGTAAAGCCCAAGATGCGCGCCGTCGCCGCGTATTCGGCAGCGACATCCGATCGAGCGGCACCGATCAACAGTCGCGACTCGCCATGCGAGGTCATGAAGAACTGAAGGGAATCGATGAGCGTCCCGGCCCCGGCGAACGGGCCGCTGCCTCGAGCCAGACGAGCCACCGCCCGCGTCGCCGCAAAGCGGATGTTGCGGTCCGGATGCAGCATCGTGCGGACCAACAACGACGGTCCCCCATGCACGCTTCGAAGGAGTTCCTCCCGTTGAACCAAGACAATCTTGTCGCAGACGTGAACGGCCGCACCCGATAGCTCTTCACGCAGTGCCAACTCGAGCAACGTATGCAAGTCTTCGGCCTTTTGGAGCGCTGCATCTCCTTCCGGGATTTCGATCGACGAGATGGCGATCCCGTGTTCCGGATCGTCACCCCCGTAATGGAGTTGGAATTCCATCAAATGCAAGAGTTGCCGAGCAAGCACGTTGTCGGGGTCCACCTTCGCCAGCGCCACCGCTGCCCGGCCTGCTTGCAGCGTTTCCCACTCGTCCTTCCAGACCTCGCGAGGCTCCACCTGCGACAAGTCGGTTTTCCACGCCCAAACGGTGACTCGTGCCATCGGTTCTTCGCGCCGCACCTTACGCGCCTCACGCAGATGCGATCGAATCGTAGCCCATAAATGGCGGCGGACCTCTTCAGCCGGCGGAGTGCGGCCCAAGAGACGTTCCAACACTCGGCGAGTCAAAATGCCTTGGGACGAATCGGAGGAGACGGCAGCCGTCGACAGCAACAGAGGAGTCACCTGGCCGATGCGCGTCTCCGGGAGGACCTCGACGCCATCCAGTCGCAAAGCCCAAAAGGCTTGCAGTGCCTTTCCCAGCGGTTCTTCGGCTGTTGGATTCCAGGTGCGAATGAGCGCGACGGCGTCACCCCGTCGAGCGTCATCGGCTAGCCACTGCGTCAACACGATCGCGGGGACATCTCCTCCGGCACGCAGCTCGGCCACGCGAGCCAGTCGGCGGTTGCCACGAGCTTGAGCCGCTTGTTCGAGGAGCTGCGCGACTTGGATCGGGTCGGTCCACCGTTTGCGTACGGCTGCCAAGGCGGCGTCCGCCAACTGACTCCCCTCCGGCTGGAGTTTCTCGTTGGTACGCAAATCCAAGAAGAAAGCGCTCCCGAAATGACCGACCAGCTCGACATAAGACGCGTCGTTCAGACCGGCTTGCAGGACCTGGCGCAGGTATTTGCGAGCTTCCACGTACGCCTCGACTTGAGCGACGGCTCGAGCCGCGCGCATCTGTTGGAGCGGCGTCTTGGGGGCAACTTGTCGGAGGGCCTGCACGACCGGGTGCTCCGCCTTCGGTTCGGCCTCCTCCGCAGTCTTTTTGGGTCGGGCTTTGCGGGCTGCTGGTTGCTTGGGAGCCGCGTCGCCGAAGGGATCCTCCTGAGCACTCGCCGTAAGGCTCGCCAATACCACGCACACGAACCACGTCGTTGGCAGCCCGCTCGCCAAGTTGTTTCGCGTGAACTTCATGGTCTCATTTCCCGCTTATCGGTTCTGTTGCCGATCGGTGTCGGTCTCAAGGCGCTTGCGCCAGGCATCGATGCGGGCGCGCACCTGAGTAGGACTCGTTGAGCCTCGCGTACGAAAAGCTTCGACGGCCCGGGGCGCTCCGAGCACGTCGTAGACGGAGGCATCGACATCGAGGCCGGCTTCCGCAAACGCCTCCAAAGGCAGTTCCTTCAATGGTACGCCACGCTCCATGGCCCGCTGAACGATTTCCCCCACCGCATGATGGGCTCGGCGCTGAGGCACTCCACGAGCGATTAACCATTCCATCAACGTCGTGGCGTCGAGATACCCCTGTTCGAGTCCCCGGGCGATACGCTCGCGGTCAAGCTCGGCTTCCTCCACGATCGGGATCGCGATCTCCAATGAGGCCTCGACTGTGTCGACGGCATCGAAGAGGGGGGGTTTGTCTTCTTGGAAGTCTCGGTTGTACGCGAGCGGGAGACCTTTGATGAGCACCAGTACCGACTGGAGGTCGCCCACGACACGGCCCGACTTTCCCCGGATCAGCTCCAAGACGTCGGGGTTGATCTTTTGAGGCATGATCGAAGAGCCGGTGCAAAAGGCCGCCGGCAGCCGCAAAAAACCGTACTCGACGGTCGACCACAAAATCCACTCCTCTGCCCAGCCGCTCAAGTGCAGAGCAATCAGGGCGAGGACCGAAAGGGTCTCTGCGATGAAGTCGCGATCGAAGGAGGCATCGAGGCTGTTTTCGGCGAGGCGTTCGAATCCCAGTTCCCGCGCGACCCACTCACGGTCCAACGGCAGCGAACTTCCGGCGAGCGCCGCGGTGCCCAGCGTGCACGTGTTGACTCGGCGCCGAGCATCCCGCAGGCGTTCCCGATCCCGTTCCCATCGTTCGCAATACGCAAGCCAATAGTGCGGCGCCAGCACCGGTTGGGCTCGTTGAAAATGCGTGTAGGCTGGTAAGACAACGTCGAAATCACGGTCGCAGCGCGAAAGGAAGGCTCGTTGGAGGCTGGCGAGTCGCTCATCGAGTCGGTCGATGGCATCTCGGAGCCACAGCCGTGTGGCCGTCGTCACCTGATCGTTGCGACTGCGGCCCGTGTGCAACTTGCGGCCGACGTCGCCGAGGCGGTCGATGAGGGCCTGCTCGATGTGCATGTGGATGTCTTCGAGTTCGATGCGCCAGGGGAACTCGTCACGATCGATTTCTCGTTCGATGTCTTGCAGGGCTTCGACAAGAGCGTCAACCTCCTCGGGTCGAAGCAGACCGACGCGGCCGAGCATGCGCGCATGGGCGATCGAGCCTCGAATATCGTGCCGGTAGAGCCTCCGGTCGAATTCGATGCTCTGAGCATAACGCTCCAGCCGCCCATCGGCGGCCACGGAAAAGACACCCGAACGAGACGGACTCGCCAATGAAGCACCCTCATGCCAAGCGATGATCGGGCCACTGCTCACAAATTGAGCATCCTGGCGGCGCGCATCCAAGCACCAGTCCGCGTGCCGGATCAACCGCCTTCGCCCCTTTCAAAACTGGAAAAAAGCCGCCGTTTCGGCTTCCCCAACGCGGGAATTCTAGAGGCTTTACCAATACCTTCGCGGACCGTAGCGCCTTTGGAGTTCGCAGGACATCGCGAACCGAGCCGCAGCCTCGTCAGCTACAGCCCGAGGTTCCATGCCAGCTTCTTATGCTAAATGGCTTGGCCGCAAGTGTCAAACGGCGGAAGACGTTGCTGCCGCGCGGGCCTCGGCCGCCGACAGCGTGTTTCGCAGCAGCATGGCGACCGTCAGTTTGCCGACTCCCCCCGGAACAGGGGTGATGGCTCGACTTACCTCCCGAACCGACTCGAAATCGACATCCCCCACCAGTTTTCCATCCACGCGATTGATGCCCACGTCGATGACGATCGCTCCGTGGCGGACCATGTCTGCGGTGATCATGCGAGGCTGGCCGGCTGCCACGACCAACAAGTCGGCTTGACGGGTGACCGTCGGCAAATCGGGAGTGCGGCTGTGAGCAATCGTGACGGTCGCATTGGCCGGACCACCTTCGATGGCCGGCCGGCGTTGGGCCAACAAGAGAGCCATTGGTTTTCCGACGATGTCGCTGCGTCCGACGACCACGGCATGGCAACCGGCTACGTCGATCTGGTGAGACCGGAGCAACTCCAAAATGCCCAGCGGCGTGCATGGGACGAAACGGGGGCGGCCTTGGGCGAGGAGTCCGACGTTCAACGGGTGGAAGCCGTCGACATCTTTGGTGGGGTCGATCGCATCGAGCACGGTGCGCTCGTCGATCGACTCCGGGAGCGGAAGCTGCACGAGGATTCCGTCGACGTTCGAGTCCCCATTGAGTTGCTCGATGAGGCTCAGAAGATCTTCCTCACTTGTCGCTGTGGGAAGTCGATGGACGTGGCTCTCCAAGCCGGCTCGCTGGCAGGCCGCTTCCTTGTTGCGCACGTAGACACGACTGGCTGGGTCATCTCCCACGAGGATAGCCGCGAGTCGCGGAGCGCGACCGATCCGATTTCGCAGCAGTTCGGCGCGACGCCGCACTTCGTTTTCGGTCGCCTCGGCGATCGGCTTGCCGTAAAGGATGGTCGAACCTGTCACCGACTCCCTGCTTTCACTTTCCGAGGCATTCGTATGGCGCGTCCGAGCCTCGAGTCGTTGAGAATGCGGGAGGTCCCAGTCTTCGCCGCTCAACTTCGGTCGGCGGGATTCTGCAGCGGTTGAGGCGCGTCGGGATGTTTGGCCTCGGGGAGTTCGGCCTTCGGCTCACCCACCAGAGCCAAGTCCGACCCGAATCGCTCGCCTTCATCCACGAGTGCCTGGTCGATCGGAATCTCTTCGAACTCCGCATGCTGGCAGATCAGATCGAGCACTTTCCGTTCGACGATCTGATTGCGGATCACATCCATCTCGCCTCGTTTCTCAAGCCGAGCTCGCACACGGCGAGGACTTTCGTAATTGCGTTGTGCGATCCGCAGGATTTCCAAATCAAAATCATACGGTTCGGCATCGATATCGTTTTCTTCGGCGATCCGCTCGAACAAGAAGTGTTCCTTGATGGCGGCGGCGGTACGCTCGAGCGAGCGCTGTCGGATGTCGTTGGCGCGAGCCCGGATGGCCTCATCGGAGAACCCGGCGGACTGGAGTTCGTACACCATGCGGCGGATTTCCCGTTGGGTTTGGCGTCGCACGAGATCTTCGGGGAGATCCCAGTTCGCGTCCGCGAGCAGCTTGCTGACGATCTGCTTGCGGAGGCTCTGTTGATTGTGATATTCCATCTGCGACACGAGTTCCTGACGCAGCCGCTCGCGCAGATCATCTTCGTCTTCGATCGACTCGATCCCGAGCCGCTCGATCAGTTCCGAGGTGCTGGGTTCGACCTTTTCTTTGACTTCCTTGACGTGAAGTTTGAGTTGGACTTTCTTGCCGGCGAGCTCTGGATTGGCGGCGTCTTCGCTGAGCGTCACTTCCGCAGTCCGGACGTCGCCAGGTTGGGCCTCGTGCATCAAAGCGTCGAAGTCTTCGAGCGTTGCGTCGACGAAGACGATCGTCTTGTGGATCGGGATTTCCTGGTCTTCCCATCGGTCGACGGTTTCGCCGGACTCCGGGTCGATGACTTCGATGTCCAAGACGAGCGTGTCGCCGAATCGAGCTGGTCGGTCGACGGACTCGAGGCGACTGAAGTTTCCTTTGAGCCGACGAAGTTGTTCGTCGATGTCTGCGTCGGTCGGTTCGGTGGAGAACCTCTTGAGTTTCAATCCCTTCCACTCGGGCAGATCGAATTCGGGGCGAACTTCGATGTCGAACTCGAACGTGAGTGGACCTTCGTCGGGGAGGAGCACGGCGTCGAAGTCGAAATCAGGTTCGCTGATCGCCGAGAAATCCTGCTCGTCGAGGACCTGGGAGACGGCGTCTAAGAGCAGCGAGCCCTTGGTGCGTTCCTCGATTTCCTTGCGGAACTTGGCGGCGACCAGCTTGCGGGGCGCTCGCCCAGGCCGGAAGCCGGGGAGTTCCGCGGTCGGCCGCATCTCATCCAACGCGCGATTCCGGTAGCGCCTCACGTCGGTTTCGGAGATGCGCACGATGACATGCCGCTTGCAGGTTTCCGGCTCTTCGACCGTCACCTCCAACTCGAGCGGGATCTTTTTTTCTTCGTCGGCTGCCGCAAGGGTTTCCTTGGCATCGGTTGAACTCATGCTTCCGATTCCATCCCAATAAAAAAGAAAGGCTTGGACGCGTCCAAACCAGCACTGGCGCCACCCGGATTCGTTTGCTCTAGATGGTTCGGTCGGTCCGAAGCCGCCATGGTAAGAGCGGGTGATGGGATTCGAACCCACGACAACAACGTTGGCAACGTTGTGCTCTGCCAACTGAGCTACACCCGCAGATCAATCCAAGCAGCGATGCCTTCGCGGCAGCCACTCGGCCAAAGCACATCAAATTATAAAGACGTCCAAGGCCCTTGCAAGGCCTGGGAAAAGCAAGGTGGACCCTAGGAGTTGTGATTCCATGCGCGGGGAGTTAAGCTGGTACGAGACTCCCGTGGGATGGCCCGACGCGAACGGGAGAAGAAGGGGCACCCCGGCTGGCAGGGTGGTGTCGCCCAGTTGAGACAACACTCGTCGGGGAAACGTGCGACCCGACCATGGAAATCGTGCTGGTTGCTGTGGGGACCGACTTTCGCCCTCCGGCATGCCGACTCAAGCTACCGGCAGTCATCGGACGGGACGACGATGTGGCGACGCTGGTGATCCGCCATCCGCTCGTCAGCCGCGAACACTGCCATCTGGAGGCCAGTAATGGGAGTGTGGTCGTCCATGATCCCAAGTCGACCAACGGAACGTTTGTCGGCTCGAGGCGGATTCGCATGGCCATGTGCCCGTTCGGGGAGTTTCTAGTTGTGGGCCCGATTGTCTTTCGCGTCGAATCGGCGGACTCGAGTCTGCCGGGGGTCCGGTGGTGCTCGCCGGAAGAAATGGGGCGGCTGGTGGCGAAAAAACAGCCCCTTGGAGATGCCGGCTCGGCCGGGTCGGCACGGGATACGCAGCCCGGTCCCATCCGGTGAGATCGCGTGGCGCACAGGAAGGGGCAGCTCAGGGAGGCCACCCGGTGCCGGTGTCCGACGTCCGTTCCACGTTCGTGCTCTTGACGCCCGTTGGTCGGGCGGCGCTGGCCTCATGGCGTCTCGAAGGACCTGCGGCGACGCGAGCGATCGGCGATCACTTCGAGGGTCGAAGCCCGTCGGGTGATCCAGCGGAGTGGCCCGTGGACAGGGTAAAGTTCGGCGCGTGGCGATTGGCTGGTGGCACGCGCGAAGAAGTCATCGTGGTTCGCGTGGGCCCGCATGCGTATGAGCTTCACGGGCATGGGGGATTGGCGGTGGCGAGGGCCGTCCAAGAGACGCTCGAAAAAGCAGGTTGTGTGGAAGACGATTCCTCCGATCCCGCGTTTCCAGTGGTTGGTCCCACGAGTCGCCAGGCGTGGCGAGATTTGCCAAGCGTGACGACGCCGACCTGCGCCGGGATCTTGCTGGCTCAGGCCAAAGGAGCACTCGACCGAGCTCTTGATGAGGTGGCCGCCGCGTTGGATGCGAGTGACCAGGGGCGGGCCAATGAGTTGGTAAACCGGCTGATCGCGAGTTTTCCGCTTGGCCGACACGTGCTTGAGCCTTTCTGCCTCCAATTGGCCGGCCCAGCCAATGCGGGCAAGAGCAGCCTGTTCAATCGGTGGTTGGGGTATGAACGAGCCATTACCCACGGCGAGCCCGGGACGACTCGGGATCTTCTGGAAGCGGAAGTGGTTTGTCGAGGCTTTCCGTTGACACTGGTCGACGGCGCCGGGTTGCGCGACTCCGGTTCCGATAGACTTGAACGAGCGGGAATTCGTCGCGTGATGCGGCAGGCCGAGCATGCCGACTTGATCCTCTGGATCGTCGACGGGAGCGACTCTACGTCGACGGCGGAACTGCCCGAGTGGGTAAGGCGTCGGCCGCATCTCTGTGTCGTCAACAAAGCCGACCTGGGAATTTTGTCACGGTGGCCGGCCGATTGGATGCGGGTAAGCGTGCGGACGGGGATGGGAATCGAAACGCTGTGGAGGCGAGTTGCGGAGACGCTTGTCGGAGAGGGACTGCCGGCTGAAGGACCAGTTGTGTGGCGACGGGACCAGGAAGAGTGTCTCAAGAAAGCTCAACGAGCCTTGAGTACCGGTGATTCGGCACAAGCGGCACGGGAACTTCGGGCGATCCTGCCGTGAAGTCTGGGTATAGGCAGCAGAAGTGCGAACCGAGTTCATGTCGGCTCAGGGGATCTTTCTGTCGGTTGGACTTTCTTGGCAAAGTCATCGTCGGACCACGAACTGGCCGCTCACTCTTTCGATCAGACGTTTCATTTCCAGGACCGTCAATGTGGCCAGGACGCGAGCTGCTGGTAGATCGCTTGATGCAATGATTCCATCGATGGGAGTGGGTTGGAGTCGGACCGAATCGAGGACGGCCTGCTCTTGTTCGTTCAGGTTGAGCTCGGCAGGCCGCAAGAGTGTCCGGCCGGCGTGTTGAGCTGGTTGGGGGAGTGGGCCGAGTAACTCGAGGATTTCTTCGGGCGATTCGACGAGTTGAGCTCCTTCCCGCAACAGCCGGTGGCAGCCGGCTGAAGCTCCACTGTCGACCGGGCCGGGGAGGGCCATCACTTCGCGGTTCTGCTCAAGAGCGTGTCGGGCGGTCACTAAAGCTCCGCTGCGGCGTGAACCCTCCACGACGAGGACTCCCCACGCGAGCCCCGAAATGATGCGGTTGCGTTGGGGAAACGACGTGCTCTTAGGAGGACGATGAGGGGGATACTCGGAGACCGCCAGCCCGTGTTCGACGATTTGTTCGAGAAGGCGGTCGTGTTCGGGCGGGTAGACGTGCAGCAAGCCACTTCCCAAGACGGCGATCGTGCGGCCGTTCTGTTCGAGCACCGCTCGGTGAGCCGTCGCGTCGATACCACGTGCCAGACCGCTGATGACGGTCACGCCTCGAGCTGCCAAGGCGGTGGCGAAACGTGTTGCCTGTCGGCGGCCGTAAAGCGTCGGCTGCCGCGTGCCGACGACAGCTACCGCAAGCGGTTCTGGGTCCTGCCAGACTCCTCGGTAGAAGAGAGCGCCGGGCGGTGCCGGGATTTCGCGGAGCCGCTGAGGGTAGTGGGGATCAATCTCCAGGACGATATCGATGCTGCTGCGCGAGCATTCTTCGAGCAACATGTCCAAGTCGATTTCTTCGCGGGCCCGGGCGACCGCTTCTGCGGTGGCTCGCCCCATCCCGGGCACCTGCTGAAGCTGAGTGATGGGTTGAGCGAGTACCGACTCGGCGTCGCCGAATGCCTCAAGCAAGCGGTTACGCAGAACCGGACCGATACCGGGGACGAGGCAGAGCTGAAAGAAAGCGCGCCGAGCGACATCGTGCCAGGACGAAGAATCCATGGAACGAAGGGGCCTTGGGGGTGGGAGGCCGTTCCGTCGGCTCGGAGGCTATAAGACACCTTGATTTCCCGGTGGCTGGCCACGCACCGACCACCGGCCCCTTGTCACCACTCATCCTATGGCCCCACTGTCCGTCTGCCAAGTTTGCCGTGCCCCCCAAAATCTCGCATTCCCCAGTTGTCCTTCCCTGGAGGATATCGCCATCACCCAGTAAGGGGATGCGACCGGATGCCGGCGCCTGTCCCCCTTCGCATTCCCGTCATTATGAGCCGTGACACTCCCCCTCCTATCCAAACCGTGCCTGTCCCCGGGTTCGGAGGCCACTCGTGTAGCGGGTGGGAGTCCCCCAGCACGGAGAGGCGCCTGTCCCTGGTGCGAGATCCCTTCCGGTGGGTGGACAGATTTCCCACACGCAAAAACGCCTGTCCCACGTTGGTTCTCCGACGGTTTCCTCGTGGACCGCACGTTCGCCAGCGCCATCAGCCCGGAGTTCGCGATCGCCCTCGTCCCGTGGGCTGGTTGGGTCTCTCCACGGGGCCGGCTATCATGAAGGGGCCGGCTTTCATGAA
>WFWZ01000244.1 GCA_015490875.1 Planctomycetaceae bacterium
CCCTCGGTGTCATTGGGCGTCCCGACCAGACTGTGGAAGTAGACAGCAGGAATCCCCTGCAGCGCCAACATCACGGATTGGGATGCCAGGAACGGCCGCAGTTGGTCTCGAGGATCGGTCGCGGTAAGATCGCGCACTGCATCGAGGTATGTAATGTTCAGCTCATACGGAGCATCACTCCCGTCCGCCTGACGCCGCGTGCTGACCAGTCCTCCACGCTTGCGAACTTCGGCCACGAGTGCCTGCAGGCGTTCCGGTGGAACAATTCCCTCAAGCGGCCGAACGCCGATGCCGTCATGTGAGGCCGTGAAATTGAGAAACGTGGTGGCCGGTGCCGGAGGAGCCAGGTCCGAAAGCCACTGGCGCAGGTACGTGGCATCTCCGTGGACGATGGCATCCAACAGCAGCGGAGGCAGGCTGAACTGATAGACGATATGCGCCTCGTCGCCATTGCCGAAATACGAGATGTTCTCGCGGTGCGGCACGTTCGTCTCCGTCAACAGCAACGTGCCTGGCGCACACGCATCCAGAACCGTGCGCATCAGCTTCACGACCTCATGCGTTTGCGGCAAATGAATGCAGCTCGTCCCCAACTCCTTCCACAAATACGCAATCGCATCCAACCGAAGAATCCTCGCTCCACGCTCGACGTACAGCAACAGGATGTCGAGCATCTCCGCTAAGACGTCAGGTGACCGGTAGTTCAGGTCAACTTGATCGGGACTGAACGTCGTCCAAATATGTTTTGTCCCTCGAGCCGTCTCAAACGGCGTCAACAGCGGCAGGCTCCGAGGCCGCACGACCTGGGAATAATCCGCCGTTGGATCGGCCTCGATGAACCAATCCGCATAACGCTCATCTCCCTTGAGATACCGTTGGAACCATTCGCTCTTTTGGGAGACGTGGTTCAGGACAAGATCGAACATCAGGTCGAACGAATCTGCCAGTGCAGCAACGTCGTTCCAGTCGCCCAGTGCGGGATCGACTCGACGGTAGTCGATCACCGAGAATCCGTCGTCCGAGGAATAAGGAAAGAAGGGAAGCAGATGGACCAGCGAAAAGGCTTGGCGCAGGTCGTTTTCCAGGAGCCACCGCCGGAGCAACTTCAGCGGCGCGGCGTCCCCGCCGCGGATCTGGTCGCCGTAGGTGATCAGGAGCACATCCTCTTCGGTCCACAGAGCCGGCCGCTCGGGCACGTCGACCTCTCGGCAAACCCCCTGGACCTTCTCGAGCGCTACTTCCAAACGATCGGGATAGATCCGCTCCAGGTGCCGCCGCAACCGATCGGCGAGCTCGCCACTCACCCCACGCTCTCTCTCCATACGTCCCCTCATCCGTCGGTCCGATTTGGATCCTCACTACATCCCTTGATCTTGCACTGTAGGAGTCCCTTCCAAGCCTCGCAATATCGGAGACCGAACCGCAGGGCAACGCTCGCGGCAAATGCGATTGATTCCTAACGCGTCTGGCTTGCCAAGCTGGCAATCAGCCGCTTGTCCCCAGGCGAAGCCCGGTGGGATGGATAAGACCAATAGGACCCATGGGACGTAGAGGAGAGAGATGTCCTTCGTCAGCCTGGAAAGGCTGACCTACGTTCTGGATTCAGCGGCATCAAGGCTAAAGATCATCAGCGCCGGTGAAGTTGGTGATGAGGGAACGGAGTTTCCGGCGGAGCACCGAATAGCTGTAGAAGCGCCTTCCCAACTCGTAATTGTGCTCCACCATCTCCTCGCGAAATGCCGCGTCCTCGATCGTGCGCTGGACCTGTTTGACGATGTCCCGCGTGATGTAGCCGTTCATCGTGATCACTTTGGCCCCTAGAGGCTCGATGTCGGCGACGTAGATCGAGTACCGATTGACGAGGACCGGCTTGCGGTAATAGAACGCCTCAAGCAGCGCGTTGCCGAACCCCTCATAGATGCTCGGATAGGTGATGAAATCGGCCTGCTGGTAGGCGTCCGCCAGCGTATAAGTCCGCTCACCTCCTTCACGCACCGTCCGAATGTCTCCCACCTTCGTGCTGATAAACCGAAGGTCGACATTCTCCTGTTCGGCCATGTCCATCAACGCCATCATGTAATCGTGCCCCTCGTCACCCGCCTCGTGCGAGACAACCAGCTTGCATTTGGGGTTCTTCAATTGCGAAACGAGAGCGATCGAGTGTTCGATGCCTTTGCGAGGCACCACGCGAGTCGGCTGAAGGAAAATGATGTCGTCCGGCTCGAGACCGATGTCGCGCCGGAACTCGCGTGAGTAATCGTCGGGTTGGGGTGGTGGGGCTTCGAAGTTGAGGACGTTGGGGACCAGGAGCGACGACTCGCCGCGCCGATGGGATAGCTCCTGATTGGCGAACGAGTTGATCGTCACATGCTGGATCGATGGCAGACTCGGAGGAAAAGCCATCGACAGAATGTCGCCCACCGCGTTGACCGAAAACCGATCCCGCTCCCAGTAGAAGTCATGGTGATGAGCGATCGTGTTGAAACCGGTCTCCGCGATGAAATGCGTAATGGCCACACCGAGCGGGATGTTCATCGGAATGCACAGCGCATTCTCTACGATCAGAATGTCGATATCGAAGCGCTCGACGAACTGGTAGAGCGTGTCCTTGAGGTATTCGGCGATGGCGAAAATCCGCTGCGTGACGTCGCGGCTGCGCTTGCGCTTCCCGAAAACGCGCTCGTTGATCCAGACGTTGTCCGGATGGCCGAAGTAGGCGTGAGGCACCTCCATGCTGATGTCGGGGCTGCGATCGAGCTTCCCGCCGTACCAATAGCTGACATGCTGGTGGTGCCAAAGCACCTCGGCCCACTTGGCGCTTTCCAAAGACACTCCGTCGGTTCCGGCGAAGCGAGTACCGATGAATCCGATGCGCTGGGACATCCGCCCTTTTACCTCATCTCTGATGCCATGGTTATCCGGTCCCGCCGCTCACGCTTTCACGCTCCAACACTTCCGCCAAGTTCCGCAAGTCGTTCACCACCCAATCGGCCTGGTAGTCGCCGACCAAGGAATCTTCTTCTCTCAATCTTAGGCTACGGGCATCACCGGCGAACAACGCCGTCTTGAAACCGGCTCGGCCGGCACCCCAACAGTCGTTGCGCATGTCGTTGCCCACGTACAACACCTTATCCGGCGAAATCCCCCGCCGCCCCAACCCGCTCACCGCCACCTGGAACAGTTGTAGCGAAGGTTTTGCCCGACCATAGCGGTACGAGTACACCTGCAGGTCCTCCGGCCATCCCCAGTGCGACAGACGGTCTCCTGTCAGCGTCTCCACCACTGCCGGTGTGAACCACTGCGCGTTGCTGACGACTCCCACCACCATGCCGCAATGCCGCAATGTCGTCATCAGCTCAGCGAATCCGGGCATCGGCCAAACCGGATTGACGCGCATTTCGTAGGCGAGCGAAACGTGGCGGGGGTCGAGTCGCCCAGCGGAATCGGGGAGGACCCGCTCGGCAACCAACCGCTGGAGCGTCTCGCGCCAGATCCGGTCGATCGAAACTTCGGGAAAGTCGACGCCTTCCGCCCGCATTCGCTGATGGTGCGCGCGAATGGTCGCCTCGAGTCCTTCCGCGACGCGAGTCCCCACGTCCGCCACGGGACATCCCAACTCCTCCAATGTCTCTTCGGCGGCCCTTGCCGTCGGACGCTCGACCGTCCCCACCTCGCCAACTCCACTGATCAACAGCGTGCCGTAGATGTCGAACAACACGGCTCGCAACCGTAGGGGCGGATCGGTCCGAGCAGCCATGCCGGTTGAGATCGGCTCCATGGGAACCGCGTGCCGCCGAATCGTCTCCTCGATCCAATCGGACATCATGCCAGACGTATGGGGTGAAGGCGATCTAATTGAAGGAAGGATCTCAAGACGGCGGCTGCGTCTGGCAAAGGCTCCACCGAGACGACCGGCCTGGTCGCCAGCAACCGCGCGTAGATATCGTAAAGCCGCCGGCCGCATGCGTGTAGTCCAAAAGCTCGCTCAATCGTCTCGGTGTTGGCTCGCACGAGCTCTTCCATTTCCGTGCTACCGGAAAGACGGCTTCGCCAGGCGCCAAGCTTCGGATTGGCATCCCAAAAATCACTCCACCTCCCCCCATCCCTCGTGCAGTCGCGAAGCAGCCGCTGTTGCAGTTCGAAATCGAGATAGGCCCAGTCAAGCACCGGCCCAGCCAGCACCTCATCCAATTCCCGTTCGGTCTCCTCCGCCGCTCGGTCGATCCCATAGGCGTCCAGCACATTCTGGTAGTGACGCCGCAGATGATCGGCCACCTCGTTGCGGTCGAGCCAGTCCCAAGGGATCGCGACCTCCGGCTGCAGGTCCGGAAAAACGACTCCCGCCTCCTTGAAGTCGACGGTGATCTCAGGAAGATCCCGTCCCGTCAGAGGCTTGCTCGCCAGCCAGCTCTCCAAGAAAACCAGCCCGAATCCCTCTGCGACACTCGTCGTGATTTCCCAGTCTGCCGCAGCGACCAGCTCTTCGAAACGAATGCCCGGCCGCGTGGCCGCCGCTAAGTCGACCGGCAATTCCAACTCCGCCGCCAACGCCTCCCACGCGCGATAGACGGGGAGCTCGATCGGATTACGAGGCGGCAAGGTCATGGCGAAGAAAGCCGAGTCTCCGAGCGCCGCCGCCCAAAGTAGCAACTCGCCGACATTCTTCCGCCGAATCCCACGAACGGGATAGACCAATAAACAGCGGTCTCTCACGAACGGCCAACGTTCCACCAGAGCCTCTCTCGCGTCGCGCCGCGAGCCGACCGAGGCCGGCTTGGAAACCGGGTTGGGAAGCGAATGCAGCCGCTCCGCCGACAAGCCGGCTCGCTGCAGGATCCGAGCGTCGCGACCGTTCAACACGGCGTAGTGGACGTGGTCCGCGGAGAAATAAATCTGCGCCGAGACCCGATCGACGCCGCCGTAGCAGTCGGCCATATGCCGGTAATTGACCGGACGCATGTCTTCAGCAAAGTCGTGGATCTGCAGCAGGAGTCGATATCCCCGAGCGGCCAAATGCTGGAGCGCGCCGGGCAAAGCCGCATTCTTGCCCAAGTTGTGATTGTGGACGTGGACCACTACGTCTTCGACCGCAATCCCCGCCGCCTCCCATGCCTCCTGCAGATCCCCTGCCAAGAACTCCGGCTCCTGACACGGCCCCGTATCGTACCGCAAAGAAGGCACGACCACCGGCTCGATCGAGAACCGGCGACTCTCGCCACCTAGCTCGCAAGGCCATCCCTCTGATTGGCCATCGTAGCAAAGGAACACCCGTTGGGGTTGGAGTTCGTAGGGAAGGGACGCCAACGCTTCCAGGTGTCCACTGATGACACGCGTCACTCCGCCAGGATTGAGATGATAGTGGAGGATGACGAGATTCCACTGAGACATCGTGTCGGTTCTCCCGCCGGCCGTCTGCGTCGCTCAAGCGGCCCAGTCCGCTCCCCGTGACCTGGGCTCGGCGTTAGAATAACAGGGGAAACGCGTCGTTCCTATGGCTCGTCGGAGTTACGCCTATGCCGGTCCTGATGCAGCTTGCGAGAATCATCATCAACGAGATCAACGACCAGCAGATCATCTATCTCAAGGAGGTCAACGGCCAGCGCCAGTTTCCGATCGTGATCGGTCTGTTCGAAGCAACCAGCATCGATCGGCGCGCTCGCCGCCTCAAGCCCCCCAGGCCGCAAACCCATGACCTGGTGGTCAACGTCGTCGAAGCACTGGGGGCCGAGCTGGACAGCGTCATCATCACCGAACTCAAGGATCAAACCTATTTCGCGCGCCTCCGTCTGCGAGTCAACGGCGAGGTGGTCGATGTCGATTCAAGGCCTTCCGATGCCATTGCCATCGCCGTGACCATGGACCCGCCGCTGCCTATCTATGTCGAAGAATCGGTGCTCGACGAGGCCGCTCACTGACTTACCCCTCCGCGCGCACCCGGCATTCCTGACAGCTTTCCGCTCTCGCTTTCTCACAGTTTCCTGGCTTCGTTCCTCCTTCTCCCAAGGTCCCACCATGATTCCCAGACGCGAATTCGCCCGGCGACTGGCTGCCGGAGCCGCCGCCCTCTCCTGCCCCGTCCTCCATCGTCACTCGCAAGCAGCGGCCGAGCCATCGAACGAGGAATCTCCATCACGCGCCGCTGGACCTCTTCGCATCTGCTCCGAGAACCCCCGCTATTTCGCCGGCCCCGATGGAAAGGCCGTCTATCTTTGCGGTTCGCACGTCTGGAACAACCTCGTCGACATGGGACCGACCGACCCGCCTCCAGCCTTCGACTTCGAGGCCTACCTCGGCTTTCTCCAAAAATACGACCATAACTTCATTCGACTGTGGACCTGGGAACATGTTACCTGGGACACCTCGGCGAATGGCGGCTGGGGGAAACCGCGCCCCCATCATGTGGCTCCTCACCCCTGGGCCCGGACCGGCCCCGGGATGGCGCGCGACGGCAAACCCCGATTCGACCTGACTCGCTTTGACGACCGCTATTTTCGGCGGCTGCGTGAACGTGTGATGGCCGCGGGTGAGCGAGGGATCTATGTGTCGGTCATGCTCTTTGAAGGGTGGGCCATGCAGCGCATGAAGCGAGCTTGGGAAAGCCACCCCTTCCATCCGGCGAACAATATCAACGGACTCGACGGAGATGCCAACCACGATGGCAACGGCCTGGAGATTCACACGCTGGCTCAGCCGCAAGTCACGCGACTCCAGGAAAGCTACGTCCGCAAGGTCATCGACACAGTCGGCGATCTGCCCAACGTGCTGTATGAAATCTCGAACGAGAACCATCCCGGCTCGACCGAGTGGCAATACCACATGATTCGGTTCGTCAAGAACGTCGAGCAGAAAAGACGGCACCAGCACCCCGTCGGTATGACCTTTCAATTTCGAGGAGGTCGCAATAGCACGCTTTTCGACAGCCCCGCTGATTGGATCTCGCCGAACGCTGACGGCGGCTATCGGGACGACCCGCCAGCCGCTGACGGGAAGAAGGTCATCCTGGCCGATACGGACCATCTCTGGGGCATCGGCGGCAATCGCCAGTGGGCCTGGAAATCATTCCTCCGCGGACTCAATCCGATCTTCATGGACCCTTACGACGGCGCGGTGTTGGCCAAGCCCTTCGATCCTCGGTGGGAGCCCATTCGTCTCGCGCTGGGATACACTCGGCACTGGGCGAGACAACTCGATGTCACACGACTGAGGCCGCGAGGCGACTTGGCTTCCAGCGGCTATTGCCTGGCGGATCCCGGCCGTGTCTACCTCGCGTATGCTCCTGGTGGCGCTGCCATTCGCATCGACCTTTCCGATGCTCAAACGCCGCTCGAGGTCACCTGGATCGATACGACAACGGGGCGAAGTCATTCCAAGCGCGCCCGCACCAAGGCTGCTCGGGTAGAGCTGACCCCACCCGTACGCAAAGACTGGGTAGTGTTGATCCAAGCTCGAAGGAAGTGATACTCCTGTTCGTAATCGTAATCGGTTCTAAATCACCGTGTGCGATTGCGAGAGACCGGCCATCTGTAACTTCCAAGCCGGAGCCTTCGGTGCCATAGTGGTTTATTTCATGGCTCGGCAGGAGCCTCGCCCTCGCAACATTGGAAATATCGTTCTCGAATACTCTGACCGGCCGCTTTCACGGCCACGCTGCCCTACGAATCCTTCCTCAAAGCCCCATTCGTATCAGAATCGCGCACGGTCGTTTACTGCGCAGCCGCCTTCTTGGCCGGGGCGTTCTTGGGCAACGGATGCGGTTTTCTCGCTTCGTCGAAGCCTCGTTTTACAAAAAGCGAAACGACGTTCGCGTGCGCTTGAATGAGCTTGGCGACGTACGGATCGTCGGAAGTCTCGGTCACGTGGACGCCCTTCTCCGTCTTTTCGACCGTCATCTTCACTTTACCGGCGCTTTGGAACAAGGCTCGAAAGAGAGGGTCGCCCATGCGTACCGGTTGTCCCTTCTCAAGACGCTCGTACATTGACGCAACATGCTTTTGGATCACGGCCGCCACCTTGGGGTCGTCGGACTCGGTCACCGTTTCGACGCCGTTATCGAGTATTTTTACATCGCGTTGGATCTTCTTCCGATTGTTCAAGAGGAAGTGGAACATCTGGCGGTCGGCCTGAAATCGAGCGTCACCGGCCATGCCCATCATGCCGGGTCCACCCCCCATCCGACCCTTCATGCCTTGCATGCCGTGCATCCCCTTCATGCCACGCATCCCCTGCCCCATCTTGCCTTGCATGCCCCCGGAC
>WFWZ01000245.1 GCA_015490875.1 Planctomycetaceae bacterium
AGCCCACGAGGCCGCCCCGAAAGTCGTCGCCAAGATCCACCCGACTACCGACACCCACTGCCACCTCGACTGCTTCGACCGTTGCATCTTCGTTGTCTCCTCATCGCAGGCCCGGTCCGGCCGGTCATTCCTCGCATGAGATCCGCTTGTTTCGACTGTAGCTGCAGCCTCCGCTCATCTCAACTTGCTCCCGGGCATTTGCGAAAATTGCCGCTTGGCGAGTCGCCGGTCGCTTCTACAATAGACGGGCGGCTTGTTGGGGGGTCCAGCAGGCCGGTTTACGACTTTCACGAGGAGTACCAGCCGTGTTCTTCGATCCGCTCTATCTCATCATGCTGTTGCCCGCCATGCTGCTGGCCATGTGGGCTCAGTGGCGGGTCCGCTCGGCCTTCCAGTATGCCAGTCAAGTTCCCGTGCGTCTGACCGGCGCCGAAGCCGCTCGGATGATGCTCGACGCCAACGGCCTGACCATGGTCGGCATCGAGCCGGTGGGAGGTTTCCTGTCGGACCACTACGATCCTCGGCACAAGGTGCTGCGCCTCAGTCCCGACGTCTATCAGGCTCGGTCGGCGGCCGCCGTCGGCATCGCGGCTCACGAAGCCGGCCACGCCCTCCAGGACGCTCAAGCCTACGCCCCGCTGGTCATCCGGAACGCCGCTGTCCCTCTGGCAGCGACCGGCAGCAACCTCGCCATGATGCTTTTCATCTTCGGGCTGATCTTCAGTGCCGTCGCCAAGGTGCTGGGCCTGTGGTTGATCCTCGCGGGCATTGTCCTGTTTGGAGCGGTCGTTTTCTTCCAACTCGTCAATTTGCCGGTGGAGTACGATGCCAGTCGACGAGCCAAGATCGCTTTGGCAGAAATGGGGGTTGTGGACGCCTCCGCAGCGGCCGCCGTTAATCGCGTGCTCAACGCGGCTGCGTTGACCTACGTTGCGGCGACCGTCACCGCCATTTTGACACTCCTGTACATGCTGATCCGCTCCGGACTGCTCGGCGGACGGGACGACTGAGCCGGTTTGTGGTCGGTGACTTCAATTGAGGAGCGGCTGGCAAGAAGGCGTACGCCTGGGACTGGTCCGACCGTGAGCGCCCAGCCGGTGTTCCATGTTTCGGCGAAGAGGCGCCATCCCTTCGACCAGCCGCGAAGCGGCAGCACACAATAGCTATGGGCGTTAGCCCATAGAAGCCTGACGATTGACCAGCCTACAATCCTTCAATCAGTCGCGGTTTCTCCGTTACTGCATCGACAACAATGATCGCACCATGGTCGTCGTCCTCGATCGACGGATCCAACGCACTAAAGCGAAGATGGATCACCCACTCGTCTTTGTCCTCTTCCTTTATGTGAACAATTCTCTCGATTTCGAAGTCAGCCAATCCAATCTCGCGCCCATAGGCCTCGGCGATCCGGCAAACGTTCGTAATTGTAGTCGTGGTAGTCATGCGAGCACCTGCTTATCTATTTCCCGTAAAGCTTGCGGATGTATTCGATGTATTCTAATGCGTGAGCCCTTTCAGCGTCGTTAAACCGGCGCCAGTGATTGCTTTTCTGCAGTGCTTCGAATACGAATTCTTCTCGTTCCAGCTTGCTCAGCGAACCGTACTTCTCCGGATCTGCAAGCCAGTGTTCGTAGTGCTTCAACTCATGGACAATCTGGTAACGAGTTGCGTTTGGCCGTAGAACGAGTGCAGCGCTACCGTCATTGAATCGAACGAATTGCGCTCGGGCACCGCTCTTTTCAAGAACCTCCACCGCCCATTCATTCTGGATGACCGAGACGTTGTTTTGGCTCAGACGACGCGCCAGTCGTTTGAGAACAGACTCAGGGATAACTTCACCGTTTTTCCAGCCCTTCATCTGATTACCAATCTACACTCTTTGGGGCGCCTTTCAAGTTCTCGGCTGCCGCGGTCATTCTACGGGATGCGACAACGCCATCCTATCCCATGTTACCCGGTCCTGATGCGACGCGGCGATCAGCCGCGAAGCGGCAGCACACAATAGCTATGGGCGTTAGCCCATAGAAGCCTGTCAGGCTAGAAAGCCTGACCTACGGGAGCTCGCGCAAAGACGCCAGGGCGCAAAGGAAGAATTACGGAGCAAGCAAAAGATGGGGACGGACGACGAGCACGCTTTCCATCCTCATTCGAAAAAAAACCCTTTGCGCTCTTTGCGGCTCTGCGAGAGAGATTTCGTCAGGCTAGAAAGCCTGACCTACGGACTATCTCAGCCGAGTTTCCACGGGGAGCGATAGATGACCTCGCGAAGCTGCCGGTCCGCCTCGGCGTCCCCTTCGACTCGCTGCTCCTTGGCATCCCAACGAAGCGGACGGCGCAGCTTCCACGAGACATAACCCAGAAACCCCGGGGTGATCGAACGAAGGGCGATGTCCGGCGGCGCCGTACATTCTTCATGACTCCGGATCCCGTCGAGAAAATTGCGCATGTGACTCGCGATCTTCGGCAGCCGCCATGAGCCGACTTTGAAGTCTGGCTCGAGCCACTCTGCGCGAGAAGCCTGCCATTTGCCGCGGCGCACGTAGAGCCAACCGTCGCTTCCGATCCAACGGACTCCCATCGCGTTCCCATCCGAGATCGTCGCGATCACCCCGTCGGCATAACGACACCGGATCGTGTAGTGCCACGGCGTGTCGTAAACCTCCGTTTTCGAAGGCGTCCAATCGACCGCCTCCACCTCCAACGGCCCCGACCTCTCCATCCCCAGCCCCCACTGGGCAATGTCGTTATGGTGTCCGATCCAATCCATCAAGACACCGCCGCCGAACGCCGAGTGCCCGCGCCACCAGCGATGATGCCGCGCACGCATGTAGGGAAGACGCGGCGCCGGGCCGCACCAAAGGTCATAGTCGAGGTGATCGGGAGGTGCCGTGATACGAGTATCCCCTTGAGCATGTTCATAGCCGCTGGGAAGTCCCACCTCGACGCGCTGAATCTCTCCCAAATGGCCGTTCCGAACGATCTCGACAGCACGACGGAAACGAGCGTCGCTGCGCTGTTGGGATCCGACTTGAAAAACCGCCTTGCGTCGCTCGACTTCCTTACAAAGACGCACGCCTTCCGCAAAGCGGTGCGTGATCGGTTTTTCGCAGTACACGTGGCAACCGGCTCGCAGCGCTTCCAACGCCACCAACGCATGCCAATGGTCGGGCGTCGCCACGACAACGGCGTCGAGGTCTTCATGTCGGCAGAGTTCCCGATAATCGCGATAGACGGCGACTCCGCCAACACCGGTTCGGCCTTTGGCCGCATATCGACTGTCGATCCTCTGCTGCGCAGGTTTGCGACCGTAAGCCATTCCCTTGCCCCACGGCTGGTCTCGGTAGTGCAAGGCATCGACGTCGCAAATGGCGACGATCTGAGCGTCGGACTCGGACAACAAGGCATCGATCAAATTGAAACCGCGCGACCCCAGTCCCACCACGCCAACCGTAATCCGGTCGTTAGCCGGAGCTCGACCTCCGGCATGCACAGCCGGCAAAGCCCACGGCGTCGCACAAGTTGCTGCCAGAAATGTTCGACGGGAAATCGTCACGACTGGTCCTCACCTTTATTTATTATCTTTCTGCTTCATCGGTCGTGGTGCCTCGGCTGCACCGTCTGCCTCCGCCTTGTCGTCCGCCTCTTGTGGCACCGAGCGGTTCGGCACGTCTTTACCCGCCGGCGGCGGCACCGTCAGATCCATCAACAAATAGCCGGCCCAGAAATAGGGATGCTCACCGGGGAGGCTCGCCAGTTCCTTGTCCACGACAATCGTCGGGTCGAGCATGTGGTCGATTTCCGTTTGCCACAATAGCTCGACGCTGCGCTGCCACGCGGCTTCCGGTCCGAGTTCATCAAGTTCCTGGACAAACTCCCTGGCCAACTCGGTCGCGGGAAACGCACCGGCCGGCCATCGTCCCACCAGTACTGACTGGGCGCCTGCAGCATACAAGCCGCATAGGAGCTGAAACACCTCTCCTCCGTCGGAACGTCCCTTTAACCCGGTCGTGGCTGCCGTCGGAACCGAGGGCAGAACCATGTCCCGAGGCACCCCCCAAGGCAAACGCATCCATGAGGCGAGTTGGCTGCCGGGCTGTCGCCGGTCGATCCCCAGAAGCGCCCATCCACCCTGGGTTTCGCTGGGGCGAGGCGTCGGAGCCAACACGACCAGCCGATCCCACGCGGGAAGGACCAGATTCGCGGGGACCTCCAAGCGATCCACGACCTTGACGCCCGGAATCGCCTCCGTGAGTTCCCCAATAGCCGCGCCGGCCGCTTCCTCCTGGTCCTTGGGATAGAACCGGCCACGCACCACGACGGTCACGCCATCCCGTCTAGGCGGAGTCCCCGGTTCTGCCACCAGACTCAACAGAGGCAAAAACCGCAGGCGAGCTCGCGCGATCAGTGGCGTGCCCGACTCATCGGGAAGAGCTCCAAAGGGCAAATACCATATCGACCCGTCCGGTACGATCGTGATCCTTTTGGCGTCTCCCCACAGACCGCCGGGAAATGCCTTGGCGAATTGAGCCGTGAACTTCTCACCCACCTGCTTCCACGCCTCGAGTTTCTCAGGCTGAAACTCGGCGGAACGGTGCCCGTCGGCGAGGTTCATCGAGCGAAGCCACATGGCGATGGCCGACCGCCACGTCTTGGGAGATCCGAGTGTCTGGATCGAATAGTCCTCGCCTCGCACGACAATCAGATGAATGGCTCGACGCGTCTGAAAAAAGACGATCGCCCGTTCGTCCTCCCTCAATGCTTCTTGGATTTCTTCCAGGGTGGCCACGCGAGGCACGATCAAGGGAGCGTCGACGCGCGCCAGCGCGATGTCCCATAACAATGACTCCTGTGTGTCACTCACGGCTGCCAGTTGCTGCGATACGGTCGCCACCGACGCGCTTCCCTCCTCGTCGGTCATGGCGGATCGCAACTTATTGCGTAGAGCCTCGGCTTGAGTCTCCAAGGTTCGGTACGCCGGACAACGATTGAGAAGGTCTTGCCGGATGGCTAGGACTTTCGGCGAAAGACGCTCCGCCGGAGCACTCAAGATCCACCGCAACGCCAAGAGGCGCCCACCCAAGGGCTGCGAACGGAGAAAGCGGTGCTGCCGAATCCGTTCGGAAATCCACAACGCCTTTTCCGTTTCCTTCCGCTTGAGCGAAAGTTCAAACCAACGCTCGAGGATCTCCTCCATGGGCGTCGTGAGATACGCCAGCGCATCGAGCGGATCGCTCTGCCAGTCCTTGCCGTCGGGAACGCGAAGAAGGCGCTGATAGAGATCGGCGCCGACTCGAGCCGAAACACGTCCGCGCGTGATGAGACGATCGGCCGTCGCTAACTGGAACAGCCACAGGCCACTGGCCCGTTGAACCTGAAGCGCCTTCGCAAATGCCTTCTGGGCATCCGCCGCTTTGCCCTGTTTGAGTCGCACCTGAGCGAGTACGTATTGGAACCGACCACCTAAGGGACTTGCAGGCATGTCGGTCCTCGCCATCGCCCGCGTCGCCTGCGCCAGCATCTTTTCCGCGGCCGAAACGTTGCCCACGGCGACCGCGTTTTCTGCGGCCGCCACCCAGAGCCTCGCTTCGGCAGCTTCGCTGTCTCGGTGCGCCCATGAAGCGGCAGAGGCCAGAGGCGCATAGACACCGTCTCGACCCAACGCCAGATGGACGCGCGCCGCACCGAGAATTCCCTCGGCGACGTCGTCGTACAGTTCGAGCTTCGCGGCGGGAAAGGTCGCCTCATAATAGAATTGCAGCGCTTCGGGATAACGGTCCTGCGCAAACGCGATGTCCCCCAACTCCAACAGCGCCAGCGATGTGAGACTGTGGTCGAGGGTGTTGCCGATGGAGAGAGACTGCTGCAACGGCCCGACCGCTTCCTTGAGCTTCCCTTCGGCGGCCAAAGCCACACCGACCAGAGCGCTCCGCCAAACTCGAGCCCAGTGATTGGGAGGCAGCGTCATGCGCGCCAGCGAATCGGAAACCTGGCCGTGAAGGCGGTCGTAGCGTGAGAGAGGCCCTAGAATCTGTCGGCGACGGCGCAGGGCCAGTGCCGTGCAGCGCAGCACTTCCTGAGCGTCGATCGTCATGTAGAAGCGCTGCTGAAGCAGACCTCCCGATGCCACTGATGTGGCCGTGTCGACGTCTCCCTGTACGATCTGCATCTTTCTGGGAATGCGCGCCAGCGGTCGGTTCCGCTGCGAAGGTCCCCACGTCGGCGGCCGCGGAATGGTCGCCTGGGAAACATCGATGCGTTCGGGCCAACGAATGCGCGCCGTCCAACCCTCGTGCTGCAACGCCAACTGCAGCGCGGCCCCGTACTGCTCAAGAGCCTGATCCAACTTCCCCATCCGATAAAGGCACTCGCCCATCATCGTGTAGTAGCAGATCGAATCGATCCACCGTCCGCGTGACGATACGACACCACCCCGGGCCGCTCGGCGAAACGCACTTCCCGCGTCCCGGTATTCGCCCTCGTAGTACAGTCGGTAAGCCGCGTAATAGAGATCGTTGGGATAAGACCGAGGGCGCATTTGCGCGGTGGCTCGGGGCAGGCCTATCCAAAGAAGCACCCCCATACCTGCCAGCCACGCGATCACTTTGACGCGTGGCCGCGGGCCGAAGGACGACGGTTGCCGTACCAGGCTCACTCCCCATCGATCCCTGCGTTCGTGTCGTCTAGCCATCATTCCCTCTGCTGCCTCTTCTACCTAAATCGCCGGCACCGGCGCCCCACTCGCCCAGATTTCTCTTCCATGATAGCCGGTCGATGCCGTTTTCGGTCGATTCTCGGAAAACAAGTCAAGATTTTCCGGATACGCCGACGATAACGGTCCTAACGGAAACACAACGCGTGCCCCTTTCGCGGGGCTCCCAAGAAGACCGGTTGGGAGAAGACGACCGATGAAGATTTCGCGACGGACTCGTTGGACTTGGGCTGCCTGTGGCCTTCTGAGCTCGCTCCTGGTCTCCGCCGTTGGCTGCCAAAGCGACATCAACGGCCAGACGCTCCCGAGCGCCTACTATCGATACGACGACGTGCAGTACTTCCCGCCGGGCACCGAGTTCCCGCTGCGAGCCGAAGCGGCCAGCATTCGCGCGGCGAAAGCCGACATGCAGCAACAGCAGGGCCAGTAGCCCCACATCGTCAGGCTCGACCACCCGGTTCCCCTTTGGCCAGCAACGGCCGCAGGTGGATCGGGTGCTTGCCTAATTTCCCGCCGTAATTCCCGGCGGAGATGGCGACGACGCCTTCCCCGGCCGCCGCCTCGATAGCCCGGCGCATCCCTTCGGCCACTACCGACTCGGTCGTACCGTCGATGACCACCTCGAGTGCCACATGGGCGTCTGGGTGAAGTCGACTCTCGACCCGGCCGCGCAACGTCGGACAAAAGGCATCGGCCGTCGAAGCGATCAGACCCGCATATCGTGAACCGACTTTGCTCCCACTGCGGGCGATCCCCGCGGGAAACGGCGTGATCAACTCGGGCATCGGCGCAAGCGTGTCGACGGCCCGCCGTGCCGCGGCCAACGCTTCATTTAACTCCGCCGCCTCGATCACGAAATTACCTCCAGCCACCCCGCGCCCCACCCCGACACTCTCCTCGACGACGAACTCACCGTCCATCACGGGAATCCGCCAGTAGCGCCGGCCTCCCAGCCGCTTGCTCTTTTGATAGCCATCGCCGAAAAACCGAAGAGACCGTCCCAACGGCAGTCGGGACTCCGCTTCGGGCAGGCCGTCGTACACCGCCGTGGTGGCGCACGTCATGACACTCTGGCCGATGCGATTGACCAGCGCCTTTCCCAATGCCTCGGTCGAAAACGCGAACAACAACACGGCCGCTCCGGTCCGTCCGTCCGGTGTCTCTCCCTCGCCCAAACGTCGCTCGACGCCGACCTCCGCATCGCAGCCGATCACGGATGATCCGTACCCCGTCAGCTCTTGCAATGCGGCTTGGAGCCAGAACTCATCGTGAGCCGTCACGATGACGCGCGTGAACTTCATGCCGAACGCTTCGGCAAACGTGTCGTCGATCCAGGTTCCCTTGAGTTCCACGTCGGCTCCAACCCCACTTTTCAAGCCCGTCCAGCCTCCCCCAGCGGCACCCCGCATATCTCCAGCCTCCCGCGGACCCTCATGCTGCCGGAAAGCCGGCCGACTGGCAACCCGGCGCGCGAGCATGTCGGTGCTGCCGGAGACAACGGTCACAACGACTGCGCGGGCTCGGAAGTGGTTCGTTTTTTGACCACAGCCACCTTCTAACCTATAGAAATGGTGTGCCCCTGGAGTTACGCGGCCCGGCGCAGGCTCGCGATCACGCCGACCGGAACGGGGATGAGACTCGCAACCTGATCGACGACGATCTCCCTTCGCGCGAAAAGAACCCACATGGACGAGTATCTACCAGATATCGACACTGCCGAGCCGTGGGCCGAGGAAATGGCTGCAGCTCTCAACGAACAGCGCCAACGGGCACACGGCTGGCTCGCCGACGAACAGAAGCGGCTTCAGGAAATCGAAGAGCGGCTGGAGGAACAACTCCAGGCGCTCGCCGAGGCATCGCTGCAAGAACGCGCCGAACTCGATGCCACCGCCGCCGAACTGAAGGAGTTGGAAAAGAGCCTCAACGAGCGACAAGAGTCTCTCGAAAAACTTCAAGCTGACATCGAAAGCCGACGCGCTCAGTGGGAACAACAGCAGCTCGAGGCGACTCAGCGGCAGCAGGAGCTCATCGAAGACGTCCATCGCCGCATGGAAGCGCTTGAAGAACGCCGCAGTCAAGTCGAGGAAGCCGAACGGCAGTTGGCGGAACAGCGCGCCGAGCATCAACGGCAAGAGGACGAACTCGAAGCACGACGTAGTGAACTTGACGCGACGCGTGCCGAACTCGACGCACTCCAAGCCACGCTCGACCAGCAGACCGAAGACCTGCGGACTCGCGAAGAGAAATGGCAACAGGTCAAAGAGAAGCTCGATCACCGGGCGACCGAACTGGCCGAACGCGCTAAGCGTCTCGAAGCCGAATCGGCAGAACTGCAAGAAAAACGCGAACAGTTCGAGCAAGACTCTGCGAAGTTGGAGGCAGAGCGCGAAGCGGTCGCAGCCGAGCGCCAGGAGCTCGAAGAGCGCCGTCAGGCTCTCGAACAAGACCTTGCCAAACTCGAGGAAGAGCAACGGCAGATCGAAAATGATCGACAGTCCCTTCTCGACGAGCGGACTTCCCTCGATCACGAACGCGAGCAGCTCCAGCAACGTGATGCCGAACTGGCCGAACAACAGCGCCAGTTGGAAGAGGAACGGACCGAGCTAGCCAAGTGGCGGGATGAGCTGGCAGCTCGTGAGGAAGAGACCCGCGAGCAGCGTCGCCGGATCGCCCGGCAACTCCGCGCCGACAAAGCCGCTCAACTGGCGGAATTGGAAGAGCGACGAGCCGAGATGCTCCGCCAAGCCGCCGACGCCGATTTGGCACTCAGTCAACAACTGGCCGATGCCATCGCCGAAAACAAACAACTTCGAAGTGATCTCGATCAGGCCAGAAGCCAGCTCGAGGAGGCGCGTGATCGCGTCAGCCAGGCCGAGCAACACGCGCAGGACCTCGAGGCCGACTTGCAGCACGAGCAAAAGGCGCGGGAACAGGAACGAGCCGAGTGGGAACGGCACGAGCAGGATGCGCAGCGGGAACGCGAGGAGTTGCAACGGCAAATCGAAGAGCTGCAACGACTCGAGTCGGAAGCTCGCGAACAAGCCGCACAGGTGGAACCTCTTCAAGCACGGCTGGCCGAACTCGAATCGGCTTTGGAAGAAGCTCGCAACGCTGCTGCCGTGAGCAGTGAGTGTTCGGCCGACGTAAAGGAACTTGAAGAGGCTCGAGTCGCCGCGGAACAGCAGCGTGACGCTCTGCAAGCCGAAGTGTCGGAACTCCAACGGCAGCTCGAGGCACTGGAAGAGTCGAATCGCGAACTCGAACGACGCTTGGCCGAGGCGCCACAAGGCGGCGACGACTCAGAATGGAAGCAACGTTACGAACTGGCGATGCAGGATGTGCAGGAGCTGAAGCAGCGCAATGAAGAGCTTCTGCGGAAGCTCGAGAAGGCCGACCTGGCCGTGCGTCAAAGCTGCAGTGGGTCCGACTGGGAGTCGCTCAAACGCAAGATGCTGATGCAGCTCGAGGACTTCGACGACTCGACGCCCGAGGGTCGCGAAGAGAAGATGACGATCGAGGGATCGATGAAGATCATGGATGAAGTCATGGCGGAAAAGGATGCCGAGATCGAGGAACTCAAGCGGATGCTGGCCGAACAGTCGAGCCGCGTTGGAGACGTGGCGGTGGGAGCGGCAGCGATCGCCGAAATGCTCGATCAAGACGAGCTGATCCGAGAAGAACGGGCGAACCTGAAGCGACTCCAGGAAGAGTGGCGAGAAAAACTGCGGCAGGCGGAAGTCGAGCTGGCCACCGAACGGGCGCGCATCGCTCGCGAGCGAGCCGAAGTGGACGAGCAACTAGCCGAGTTGCGAGCTGAACGGAAGCGTCTGGAAGAACTCGGAGGGTCCGCCGAGTCGGGCAATGATTCAGGTAATAAGAAAGCCGCCAAGGGCGGCCGCTGGCTCGCCAGGTTGGGACTCCATCGCGACGACGGATAGCCGTCGAAACGATTGCGTCTACCGTTTCGTCGCGAAGACAATGCAAACGGGTGCCCCAACTTCGATCTGGCTTCCCGTTTCTTTCAAACGCCCGTCGGCTCCGATGGCGAACACGACTACGTTGTTGGTGGCCTGGTTGGCCGCAAGCAAATAGCGGCCCGATGGTTCGATTGCGAAATTACGAGGCGTCTTGCCTCGGGTCGATACATGGCCAATCGACTTCAATCGGCCATTCTTCTTGTCGATCGCAAAGCAGGCAAGCGAATCGTGGCCTCGATTCGACGCATACAAGTACCGACCGTCGGGCGTCGTCGCAATCTCCGCCGTCGTGTTGGAGCCGTAATAGTCGCCAGGCAACGTCGTCACTGTCTCCTCTCGTGACAACGTCTTCCGCTTGGCATCGTAGTCGAACCGAGTCACCGTGGATGCCAGTTCATTCACCGTGTAGACCCATTTCCCGTTCGGGTGCACCACGACGTGTCGAGGTCCCGACGCAGGAGGCAACTCGGCCATGGGAGGGTCGTGCGGCTTCAAGGAACCTCGAGACGGATCGATGTCGTAGATCAGCAACTGGTCCAAACCGAGGTCCGCCACGAGTGCCGCTGAGTTGTCGGGCGCCAAAGCGATCCCGTGAGCATGTGGTCCCTTTTGACGAGGATGGACACTCCTGCCTGTGTGCTGCACAAAGGCGGTGGCCTCGGAAACGCGACCTGTCTCCGGGTCGATGGGAACCGCTACCGTGCTGCCTCCTCCGTAGTTGGCCGCAAGGATCATCTTCCCGCTGGCGTCGATGACCAAATGACACGGGCCGGCGCCTCGCGACGAAACCGCTCCGATCGGTTCGAGTTTCCCCGATGCGGCGTCGATGCGGAACGAGCTGATCCCTCCTCGCCCTCGACCACCTCCGGGCAGTTCATTCACGGCTGCCAGATAACGCCCATTGGGATGAACGGCGAGAAACGACGGATTGCGCGCCTCGGCAGCAAGCCTCGGTGCCGTGAGCCGACCTGTCTCCAGATCGAGCTCGCATACGTAGATTCCTTCACTCATGCCCCGCGTGTATGTCCCGACGTAAACGCGAACCGATTCGGCTGGCGCGGGACTCGGCCACGTTGCCACAACCCATCCGAACAGAAACAATGGAGCCCAGGAAAACAGGAAACCGTAGCACGTCGAACGATCAGGATGGCGATGGAACATGGCTGGGAACCAATTTCGGGAAGGGACTTGACGTGGAAAGAACCGATAGGGCAGGAGACAATGTTGCCTCCTGGGGCGCTTTTGGGGCTGGCGGCACCGAATGACTCCGATTATTCACCAGCAGCACGCACGGGTCAATCATGCCTCGCTTCGTGATTCTCCACCACGTCATGCCTCCCGGGAGCACTCGAGCCTCTCACTGGGACTGGATGTTCGAACGCGACGGGGTTTTGACGACGTGGGCCGTGGAATGTTTGCCGGGTCCCGCTCCGACCGAGGCCAAACAGTTGCCCGATCATCGACTCGAGTACCTCCAGTACGAAGGTCCCATTCGCGGAGGTCGAGGTACCGTGCATCGAGTCGACGAGGGAACCTACGAGCCGGTGACGTGGACATCCGATCGTGTTGTGGTTTTCCTTGATGGCAGACAATGGCGAGGAACGGCCATCTTTCAGCGAGTCGAATCGTGGTCTCCCGCAGACACATCCTCCTCGGTTGATGCATCGCTTTGGCGACTCTCCTTCAGCCAGTCCAAGAAGGAATCGACTCGGCGGGTACGTCCATAGACGATGACTTGTTCCGATTGCAGTACGATCTTGTCGATGCGAACGTCGAAGCGTTGCGTGCTCGCCGGCAATGGTATCGTAAAGACGGCAACCGGTCGCCCCTCGTCGTCTTCCTCCCACTGGATCTCGATCTTGAGTCGTTCGGCGGCTCCGTCGATGTGCCTGGTCACGGAACGAAGGGGAACCGGCAGTGCCCCGGCTCGAGCTTCGAGCAGTGTCACTGCCACGACATTGTCACCGTCTCGCATGGCCACGGCGACCGACACATACAAGACGCTCCGAAATTTTCCGGACTCGTATCGAACCGCCAGGCGAACCTGTTCGGCGCCGATCTCGACGCGAGGATCTTTCAGCTGCGGCGGAAGGAGGTCCGGATGGTGCGCGGGCAGCTCCACGGCCAGCCAGCCATTGATCTCTTTCTCGGTAAAGACAGCCTGCCACGTCCCTTCACGGTGAACGTCACTTTGGAGTTGTTGCAGCTCCTGAACCAGCTCCTGCCCCGACCGAGCCAGCTCTTCGCGAGGCGCCATGAGCGCCGCCACATAGAAATCGGGCACGCGTCGAGAAGCGCGCCACGCCCAGATGAAAAAAGCTGCCATACCGATCAGGCAGGCCAAAAGGACGGCGCCGGCGGCCCGCATCGCTTTGCGACGAAAACGTCTCATACCTCCAACTCTAGCCGCCGCGCCGCCTAAGACCAAGCGAACGGTCCACCGACCCGCCGGGCCACGTCGCGTCCCGGCTCCAGTCCTGCCATGACTCGCGCCGGTTCTACCCCGCAGACGCCGATGAACCTTTTCGGCGATAAAACACACAAAATAGGGAACACGTGCGCTTGGCCGTGGTTATAGTAGGCGAAAGCCCTGCAACGCTGTGGCCCCTCGCAAAGGGAGTGCACTTCTCCTACAAGGCGGGCTTTGGGTGTTCAGAAGGGGGGGCGAGTCCGTGGCGCCTCCACAAAGCGGCCTGGGGCAGGTGCTTCTTGTTTGCGGGCGCCGACCAGCAGAGGCGGCATGAAATGTAGCGACTGGGATGTGATTCGATCGCTTCTTGGTAAGTGAAGTTGAGGACAGCACATGAGTGGCAACAGAAGGTGGGATCGCGTGTGGAGGTTGGCGTGGGTTGCGTGGTTGAGCCTCGTTCTGATTGGCGTGCCCGTACCGGCGTGGGGTCAGGCACCCAAAAAGAAAGAGACTCCCAAGAAGAAAGTGGCGCCAGCGGCCAAATCCCCGGGGCAGAAGTCGAGCAAATCGCGAAGCAGCGTCAAGCCGTACGACGAGGTAATCACGAAGGAAGCCAAGACCCAGGTCGGCCTCTTCCGCGTGCACCGCATCAAGGACCAGATCTATTATGAGTTGCCGCCGTCGCAGATCGGCAAGGACATGTTGTGGGTAACCCAGCTCGATGCGACTCAGGCGGGTTACAGCTACGGCGGCATGCCAGTAACCGACCGGGTCGTGCGATGGGAGTTGCGAGGCGAGAAGGTGCTGCTGCGCGATGTGAAGTACTTGATCCGCACGAGCAAGAAAGGGGCGATCGAGTATGCAGTGGAGCACACCAACATGCTTCCCATCATCAAGGTCTTCGCCGTGAAGGCGTGGGGGAAGGACAAAGCTCCGGTGATCGACGTGACCTCCCTTTTCACTTCGGATGTCAAGGAATTCAGTGCGGCTCGTATGGTCGGCGGCTCGGGCCTCGATTCCTCCCGCACGTTTCTCGATGCCATCAAGGTATTCCCGACCAACATCGAAACTCGCGTCGAAGTGACGTACCGTCTCGGTGGTAGTTCGCCGCGCACGATGTTCGGCCGACCGTCGCATGCTCCGATGCGCGATCCTCGTCAGTCGGGCGTGACCGTGCGGCTCCATCACAGCATGGTGCGACTCCCGGACCAGCCGATGAAAGGCCGCATCCACGACGAGCGCGTCGGTTTCTTCACGGTCGGCTACACCGACTTCGGCGACGACCGCTTCCACCAGGTGGAGCAGGTGCGTCTGATCACACGCTGGCGTCTGGAGAAAAAAGATCCGAAGGCGGCGGTTTCCGAAC
>WFWZ01000246.1 GCA_015490875.1 Planctomycetaceae bacterium
AGCGAGTCAAGAGCAGTTTCCCGTCCCAAGTGCCGAAAAGCTCACGATTTTTCGAGAATCTTCTGAAAAAAGCTCAAGGTTTCGCCGATCGGCGCCGCCCCTCTTTTCCTTCGCATTGGAAAAGTTTACAAATTGGTTAGGGTTCCCTCTCAATGAGGAGGCTAAGACGCTAAGTGGGAAAGTGAGTTGGCTGGGTGAGTGGGGTTCGGAGCTTGCGATGGGACGAGCTATTGAGATTTTGCTCAGGAAGCTGGAAGAGGGAGGAAAAACGGGAAAAGCCGCAGCCGAAGCGTTGGTTTCACAGGCGCGCCGCAAGGGAGCGGCGATGGCCCCATACGAAGACCGCATTGCGAAATATTTGTCTTCTCTCGATCCCGACATTCGAGCTTCGGCGGCTCAGATGTTGGGCCACCTCAAGAGCGAGTCGGCCATCGGTACTCTTGAATCACTGCTCTTCTCGCTCTCTCCCAAGGAGCTGAGAACCGAGTGTTCCGGTGAGCCATTTTACTACTGGATCCTCTCCGGGATCGAAAACGCTGAGAATGCCACTGCTGCCTACGCACTTTTGCGAGTTGTCTTGTCCACGAGTCTTCCCAAGCGAGTGCGGGCCTGCGCGATGGAGCAATTGTACTACGTCATGTGCTTCGTCGATCTCGAGGACGAGGGTATCTCAATCCCAGAGGAATTGACGGATGTCCTTGAGGAATTCGCCGCGTCCCCAGATGGTCGGGTCTCCGAAGCAGCCATTCGCCTGCTCGGGCAACTGTAAGCGTTCAAGGAATCCTGTAGCTGTTCGAGGAATCTTGAGGTCGTTCTTGGGAGCTCCGATCGACCCCGGTTCGACGAATCCGGAGACGTGTACGGGGGAATTCCATTGCTGCGGCACGACCGACGTCCAAGAGCTTCGCTCTGCCGTCGGCTGCGCCTGGCGAACGGAAACTGTCTGACGGCGTTCGATCAGCCGATCCGCTGTGCCGTCGGCACGACAGCCGACCGCTGGGGGCCCATTGGCGTGGTTGAAGCCTATCGTCTCCCCGTCACCTGGAGGGCTGGCGTTCGCTGTATTGACTAGCCTCGCAGCGCCGAGTAGGTTGGATTTTGTCAAGGTTTGGCTGTTGGTCACGACAATCGCAGATGCTCTATGAGTCCTGATTTTGAAGCGGTTATTGCGAGACAAATCGATCGCTATCGACAGAGGCTACTTGACCCCTCCTTGCGCAATCCTCTTCTGAATTATCGCCCCTCACGTCGGCGGACGGTTACCATCCTCGACGTTGCTCCCGACGAGATTTATCGCCGTCTCCTCGAGAACCAGATTCGATGCTGGTTTGCTCCGCGCCCTACCGAAGGCATCCAGGAAGAGGAGTGGGACGAGCAAGGTGTCTACGGGAGACGGTTGGTAACCGCGTGGAGCGGGGTACCGACAAGCTGGCATGATCAAGCGTTTTCACAGACCCGTGCGCGCGGCCTTGGAGAATCGAAAAGGAACACTCTCCACGTCGATGTCTCCGAAGATCGTCTTGAGGCGGTACTGACATTCATACGGCGCGAGGCATCGGCCGCCATCGAAGAAACGGGGATCAATTATTTGTACATGGCATTGGGGATGCTCGAGTGGAAGGAGGCGGATCAATCGAACCGCCGCCTGCTGGCTCCCTTGGTATTGATACCCGTCCAAGTTGAACGGGAATTCGATGGCCGAAGCAGTTGTTACCGACATGCCGTTCGTTGGACTGGCGAAGAAGTCGAAGGCAACCTATGCCTTGCGAAGCGTTTGGAGAACGATTTCGGAATCCGTCTTCCCGTTTTTGACGGCGATGTATCGCCGAGTGATTACCTTGCCCAGGTGCAGCAATGTGTCGACGATCAGACGGATTGGAAAGTCCTGCGGACGGTCACGCTTGGATTTTTCTCCTTCCAGAAGATGTTAATGTATCTAGACATCGCGCCCGACCACTGGCAGTCCCAAGGTGTGTTAAGCGAAGGGTCGGTAGCTTCTACCGTGATTTGGGGAGATCAGTCGGACCTGGGGACGGTTCGATATCTGGAAGACTATGATATCGATTCGCTGGAAGAAGCCAAGAACATTCCGATTGTCCTCGATACGGACAGTTCGCAGCATTCTGCACTCGTTGATATTGTGCAGGGAAAAAGCCTTGTCGTGGAAGGCCCACCGGGGACCGGAAAGTCGCAAACCATTACCAATGCGATTGCAGCGGCCATGGCATCGGGCAAAACTGTATTGTTTGTGGCCGAGAAGCTCGCTGCCCTCGAAGTTGTCAAGTCAAAGCTATCGCAGTGTGGACTCGGTGAGTTCTGTCTTGAGCTGCACAGCGATGCAGCTACGGCTCAGAAGGTCATCGCATCACTGGATGAGCGGCTTCGGATGAAGGCACCTGCTCCGAAGGGCCTGGAGGAGCTGCGCGGCGATTTGGAACGGCAGCAGAAACGGATTGCGGAATACCTTGAGGCGTCGAGCCAGCCCGTGGGCCCGTACCAGTGGCCCGTGCATCAGTTGCTGGGCTACGTAGTGCGCGAAAGACAGGCAGGCCGCGTGGCATTGTCTAGTGCCAAATGCCATCTTGACCTGTCGCGAGAGGAATTCGAGCATCGCATCGACTTGCTCCGCGCGTTTGGGAGGATCCTTGGCGAGATCGAATCTCCCCGATCAAGTCCATGGTGGGGTTTTTGGCCTGTGCGGTTGAATCCCAATAGTAGGGAGGCTGTCCAAGATACACTGGAGACGTTGAGGCGACTTGCGTCTGATGTGACGGCGGTTGAGCAAGCATTGACGGATGCTCTGAACGAAACTGCGGGAGCGTCGTTGCTCGAATGGGCCACTTCCGGCGGTCGTCTGCTATGCAGCAGTTCTGAACATTTCCTCGATTTGGGACAAAGATCTGTAGAACTCGCGTTACCAGAGAGCCTGTCGATTCTTTGCCAATCCGGAGTGATCCAAACGGCTGAGAAGCTGGCTCAGCTCGTAGAACGGCGAGCGGCTCTTCAGGAAGCAGTCCGTCCATTTCTGCAAAAGGACTTCCTGGAGGTTGCGGAGTCGGCAGCAGAGATTCTTCGGCTCGCGGAGTCGCAGTTTGCGTCGGTCGACCGCAACTCGGAGCTCGCTGCGGTGAGAGAGCGGATCGCTTCGGCGCGGACGGTAGCCAGCCTTTGTGACCAGGCTCTAGAGATGGAACAGACGCTTCAGGAGCAAGGGATTGTTCCGATCGAGAATCTCCAAGACTTGAAGAGAGGCGCGGATATCTGGAGGCTCGTGCGCCATCCCATTGTCGGCAACCGCAGGGAAGTTCCGGAGGCATCTTTTTACAGTAGTGCATTTCGTATTCTCAAGAGTTCGAAGAAGCTTTGCGAGGAGCTGTTGAGACAAAAGGAGCGCCTATCGGATGCATTTCATCTTCCCAGCGTTCCCTCACGGAGCGTTGTACTCGGAATAGCTTCCAATCTGCGGCCACATGCCGCTTCGAGGCTGCGATGGTTGCGGCGTCCTTTCCGCCAAGCCATGAAACAGCTTGCGACTTTTTGGCATCCCGCACCTGGCAAGTCGGTCGCGAAATGGATCCGGGACCTTGAGGCATTAGCAGCATGGCAGCAGGACGTGCTCTCTTTCGAGGTGGATCCCTCCTGCATAGATGTGTTCGGCGAGCAATTCCAAGGATTGGAAACCGATTGGGAGAAGTGCGAGCTCCTCCTTCGATGGTCGAAAACGGCCAAGAAATACGGCTTGGACCACTCGACCGCATGTCAACTCTTGAATTTGCGAGAAGAAGTGGGACTGAGCGGAGAGCAGATCAAGAAATTGTGTGATGACCTAAAAGGCGAGTTGAGGTTGAATGACTTCCTCTCGGAGGAATTGCCTGTAGGTATCTTCGAGGTTGAGATGATTCCCATTCAGCAGCTGCAACATGCCGCCTCGCGATATGCGGATTGTTGGAGCAAACTCTTGCAGCTCGCACACGACTTCCTTATACCGCAAAACGCGACGCTCGGCGAACTCTTCGAGTGCTGTCAGAACATTCTTGAACTGCAAGCTCTCGAGGCGCAGCTGAATGATGACAGCTTTCCAGAGGTTCTGGGACCGTGGAAGGAGGTTGGTGTAAAGGACCCGGGGCAACTACGTAAAGCCATTGCCTGGACGCGGGACTTCTTGTCTCTCGAACTCCCCGACCACGTCGTCCATTGCCTTTTGAGGGCAAGTGTTGGGCGAGTCGCGAAGCAGATAGGAGAGTTGATGGAACGCTACAACGCTTTGCATGAATCGTGGAAATCCACCCACTGGAAATTGAGGCGTTGCGGTGAACTGTCGGACGACTGGCTCGCCTGGAACCCCGGCATGGGCGGCGGGAGACTCATGCAGCAACAGTTGGAACGATGTTTGCAGTCGTTGGAGGAGCTGCCGGCGTGGTGTACGTTCTCTCGCGAGTTGAGACGTTGCCAGGAGGTCGAGCTGGAGAGCTTTACCAATGCCGTGTTGGAAGGGGATCTGGCCCCGAATGAAGTGGCCGAGTGCTATCGGTTTACGGTTCTGGAGCGGATCGCCGACACGGTCATCGAGGAAAATGAGCCGTTGCGTGAATTCTCGCGGCCTTTGATCGAGCAAGCCCGTCAACGTTATCAAGAGTTGGACCGAGCAATCATTGAAGCAAACCGGCAGTGGGTCGCCTACCTCGCCTCCCAACGGATACCACCTCCCGGAAATCGGCGAGGACGTGTCAGCGAGAGGACCGAAATGGGGCTCATTCGACATGAGATTATGAAGCAGAGACGACATTGTCGGATTCGTGAGTTGTTAAAGCGCGCAGGAAGGGCGGTTCAGGCGTTAAAGCCATGTTTCATGATGAGCCCGCTTTCGGTCGCCAAGTTTCTCGATCCGAAAGGAATTGAGTTCGATCTGGTCATTATAGACGAGGCGTCACAGGTCAAGCCGGAAGATGCTATCGGAGTGCTTCTCCGTTCAAAACAGATCGTCGTTGTCGGAGATCCCAAGCAGCTTCCACCGACGTCCTTTTTCGAGAAGCTCGAGGAAGAAGTAGATGATGAAGACGCGACGCAGTTTGACAACAGCGAGTCGATCCTTGAGGTCGCGACAAAGGCATTCCAACCGGTGCGGCGCCTCCGATGGCATTATCGCAGTCTTGACGAAAGGTTGATTCACTTCTCGAACGAGAAGTTCTACGACGGGGATTTGATCGTCTTCCCGACTGCGCACCATGACCGAGCTCGACTGGGATTGCGCCATCACTTCATCTCGGACGGTTACTTCGAAAACCGGCACAATCCCGTCGAGGCCAAAATCGTGGCAGAGGCGATCGCTAGGCACATTCTCAAGTCTCCTGGAGAAAGCCTTGGGGTTGGGACGTTCAACCAGCGGCAAATGGAAGCCATTGAAGATGAATTCGATCGTTTGTGTGAACGAGATTCAAGGCTGCGCTTGGCGTTGGAGGAGTTCAATAAGAAACACGAGCCATTATTCATCAAGAACCTCGAGCGACTACAGGGGGATGAGCGCGATGTGGTTTTCATCTCGTACACCTATGGAGTGGATCGCGCAGCGAAAAAAGTAATGAATCGCTTCGGTCCGATTACAGGACCCTTCGGGTGGCGTCGCCTGAATGTGCTCATCACTCGTGCCCGCCGGCGCGTCGAGGTCTTCACGTCAATCCGCCCTGGCGACATCAGCGCTGGCCCGGGGAAAAGTCGCGGGGTGAATGCGATGAGAGAGTATCTGGAATATTGTGAAGCGTGTGATTCGATGGGCCAAGGGGAGATTTCTGGCGGAACCATCGAGTCGCCGTTCGAGGAATCGGTCGCGCAGATTATTGAGTCAATGGGAATGGAGGTTATTCCGCAAGTAGGGGTAGCCGGTTACTTCATCGATTTGGGAGTGCGAAAACCAGGCGGTTCCCGGTTCCTGCTCGGCGTGGAGTGCGACGGAGCGACGTATCACTCGGCCAAGTCGGCCCGTGATCGCGACCGGCTTCGTGAGGAGGTAATTCGTTCGCGAGGATGGCGACTGCATCGGATCTGGTCTACCGATTGGTACCAGAATCGTCACCATGAGGTGGGACGGTTAGAGCGAGCCATTAAGGCAGCGTTGGCGGAAGGGGGGTGATTCTTATGAGGCACCTGGGAATCTATCGCAAGGCTCGTCTTGAGGAGATAAGGGAATCGGATGATTTTATGTGCTGGGTGGGAATGCCGCGAGACGCGTGATGGGGGGCCGCCTGGCAATGAACGATTCGTCCGAACTCACCGTGCGGGCTCTTCGTCGACGTTGGAAGCCGCATAAGGAGCGGCTTTCCGGGGGGAGCCAACAGCAGCAGGATACGGCCATTCGATTTCATCGAGCCTGCAGTTGGCTGGGACTTGTCCAGAAGAATGATGACGCCGAGTCGGATGACTTGGCGCTGGTTAGCCTCTGGA
>WFWZ01000247.1 GCA_015490875.1 Planctomycetaceae bacterium
GCCCAAACACTGGGCCGGTTCGGTGAGATGAAAGACCAGGCAGATAGGAGATCATCATGGCCATCAAACTCGGCATGGATGCCGTGCTCAACTACAAGACCGGGGGCGTCGGTGGCGGCGGCTCGTGGACCGAACTTTCCAATGTCAAGGATGTGACGCTCAGCCTTGAGACCGGCGAGGCCGACATCACAACCCGCGCCAACTCCGGCTGGCGGGCGACGGTTGGCACGCTCAAGGAAGCAAGCGTCGAGTTCGAGATGGTGTGGGACACCGCCGACGCGGGGTTCACGGCCATCAAGGACGCCTTCTTCAACAACACCGAGATCGGCCTGCAGGTGCTCGACGGCGCGTCGGGTTCCGGGCTTGAAGCCGACTTCTCGATCACCAACTTCAGCCGAAGCGAGCAGCTCGAAGAAGCGCTGACTGTCTCGGTGACGGCCAAGGTCACCTACGCCGGGACCGCGCCCGCATGGATCTGAACATGAGGCTGGAGACTTGAGACTGGAGGCGACCATGAAAACATTCAAGGACAACGCGGGACGCACCTGGACGGTGAGCATCACGGTCGACGCCATCAAGCGCGTGCGTGGCCTGCTCGATGTGGACCTGCTCGAAGTCGTCGGCGGCAAGCTGATTGACCGGCTCATCACCGACCCGGTGCTGCTCTGCGATATCGTGTATGCCGTGTGCAAACCGGAGGCGGTTGCGCAGAGCGTGAGTGATGAAGACTTCGGTCGGGCGATGGCGGGCGACGCGATCGAGCACGCCACGACGGCTCTGCTCGAGGAACTCGTGTCTTTTTCCCCGAGCCCGAGGGACCGGGCGAATCTCAAACGAGTCCTGGAGACAACCCGCCGGGTGATGGACAAGGCGAGGGATCTGGTCGAGCAGCGGATCGAGAGCGGCGAGCTGGATCGGATAGCCGAAGAAGCACTTCACAATCATGCTGGCAGTTCATCTGGCAACTCGCCGGTGTCGTCGGTGTCGATCCAGCCGCCCTGACCCTTCGTGAGCTGGTCGCGATGGCCGAGGCGCGGCAACGCGACGAGTGGGCACGGACCAGCTCGCTCATGGCCCTGATCGCCAACGCCAACCGCGACCCCAAGAAGCACCGCGCGTTCCGGCCCACCGACTTCGACCCGTTCAGGCTGTCGCACAAACCGAAGCAGAAGGTCGATGTGAGCATCCTGAAAGAGATCTTCATCGAGGGAAGGCATCAGGCACTTGGCACCAGGCATCAGGACGAAGCGGGGGAAACACCAGCCCGCAGATTCAAGGAGGAATCATGACACACCGACATTACGCATACATCTTCGCACTCGTGATGGTCACGCTGACGCTCGGAGCTTGCAGCGGCTTTGACCTCGGCGACATCGTGCGTGTGAAGACACCCAACACGATCCAGCAGACCAAGGGGCTCCCGTCCACCGTCTCGCTCAATGAGGCCGAGGCGGAGTACCGCGCGTGGTTCGAGGAAACCCAGCGCGTCGGCTCGCAATGGAAGTCCAACATCGAACGGGCCGGTGAGATCCGTGGCATCTTCAGCCAGTTGACCCTCTCCACGCTCGACCAGGTCGGCCCGACGGTGGCGGGCGTCCCCATGCTCGGCCCGGCACTCCCCGCGATGACCGGACTCGTTGGACTCTTCCTCGGAACCGGCCGACTCCGCAAGGAGAAGGAGGCCTCGTTCAATAAGGGGATGAAGGAAGGGCGAGTCGCTCCGCCTTCAAACAACACCCTCAACACCTGATCGGAGAAACGCATGGCATCCGCACGCGGCATCCGGGCAGGGGCTGCCTACATCGAGCTCTACGCCAACGACAACAAACTTGTCCGTGGTCTCAATCGCGCCCAGAAACGGCTCAAGGCGTTCGGGTCGTCTGTCCAGCGGATCGGCGCACGCCTCACCGGCATCGGCACGGGGCTCGCTGCGGGCTTTGCGATCTCGACGCGGGTGTTCGCTGGGTTTGATGACCGGATGCGGCAGGTGCGGGCCGTGACGGGAGCGACCGAAGCCCAGTTCCAATCCCTGCGTGAGGAAGCCAAACGACTCGGACGAACGACCTCGTTCACAGCGGGCCAAGTCGCCGAAGCGATGACCGAACTTGGTCGTGCCGGATTCAAGCCCGAAGCAATCCTGTCGAGTACCGAAGCAGTCTTGGCACTCGCCCGCGCGACGAGTACTGAACTCCCTCGCGCCACCGAGATCGCCGGGGCGGCCTTGCGTGGGTTTGCTCTGCCAGTCGATCAGATGGCCCGCGTGACCGATGTGCTCACCGCGACAGCTAACGGCAGCGCCCAGACGCTGGAAGATTTGTTCGAGGCAATGAAGCCCGTCGCCCCAATTGCTGCCGAGGCGGGCGCGAGCATCGAGGACACCGCCGCCGCGATTGCGGTGCTGGCCAACAATGGCATCAAGGGCTCGCTGGCTGGCAACGCACTGGCCCGTGCGTACAAGAACCTCTCCAACGAATCCAAGCAGGCCGAACTCCGCAAGTTTGGCGTTGAAGCAGTTGATGCACAGGGCAACCTACGCCCGCTCGCCGACATCATCAACGATCTGGCCAAAGCGACCAAAGGCCTCGGCTCGGCCCAGCGGCTGTCGATCTTCGAGACCTTGTTCGGACGCGGCCAAGCCGCCGCCCTCAAGCTCGCCTCATCCGCTGAAGCGTTCGATGCATTGCAGGATCAGATCAAGAACTCCGCAGGGTTGGCGGTCAAGACGGCTGAGGAAATGGACGCGGGGATCGGGGGTTCATTCCGCAAACTCCTCTCGGCCGTCGAGGGCATCGCCATTGCCATCGGCGAAGCGATCCAGAAGCCGGTTCGTCGGGCGGCCGACGCGATCACCAAGATCGCGGGTTGGATCACCAACCTCATCAACCAGAATCGACAACTCGTCGTGACCATTCTCAAACTGACGGCGGTCATGATCGGGATTGGTCTTGCCTTGGTCGTTGCGGGCGTGGCGATTGTCGCCATCGGTGCGGTATTCGGCTCGCTCGCCGCGATCATCACCAGCGTGGGGGCAGCGATCGGGATCATGGGCACCGTCCTCGCGGCGTTGCTCTCGCCGATCGGACTGGTGGCCGTCGCGGTGGTTGGAATCGGTACTGCGATCTTGGTTTCGAGCGGTGCTGGCGGCGAAGCGTTGTCATGGCTCGGTGACCAGTTCGGAAAACTCAAAGAAACCGTCACCAAGGTCGTCGACGGGATGGCCGATGCATTGGCTGCCGGGGATGTCGCACTCGCCGCCCAGATCCTCTGGCTCTCGCTCAAGCTCGTGTGGGAGAAGGGCGTCGCGGCCATCAACGCCGCATGGCTCGAAGCCAAGCGGTTCTTCATCTCCACCGCCCAGCAGATGTGGTTCGGCGCGTTGGCCGCTGCTCAGATCGGCTTCCACGCCATCGAAGTTGCATGGATCGAGACGACTTCATTCCTCTCCAAGACCTGGACCAACTTCACTAGCGGGTTCAAAAGAATCTGGGAAACCGCGACTTCGTTCGTCGCCAAGCGGATGCTCGAAATCC
>WFWZ01000248.1 GCA_015490875.1 Planctomycetaceae bacterium
AGCGAGTCAAGAGCAGTTTCCCGTCCCAAGTGCCGAAAAGCTCACGATTTTTCGAGAATCTTCTGAAAAAAGCTCAAGGTTTCGCCGATCGGCGCCGCCCCTCTTTTCCTTCGCATTGGAAAAGTTTACAAGTCTATGGGGATCCCCTCTTCTGTTGGGGTCCCCCTTTTTTTGGAGAGACCACGGCGCTGAACAGCAGGTGAGTTGGCTGTGTGAACGGGTTGGGAGTCGTATCCGGTAGTCTCGTTAAGGGTTGAAGTGCCCCACGGACGCAGTAGACTGGTACTTGGCTGTGGTTCGAGGCGGACTCACTGGTGGCGCGCCTGGGAGGCGGTACGAGGGGGCGGGGCAGATCCGCGTTCCGCGTCCGATTGGCGGAGAGTAGCGTCGTCGTGAGACGCTGGCGGTAGCCATCGCAGGGGAGCCGCAAGCGCCTCGAAAGCGATCATGACTGTGTTTGGCTGGGGGGACGTTCGATGGCCCTCGATTCTGACGTGCGACGTACACTGGCGAAGGCGCGTCGAGAATTACTCGACCTGACGACTCGCAACCGTCTTCTCAATACTTCCCGAAGCCGAGCTCGCTCGAGCCGGCTCGAAATTATCGATGAGCTTTCCAGCGAAGTCTTCCGGCGGCTGGTCACCGACGCGAAGGGGATGAGTTTCTTGCCTCGGCCGGACAGCGACGAAATCGCGTCGTCGGACCAACTGCTTCTTCCGCAGCCGGAAGAGGATTCTGAAAGGGGCGCCGCTCGTCACATAGACGACAAGTTGCAGACGGCGCTCGATTCCGAGCAGCTGCAAAAGCGGCTTCTCAAGCTGTACTACGATGCACGCACCTTTGAAGAAGAGCAGGGCGTCAACATTCTTTATCTAGCCCTGGGGTTTCTCAAGTGGTACGAGGATGCGAATTCTGACAAGGAGCGCTACGCTCCGCTATTGCTGATCCCCGTCAGTCTGACCCGAACCAACGCGGTCACCCGTTTCCGCCTGCGGTATACCGGAGATGACATCACAACAAACCTCTCGCTGCAGGCGCGTATCCAGGCCGATTTCGGGCTCGACTTGCCCGACGTTCCCGACATTGACGACCTGGACCCGACGGGATATTTCCGCGCTGTTCGGGATGCGGTTGCGTCGCAAGAGCGCTGGGAAGTGCTCGAGAACGACATCGTACTCTGGTTTTTCTCGTTTGCCAAATTCCTGATGTATCGGGACCTCGAGTCCGAGTGTTGGCCCGAGGACGTGACGTTGGAGAAGCGGCCGCTCATCCAGGCATTGCTGGGGGAAGGATTCCAGGGTGATCCGCCCTTGTTTCGCGATTCGGAACGTCTAGACCACGTCCTGAATCCTCGAGACACGTTTCACGTCCTCGATGCAGACAGTTCGCAGGCAGTCGTCATTGAAGAGGTAAGGCGTGGTCGCAACCTGGTCATTCAAGGACCTCCGGGAACGGGAAAATCGCAGACCATCGCCAACATGATTGCGGCGGCGGTTCAGGCAGGAAAGACCGTTTTGTTCGTCGCTGAGAAGATGGCGGCATTGGAGGTCGTGGAGCGGAGGCTGGACAACATCGGTCTTCGCGACATGTGCCTTGAGTTGCACAGCCACAAAGCCAATAAACGAGCCGTGCTGCAGGATCTGGAACGAACGTTGCGACTAGGCGAGCCGAGCGTTGCAGACGTAGATGGTCATTGCGAGGAATTGATCGAGTGTCGCGATCGACTTAACGAGTATCTCCGAGTGCTTCATACGCCGGTCGAGCCGTGCGGTAAGACGCCTTATCAGGTCGTCGGCGAGCTTGTGCGGCTGCGAGCCGCGGGGGTTCGGCCACCTCAATTCACCCTTCGATCGCCTCGCATGTGGACCGACCAGGACTTTCGACGTCGGCGCGACCTCCTGGTCGATCTCGTCAGGCGAGTCGAAGACATCGGCATCCCGAAGACAAGTCCATGGTATGGTGTGGGGTTGGATCGCGTCTTGCCGACTGACGTCGATCGACTCATGTCCAGGCTTAAGGAGCTTGAGGAACGTCTCGAGCGCCTTCGTAATGCAGCAAATGAGCTTTCCTCTTTGTTCAGCATTGACGCGCCAAAGGACGTGAATGGCGTGTCGACGGTCGCCAGGTTGGCAAGACATCTGGCACTGGCGCCTCGGATGGACCGATCCAGTATCGGACGTCAGGTATGGGACGACCAGCGCTCCCAAATCGATGACCTCATCGATGCGGGTCGATGCTTGAGTGAAGCACGAGCCGCTTTGGAAGGTGTCGTGACGGAAGAGGCGTGGGATTCCGATTGGAGATCGACGCGCCGAGCCCTTGCAGCGCACGGGCGATCATGGCTGCGTTGGCTTTATCCGTCATACCGCAAAGCTCAAACAAAGTTACGGGAATTTCTTCGCGAAGAGCCTCCCCGTTCCCTTTCGGATCGGCTAGCTCTTGTCGATCGGCTGATGTCTGCTCAAAGGGCACGCAGCGTTGTGCGCGATGAAACATCCCAGGCGTTGGGAAAGCAAGCATTCGGAAAGCTTTGGGCCGGTGAAGACTCGGACTGGACCGCTCTAGCCGGGATCTGCGAGTGGGAAACCCAGTGCCGGGAATCGGGAATCGATGTGCCGTTTCGTAAAATTCTGGCGGGTCTTTCCGAAATCCCGGATCTCCAACGTCCCCTGGCTGCCATTCGCCGAGACCTCAAGCCTGCAGTGGAGGAGCTCCGAGGGATTCTCAAGTCGCTTCGATTCGATCTCCCTGCGGGACTCGGATCCGAAGACGTGATTCTTACACCCTTGGATCGCTTGATCGAAAAGGTACGCCAGTGGCTGGATGCTCCGGAATCGCTGTCCAAGTGGGTCGCGTACAACGTCCGGCGACGCAAGCTTGAAACGCTGGGATTGGGCGAGCTCATGTCGGAGATCGATTCGGGAGATACGAATGCGTGCGAGGCAGTCGCCCGGTTCGAGCTCGCCTATTTCGAGGAAATCATCCGTGATGTCTTCGACCGCGAAACATTGTTGTCGGAATTCAGTCGTTCGTCGTACGAAGAGTTGCTGGAACGATTCCGAAAGCTTGATGCGAGGCGGATCGAAGTGGCCAGGCAGGAAGTCGCCATGGCTCACTATCGACGAGTCCCCACATCGAGTTCTGAAGTGGGGGAGATCGGGCTCGTACGCCGAGAAATCGAAAAGAAGCGGCGGCACTTGCCGATCCGGAAACTGCTGACGCAGGCCGGCCGAGCCATTCAGGCGATCAAACCCGTCTTCATGATGAGCCCGATCTCGGTGGCTCAGTATCTCGAGCCGGGTTGCCTGGAATTCGATCTCCTGTTGATCGACGAAGCAAGTCAGGTGCAGCCCGTCGATGCGCTGGGCGCCGTGGCTCGGGCACGCCAGCTCGTGGTTGTGGGCGACAGTAAGCAGCTGCCGCCGACTCGTTTCTTTAGTCGGATGCTGTCGGATGAAGGAGATACCGAATCCGACCAGGATCTGCGCACCGGCGACCTCGAAAGCATCTTGGGACTTTGCTGCGCCCAGAATATGCCTCAAAGGATGCTGTCGTGGCACTACCGGAGTCGGCATCATTCCTTGATTGCCGTGTCGAATCACGAGTTCTATGACAATCGCCTGTATGTATTCCCGAGCCCAGGGGATCCTGGGCCGGGCCGTGGCCTTCTCTTCCACTACATTGCGGACGGAGTCTTCGACCGTGGAAAGTCGGCAACGAATCGCATCGAGGCGCGCCGTGTTGCGGAAGCAGTGATGGAACATGCGCGGCGGCGCCCCGGGCAAACGCTGGGAGTCGGTGCGTTCTCGGTGGCTCAACGCGATGCCATCTTGGATGAACTTGAATTGTTGCGGCGCGACGACCCATCGCTCGAGCCCTTTTTCGCCAATTCGAGTCCAGAACCGTTTTTCGTCAAGAATCTGGAGAATATCCAGGGCGATGAACGAGACGTTATTTTCATATCCGTCGGCTACGGAAAGGACTCGGACGGATACATGGCGATGAACTTCGGACCACTTTCCAATGACGGTGGCGAACGACGTCTCAACGTCCTGATCACGCGAGCTCGTGATTGTTGTATGGTTTACTCGTCGATCCGCGCCGAGGACATCGATTTGAACCGAGCACGAGCGCGGGGAGCACGCGCCTTGAAAGCATTTCTGAAGTATGCCGAGACCGGGATGCTCGACACGGGTACGTTCTACCGCGACGAACATGATTCGGAGTTCGAGCGGCAGGTGGCTCGGGCGATTGCGGCACACGGTTACGATGTGCATGCTCAGGTGGGTGTCGCCGGTTTCTTCATCGACCTTGCCATCGTGGATCCAGACGCTCCCGGACGTTATCTCTTGGGAGTGGAGTGCGACGGCGCTAGCTACCATTCGGCTCGTTGGGCACGCGATCGCGACCGGTTGCGACAGGCGGTATTGGAGGCTCGAGGGTGGAAGATCCACCGTGTGTGGAGCACGGATTGGTTTCAGCGCCCCGAAAGCGAGTTGCAGAGGCTGCTAGAGGCCCTTGAGGAGGCGAAGGCGGCGATGGCAAACCGCGAAGTCGCGTCGCACTCTCCATCGGTCAGGCTGCATGTTCCCGATCGTTCTTCTATTGAGCGAACCGAGTGCACGACGGTGGAATGTCGTACCCAGCCTGGCTGTCCGACGGAACCGTATATCGTTGCGGCTTTTCGAGTCAAGACGACTCGGGAAATCCATGAGCTTCCGACGAGGGAACTCGCGCGCGTCGTCGCGAAAATCATCGAAATTGAAGGTCCGATCCACCGGGAGGAAGTCGCTCGGCGCGTCACGCAGTTATGGGGACTTCAGCGGACGGGAAGTCGAATTCGCAAAGCAGTGGACCAGGCCATTCGGACTCTGACAAATGGAGCGGTGCGAGTTCTCGATGGCGACTTTCTTGCTTCGGTCAGGGCTGCGAACTGTCCGGTTCGCGACCGGAGCGAAGTGGCGTACTCGTCGATTCGCAAACCGGAAATGCTGCCGCCGGTGGAAATCCGCAAGGCCATGATTGCCATTGTGCAGGTCCACGTGGGGATCCGTCCGGCGGAGGCCATGGTGGAAGCGGCAAGGCTGTTCGGATTCAAATCGACGAGTTCAAAACTTAGGCAGGTCATGGAACGAGAAATCGAGGCCCTGGTTAGTTCTCGTATTCTCGAGCGACGCAACGGCAAGCTTTATTTCCGCGGAGAGGCGAAGGAGCGAATGTCTGGAGGGAGGGCTGTGCCTTCGAGTATCTGAGGTCGTGTTATCGGGCGAAACGAACGCAGGACAGTTCGACGGAAAAATGACCGACACATCCGAAGTCACCGTGCGTGCTCTTCGTCGTCGTTGGAAGCCGCATAAGGAGCGGCTTTCCGGGGGGAGCCAACAGCAGCAGGATACGGCCATTCGATTTCATCGAGCCTGCAGTTGGCTGGGACTTGTCCAGAAGAATGATGACGCCGAGTCGGATGACTTGGCGCTGGTTAGCCTCTGGA
>WFWZ01000249.1 GCA_015490875.1 Planctomycetaceae bacterium
CGACCAATCAGGTCAGTTACAAAGCGACATATCTGTATAGCACCTGGCTCACGAATAAGATCGCCAACAACGAGCCGATCGATAAGATCGTACGAGAATTACTATCGGCGACCGGTGGAACCTTCCGCAACCCCGCTACCAACTTCTATCAGATCGAACGGAATACGCTCAAGACGGCCGAGAACGTGGCTCAGATCTTCATGGGGCTTCGCACTCAGTGTGCACAGTGCCATAACCATCCGTTCGATCGCTGGACGATGGACGACTATTACGGCTTCGCCGCTTTCTTCTCGCAAATCGGTCGTAAGACCGGCGAGGACTATCGAGAAGTCATCATCTACAACCGGGGCTCGGGTGAAGTTCGGCATATCGTGGGCGGACGCATCATGAAGCCGAAATTCCTCGGAGGAGAAGAACCGGATGTGAAAGGGAAGGACCGGCGCGTCGTTCTGGCCGAGTGGCTGACGTCGCCGGAGAACCCTTACTTCGCCACGAGCATCGCCAATCGCGTTTGGGACCACTTCTTCGGCATGGGGATCGTCGATCCGGTCGACGACATCCGCGTGAGCAATCCTCCGAGCAATCCGGAACTCTTCGAAGCGCTCGGTAAGAAGCTGATCGAATACAACTATGACTTCAAGCGGCTGGTGCGCGACATTTGCACGTCGGAAACCTACCAGCGATCGGTCAAGCGCAATGAGAGCAACGCGCACGATCGCCGCAATTTTGCAGCCGCCAACGTTCGGCGCATCCGTGCGGAAATGCTGCTCGACTGCATCAGCCAGGTCACCGAGACCAAGGACAAGTTCCGCGGCCTTCCCTTGGGGGCTCGAGCGGTGCAGATCGCCGACGGGCGAACGACGAACTACTTCCTGACGACCTTCGGCCGAGCCCGACGCGACACAGTCGCCGCCAGCGAAGTCTCGACCGATCCGTCCCTCTCGCAAGCACTCCACATGCTGAACGGTTCGACCCTCCACACCAAGATCACCCAGGGAGGAGTCGTCAAACGGATGTTGGCGGAAGGGAATACTCCGGAGCAAGTCATCGAACGACTCTATATTCGCTGCCTGACGCGGCGCCCGACCGACGAGGAACGCCGAGTCCTCCTAGGGATCGTGAAGGAAGCGCCGAATGTTCAACAAGGACTGGAAGATGTCTTCTGGGCGATCTTGAATTCTCGAGAATTCGTCTTCAATCATTGAGCCGTGGAGCGGAAACAAGGTCCGTTGTTTTTTCCTGCAAGGAGCCGTCTGAAATGAGACGTTGGATGCTTCCGGTCGTGACCCTTGTAATCGCCTCGAGTTGCGTCCTGTCCGCTCCGGAAGGGCGAGCCGAAGAGAAGGCGGCCTCTGGCAAGAAAAAAATCGTGACCTATGACGACCATGTGCGGCCGATCTTCCGCGAGCACTGCTTTTCGTGCCACAACCGGGATCGCAACAAAGGTGGTTTGGCGCTCGACAGCTACGCGGCGACGATGGAAGGAGGGAGCAGCGGCGAGGTCGTATTCGCCGAAGACCTCGACAGCTCGCGTTTGTGGGCACTCATCACGCACCAAGAAGAGCCCACGATGCCTCCCATGCAAGAAAAGCTGCCTCAGGCCAAACTCGACGTGATCCGCGACTGGATCATGGGGGGCTTGCGCGAAAACAGTGGCTCCAAGGCCATCAAACGCAAGAAGTCAAACGCATTGGCCATGATGGCGACCGCGGGCGGCAAGCCGAAAGGCCCCGCGGCCATGCCACAGGGCGTGCTGCGCCAACCGGTCGTCTATACCGAACGGCCCGGTGCCGTCTCCGCCATGGCTGCCAGCCCATGGGCTCCGTTGGTGGCGGTCGCCGGCCACCAACAAGTCGTCCTCTACCACACCGACACCGGAAAATGCCTCGGCGTCCTGCCGTTCCCCGAGGGGGTGCCCTATGTGTTGAGGTTCAGCCGCAACGGTGAAGTTCTGCTCGTTGGCGGTGGACGTGGTGGCCACTCCGGTTGTGTCGCCCTGTATGACGTGCGCACAGGAAAACGCATTACGAAGATCGGGGACGAACTCGATGCCGTCCTGTCCGCCGATATCAACGACGACATGACCAAGGTGGCACTCGGGGGGCCGCAACGCATCGTCCGAATCTACTCGACGGAGACGGGTGAGTTGCTGCACGAGATCCGCAAACACACCGACTGGGTCCTGGCGGTTCGTTTCAGCCCCGATGGCGTACTGCTGGCAACTGCCGATCGCTCCAATGGTCTGTTCGTCTGGGAAGCCGATACGGCTCGCGAATACCTGGACCTGCGAGGCCACAATGGTCCGATCTGGGAAGTCGCCTGGCGGCCCGACTCGAATGTGCTCGCTTCGGCCGGGCAAGATGGAACGGTGCGCCTGTGGGAACTCAATGACGGGAAAGAAATCAAACGCTTCAGTGCGCATCGCGGCGGCGTTCCCTGGGTCGCCTACGGCCAGGATGGACGCATTGTCACCGCGGGCAACGACCGCACGGTGAAATTGTGGCAAGGGGACGGCAAGGGACTTGGGACGTTCGGTGGATTTTCCGAACCTGTGCTCAAAGCGGTCCTCTCCTACGACGGCAAGAAAGTAATCGGCGGCGATTGGGCCGGCTCGGTCAAGCTCTTCGATGCGGCTACCCGCAAGCCTCTGGCTGAACTCCCACCCAACCCCCCGACGCTCGCCATCCGCCTCGAGTTGGCTCAGACTGCGGCTCAGAAGGCGCAAGCTGCCTTGAAGGCCGCCGAGGCAGCTCATGCAAAAGCGACGGCCGTCCATCAAGCCGCTGTGCAACTTCAACAAAAGTGGACAGCTCAACTCAAAGAAAACGAAGCCGCACTGCAAGACGTGACCAAACAACTCGAGGAAACGACTCGCCAGATGACCGCGGCCAAAGCTGCCGTGAACCAGGCGAGCCAGGCTGCCGAGCAGGCCAAACGGGAAGTCGCCACCAAGACTCAGGTACTCCAGCAGGCTTTGGCGGAGCTCCAAAAGGCAACCGAAATGCTGAGTGCTGCCGAGAAAGAGAAGCCGCAGACTAAGGAGCAAAAGAAGGCTCATGCTGAGAAGCTCCAGAAGCTTGTCCAAGCTCGCGACGCCGCGGCGCAAGCCTTGAACGCAGCCAAGGAAGCCCAAGCCGCGGCGCAACAGAAGCTCAAAGCAGCCACAGAAGCCCTTGCGCGTCAGCAGAAACAAGTGGCCGACCTGGCGGCCAAGCTGAAACAGTTGTCGGCTCAGAAGCAGCAAATCGCCGCCAAGATCCCCGCGATCAAGAACGCGCTCAAGAAACAGCCCGCTCAAATCGCCGCGGCGGCCAAGCGGCTGGCGGAGACGCAGAAAGCACTGGAAGCGGCGCGCAAGACGGCGACGGAGGCGACCGCCGAAGTGGAAACCGTCAAGCAAGAGATCGCTCGCTTCAACGCTCTGAAGACTGAACTCGCTGCGGCTGTGGAAAAACTCGAGCAACAAGTCGGGCAGATCGAAGGCGGCTACAAGGCGAAAGCGGCTCAAGTGGAGCAAGTGGTCTCCATGCGAGATCAGACGGCCAAACAGATAGCTGCTGTTTCCGAACAGCTTAAGAAATTGCAGGCGCAACTCGCCGCATTGCAGAAGGAAAAGGGAGCCATCGAAGGACGTTTGGCGAATATGCAGAAAGAACTCGAAAAGGCCCAGGCGTCACTCGAGGAGATCCAGTTCCAATTGGAAGAGGCTCGCCAGCGCAAGGAGTTCTACTTCCAAGCCTACGGGCGTTACTGGAATGCCTCGTCCAATCCACAGACCAGCGCCAGCCCGACCGCCCCTGAGGTGGTCGAGCGGTAAAGGTCGGAATCTTTGCACTCATGAAGCTGGCCATCCCCACCAATCTCCGGCGCGTCGCCTTCGTCTCCACACGGATCGCGGGAACCGATGGCGTGTCGTTGGAGACGAAGAAGTGGGCCGAGATCCTCCAGAGAATGGGGCTGGAGTGTTGTTATGTGGCCGGCGAATGCGACGTCGAGGAGTCGGACTGCGCCATCATCGAGGAGGCTCATTTCGCGCACCCGACGATTGAGAAGATCCAACAACGAGCCTTCTCGAGCCGACCGCGTGATGATCGGCTAACGCAGGACATTCTCGGTGTTGCTGATCGCCTCAAGAAGCGGCTTTACGCGGCCTTTGATGAGCTGCATCCCGATCTGTTGATCGTCGAAAATGCACTGACGATTCCCATGAATCTTCCCCTGGGTGTGGCACTGGTTCAGGCCATCCAAGAACGAGACATGGCGTGCATCGCGCACCACCATGATTTCTACTGGGAACGGGATCGTTTCTTGGAGAACCGAGTCGAGGATTTCATCCACGCCGCCTTTCCGCCTCCGCTCAAGCACATCGAGCACGTGGCCATCAACACGCGGGCAGCGGAAGAGTTCAGTCGCCGCAGCGGCCTGTCATGCCGGGTCATTCCCAACGTTATGGACTTCGCATCCCCTCCACCTCCGTTGGACGAATACGCACGCCGGTTCCGGCAGGCGGTAGGGCTGGCTGAAGATGACCTGCTGATCTTGCAGCCGACGCGCGTGGTGGCTCGCAAGGGAATTGAACACGCGATCCAACTGGTACGATTGTTAGACGATCCTCGAGCCAAACTGGTGATCACGCATGCAAGCGGTGACGAAGGCTCAGGGTATGCGCGGCACATCCAACGGTTCGCTCAGTTGCTCGGAGTCGATGTGCGATTCGTCGACGCATGGGTCGCGGATCGGCGGGGAACAAGCCCCGATGGGCGGCCGCTGTTCACCATCGGTGACGTTTACCGGCAGGCAGATCTGGTGACGTACACGTCGACCTACGAAGGGTTCGGCAACGCCTTCCTCGAAGCCGTCTATTATCGCTGCCCCGTCCTGTGCAATCGCTACGCCGTCTTTCGAACCGACATCGAACCGTGCGGGTTCCGGATTCTTCAAATGGATGGATACCTGACAGAGAAGGTCGTGGAAGAAGTACGACGAGTCTTGACGGACCAGGCGTACCGCCAGGCGATGGTAGACCACAACTACGACGTGGCCCACAGCTTTTTTGCTTATGATGTCGTCGAGCACGAACTGCGGTCGATCTTTCGCCGCCCACAGGTGGCGTGTCGCTGCGGAGGCGCCCCGTGCTGCCACGAAGAAACTCATTCGTCCTGCCGTTCGGAATCTCCTTCGTGACGCCCTTGACCAGAGGCTTCCCGCTCGGGACGGGATTGGCGCGCCACGAGAATCAGGAGCTGCAGCAGCAGGTAGGCAACGAGCGGGAAGACAGGCCAGAAACGCCACCAGCGCACTGACGAGACGGGCTCCGAGGCGTCGTGAGCGGCAGCCGTCGACTCACCCGGCCGCGGTCGCGTCCGATAGACGCTTTCCCACAAAGCGCCAAAACAAAAGATGGCCAGCACGATCAACAGCAGAGCGCAACTGCCGGCGGCCATCACGCCTTTGAAAGCCGTCTCTTCCGTCGGCGCTTCCTGGACCAGATCGACCATGCGCCGCCGGCGCACCGAGTGTTCGATCAGGTCGAACACCTCCAACGTCTGACAGACTTGTGACCAGTCGTCACCCGAGTCTCGCCCTTGCGTGCAGGCCACCAGACGCCGGCCGATCTCGTCTGCGGCACTCTCGGGCGGTGACGGAAGGCCAGGGGTTTCGACGTCGTCCGTACCCGGCAGCCACAGGCGTCCAGCCCGGTCGAAGTGCAGTTCGAGCTCGCCCGAATCGCCCTCGAGCGTCACATGCGTCTCCTCTGGCGCCGCAGCTCCGGCAGAACGCGCTTGCCACAACAGTGTCACCTCACGATCGCCGACCACGGTCAGATTCAGGCGGTCCCATTGGACTTTCTCTTGTGAGGAAACCGGCTGCACTGCTTGTAAGCTGCGATATCTTCCCACCAGCGGCAGGCACCAATGAGCGGCTCGGACGACGTCCCGCATCACAGCCTCCGGGCTGGCAGTCTTCCAGGCCGAGGACCAACGTACCTGGCGCACCGTTCCGACCGTTTTTCGCCAGGGAGTCTCCGGGGATTCCCAGGCGGGACGCCGTTGCGGATACCACACGAGCGCAGACCACTGGGGACCCGCATGCATGGCCAACTCATAGGCCGACAGACTCTCCAGAGCTGGTTGAACGAAGACCATCGGCGTGTTGCGAGCTGCCAGCTCCTTCAAAACGGCGAACTGCTCCTCAGTGACGGGCCCGGCCACGAGCAACGCGTCGGCGTCCAGCCGCTCATGCCACAGCGCTACGTCGACAAAAGCTCCATCTGGGAACTCGGTCATTCCCGCATTTACGGCCGCCCCAGCCACCATCGCGACTCGCCACGTCCCCATCGTTTGCCACCGGCGAACGAGCCATTGTGACTCTTCGCTGGGATTCAGTAAGGCGAGTCGTTTCATGGGAAGATCTTTTCACGAGTGGGTTGGGCGAGATACAGAACGAGCGAGTGTAATGGTCAGAGCCGCCGGATGTGGAATCCGCCGTCGACGAAGAAGCGGTCTCCCGTTGAGAACGAGAAGTGCCCCGTCGCCAACAAGGCCACGACCTCGGCGACATCCTCGGGCCTTCCCCAACGGCGGATGGGGGAAAGTCCGTCGTGGATTCGAGCTTCATAGTGTTCGCGGACCGGAGCCGTCATGTCGCTTTCGATCACGCCCGGACAAACCTCGTACACGCGGACCCCTTCATCGGCCAGCCGCACAGCAAAGAGCTCGGTCATCATGCGCATCGCCGCCTTGGCCATGCAATAGTCCGCCCGATTGGTCGATCCGGCGATCGCTGAAATCGACGAGATGTTGACGATGACTCCACCCGGCTGCACGCCTTCCTGCACAGCGGTAATCATTTTATGCGCCGCCAATTGCGACAGAAAAAACGGGCCCTTGAGATTCGTTGCGAAAACCTGATCCCACCCCTCTTCGGTCAATTCCAGTAGATCGTGACGCCCCGGCGAAGTGATGCCGGCATTGTTCACGAGGAGATCCAGCCGCCCGAAATGCTCCCACGTCTCCTCGATGAGTCGCCGGCGGTCGGCGGCAATCGCCACATCGGCGGGGATCGTCAACGGGGAGGCTCCGAGCTCTCGGCAGGCAAAGGCCACTTCCTCCGCCGCCTCGGAATTCGCCCGGTAATTAATGACCGGATCGAAACCGGCCTTCGCCAACTTCTCAGCAATCCCGCGGCCGATCCCCCGCGAAGCCCCCGTAATCAACGCCGTCGGTCGTTTGTTCACCGCGCCTCTCACGAATTCTCGTCACTGCCTCGTCGCCCAGCGTATCCCTCGTCTCTGTGTATTACCCCCGTTCATAGCCGACGGAAAGGTGGCGGGCAAGCCGTCGCCATGTTGCCACCGCGGTGGGAGCCGAGCGACCGGCTTATTCGTAGAGGAGCCGAAGTTGGGCCGTACGGCCGTCGTGGTCTGTCAACAGCAACCACGCTCCGGCTCGCCGCCAACGATAATTGCGGCGAGATCCATCTTCAAACGTGACGCGGAGCACATCCCCCTCAGCTTCGAACGAGCCCGCAAGGACTTCTTCGTACGAACCCGCTTCGGTCAGACGACGGCGATCCCACACCAGTTCGAATCGTCCGGTCGAAAGGAGGCGAAGTCGATAGTTGCTCCCCTTCCAGCTCCCGATTGCCGCACGAGCCGCCTCCTGGGCCGGCCCGAGCTCGCTTGCCGGACGCCGAGGCGGGCGTACTCGCCAATCTCTCTCGATCGTTGCTTGCCAGCTCCGAACCCACTGAGCGTCGGGCGACTCGAGGTGCCATTCGCACAGGCCCCACGGCGTTTCGACCATGGTCCAGACGTGCCGGAGATCTTCGGGCGAAAGGCTGCGGTAGACCAGCTTCTCTCCGGGGAAGCCATTCCACCGGATGGGAACGCTCGAAGACGCCGGCTCATCCATAGGATCTTCGCTGCGCTTCGTCGAGGCCCGTCGGCGACGCAGCACCTCGGACAAGTCGACATCGGTAATGCCGGCGTGAACAGTCAGCCATATATGTGTCACTGGCAGCCCGTCACGTCGGTCGGGCGGATGCGGAGCGAGAACAAGGCGAACTTCGCGGCCAACCACTTGCTCCCCAACGTACCACTCGGCGGGAACTCGACCGGCGATCATTCCCGCCGCGTGCTCGAACTGCAAGAATGCCTCCTGCCGCTGAGCCACCGCCGGAGGCAACCCCTGCGCCATCGCGCAACTCGGTAAGATGGCCGTCCCAACGAGCCCCAACCACCACACGGCCGTCGCCCTGCGGCTTGCCGATCTCCTCCTCAATGCCAATCCGCACATACGTCCATCCATGACGACGCTCGCTCCGGTGCTCCTCCGACATTCCTCGTGGCCAGCCCTATCTTCCATCTTTTCGGCAGCTTACCTAGTTTCATCTTGACTCTTTTCGGGGAATCCCGAAAATGCGGCCATCAGCCTGACAAGCTGTCACAAGAGTTCCGGCGTCAAATCACACTCCCGAAGATGGGAACGACGCCGAGAGATTTTGTTACACGCTTTGACAATGTTTGGCTGTTGGAAGCTCGGGAAGAGCTTTCTTCCTGAACAAGAACCCGGCAAGGAGGCCGAGAATGGATGCGACCGCGCTGGTGCCTCGAGGTGTATCCCTTCGAGCGGTCTTGGACCGCCGGCGTCTGGTGGGAGCCGACGATATCTGCGTCCGCTCCATCACGCATGACTGGCAGCGTTGCCAAGAGGGCGATCTGTTTGTCGTCCTGTCGGACCTCGAAGGGGATACTCTCGGTCGGGCCATGCGGGCCGTGGAGCAAGGCGCAGCAGCCATCCTCACCGAGTGCCTCTTGCCTCTATCCGTTCCTCAATGCATCGTCCCGGACGCCCGTGAGGCATACGCCCATGTCAGCATGGCACTGGCGGGACGTCCCGACCAGACGCTTCTGACGGTCGGCATTACCGGAACGGCCGGCAAGACGACCACGTCCTTGCTGCTCGCGTCGATCCTCGATGCGGCGGGGGAATCACCAAGTCTCGTCCACGACTCCGAACTCCATTGGCCGGCCGAGTACTCGCGCCCCGTGTTGCAGGCCGGCATCGCTGCTCATCTGCGACAAGTTGCGTCCGCCGGTCGTAGCCCGGCCATCATCGAGGCGACGAGTCGCGCCCTGGCTCAGCGTCAACTGGCCGGCGTCCAGTTCGACATCGCAGTTGTGACAAATGTGCGTCGCGATCACCTCGACTTGCATCATTCTCCGGTCAACTATCGGCGTGCCAAAGCTCGCCTTCTGGAACAACTCAAGGACGACGGCGTCGTGATCGTCAACGCGGATGACCGCTATGCCTGCCGTCTCGCCGACGAGTCCCTTTTTCCCGTCCTCCGCTTCGGCGTTCACCAGCCGGCGGAACTGACCGCCACGGTGATCGAGCGTCACCCGGCCGGCCAGACTTTCCTACTCGACGCCGGCGAAGAAACCTATCCCGTCTCGACTCCCGTCATCGGTGAATGGTTCGTCTCGAACTGTCTAGCGGCCACCGCCGCGGCGTTGGCACTGGGGATCGACCTGACGACCATTGTGCGCGGCATCGAACAAGCTCGCCATCTGCCACGACGGCTCGAACGCATCGAGTGTGGTCAGCCCTTCTCTGTCTACGTCGATGCGGCGGCGACGCCCGAGACGCTCGCCGCAGCGCTCAAGTCAGTAGCCCAAGTCGCCTCGGGACGCGTCTGGTGCCTCGTCGGACCTCCCCCCGATCGCGACCCGCAGCAGCGTCCTTGGCTCGGGCGCGTCGCTGAGCGGTACGCCGATCATGCCGTCATTACGCGCTGCGAACAAGACCTCACGCCAAGCGGAACGCCGTTCGAAGAAGCCCATGACCTACTCGACGGCTACGATCGACTGGCCTCCAGTCGTGTCTTGCCGAGTCGGTCAGCGGCGATCGAGTGGGTTTTGAGCCAGGCCACTGCGGGAGACGCCGTCCTCATCGCTGGTTCCGCCGACCCCTTGGTCTATGAAGAAACAAGTGACAACGATGTGGCTCTGGTGAAGGAACTTCTGTACGAACGAGCGCGAACAACGACCTCCTCCTCCATCGTGCCTTTCTGCTCAGGAAGTCTCAACTGATCGCAAGGAGCATGACAAGCCATTGTTGCGGCTTCGCCGTTTGCACCGCGATTTGCGGGAATCCGGTGCGACCCTCCCTCCTGGGTTTGGAGCGAAAAGCTTGCCGACGCAGCAGTAACTGGGTCGACTGCGCTCGGAAGTGCTTCGCGGCGAAGCTGATAGCTGCGCACCGGGGCGGTTCCGGCCGCCCCGGTGCCAGGGAACACTCGAAGCCGGCTGCCCCCTAGTCTCGCGATTCGGGAACGATCGTCATCTCGATGCGTTTCCCTTTGCGCTCGACGACGATCTTGGCCGCCTGGCCGATCTTGAGCGCATCGAGGGCATACGTGTAGTCGTAGATGTTCTCGACCTTCTTGCCGGCAAGCTCCACGATCACATCACCGGCCTGGATTCCCGCCTTGGCCGCCGGTCCGCCCTTCATGACTCCCGAAAGTTTCACTCCGCGAATACCTTCCCCGGCGTAATCGGGAATCGTTCCCAAGTAGACGCGGCGCGCCGTGTCTCGCCGCCGTTGGGGGCCCGAGTCGGACGCCACGAATTGAGGTGCCACCGATCGCATCACAAGGCCCCGGGCAATCAGCGCCATCAGCCGAGCCACCTTGGCGGCTCCTTCATAGTTGAGCGTCTCTGGCCGGTCGCGCGGTGTGTGGTACTCGCTGTGCGCCCCCGTGAAGGCCGAGAGCATGGGCACTCCTTTTCGATAGAATGAGCTGCCATCGGAAGGAATGAAGCCGCCTTCCTGAATGGCGATCGCCAGACCGATCGGCGCGTTGCGACGCTCGATCTCCTGGCGCCAGATCGGCGAGGAACCAACTCCTTGCAAGACAAGTTTCTCGCGGAGTCGCCCCACCATGTCCAGATTGAGACACGCGGCGATGCGCCGGTGCAGCAGCGAAGGACCTCCTTCCTGTTTCGCCTCCTTGCCGAACCGAGCCTCCAATTGAGCCTCCTCGTTTTCGACGTAATGGGCGGACCCGAGCAGTCCCAACTCTTCGCCCGACCACGCCGCAAAGACGAGGTCCCGCTGCATCGGGAGCTTCCCGTCTCGCTTCTGAGCTGCCAGGTATTGGGCGATCTCGAGCATCGCGGCGACGCCCGAAGCATTGTCGTCCGCGCCGTAGTGGATGGCTCCTTGTTCGTCAGGGCGAGCCAGCGAGGAGCCGCTTCGGCCGCGACCGAGGTGATCGACGTGAGCTCCCACGATCACATAATCGGCCGTCGGGCGGTCACCAGCCGGCAGCCGCGCCAACACATTTCGCCCTCGACGCCGCTCTTGATGCAAGTCGATCCTCGCGGACAGTTTCTTGTCACCCAGTCCGAAACCGATCATCAACTTCCCGCTGTCGAGCTCGCGCTGGAGAGCTTCCAGTTTTTTATCCGCCGCCGAAAACCATTCCTGGGCTACCGCGTTGGAAACACTGATTACCGGCAAACTACTCGCGCCGGTCATGCTGTCCATTTTCAGCGGGACCAGTTCATTCTTGACCACCGCACGTGGCCCCGTCACGATGATCAGGCCGGCTGCCCCTTTGTCTCGAGCCACCATCGCTTTGTAGCGAAGCGAAGCATAGCGATTGAGCCGCTGACGCTCCTCGGCTGAAATGTCCGCTGGAAGGTAACGCAAGACGACGACCCACTTACCCTTCACGTCGAGATGCACGTACGAGTCGTAAGTGTCCTCGCCGTTTTCCGCTGGAGCCACAATGCCGTAGCCGGCGAAGACGAGCGGTGCGGGGTCGATCGGCCCCACCGCCGAAAACGCCAGCGGCTGCCAGTCCTTTCCGACCTGGTAAGTCCGCTCGCCCCACCGAAGCGAGTTCTTCTTTCCCAGAGAAACGCCCGCCGTGAATACGAATTCCTGAAAATAGCTGCCGTCGTCACCGGCCGGCTCCAATCCCAACTGGTCGAAATACGCCGCCACATAGGCTGTCGCCAAACGTTCGCCTCGCGTCCCGGTCGCCCGCCCCTCAAGCTCGTCGCGGCAGAGAAAATCGACGTGCCGCAAGATGTCGCGTCCGTCGATGGCGGTTCCAGTCTGCCGAGCTTGTTCGACCGCTGCCTCTTCGGCTTCGGCAGTCGCTTCTCCCTCTCTACCGGTCAAGCCGAGTCGTCGAAGAGCTTCCTCGTGATTCCACTTTGCGATAAAGATCTGGGATGTCTTGTCAGGCGTCCGGTTGCTCGTCCAGGCAAGCTGCCGCCCATCGGGACTGAAAACGGGCAACCCGTCGAAACCATCGGTCGTCGTGACTCGCACCGGCTTTCGCTTGCCCTCGACGTCGACGAGATAGAGTTCGAAATTCGCAAAGCCATGCACGTTGGTTGCGAAAATGAGGTACTTGCCCGATGGATGACAAAAGGGAGCCCAAGAGAGTGCTCCGAGGTTCGTCAATCGGCGAGCATCCGAACCGTCGGGGCGGATCGTCATGATCTCGGCGGTCGCCCCGTCCACACCGAATCGGCGAAAACAGATGCGCTTGCCGTCCGGGAAGAAGAAGGGCCCGCCGTCGTAGCCCAAGACATCCGTTAGTCGCTGTACCTGCGTTCCATCGCTTTTCATCTTGTACAGATCGAGCATCACTGCCGGATCGTGCTTGAACCGCACGGATTCCGCCTCGGTCATCGATCCATCGTAGGCCCGCCGGTTCGACGCGAAAACGATCCACTTTCCGTCTGGCGACATCGAACCTTCAGCGTCATATCCGCGAGCACGCGTCAGATTCGTGTACTCTTTCGTCTGCAGGTCGTAGTAGTAGATATCGAAGTACTCGTCGTAGTCCCACGAATAACGACGCTGACGTCCTTCCGCGCGCGCTTTCAACTCGGCTTTCTGCTTGGCTACGGCGTCGGGATCTTCGTGCGTCGACGAGAAAAGGATCCGGCGGCCGTCGGGATGAAACCATGCACACGTCGTCTTGCCGATTCCCGGCGAGATGCGCATCGTGTCGCCGGTCTCTAGATCCATCGTATAGATCTGAAAAAACGGATTGCCCGGCTCGCGCTCACTCTGGAACACCAATGCCTTGCCGTCGGCGCGAAAATACCCTTCTCCCGCTCGACGACCCTCGAACGTCAACTGCCGGATCCCCTGGAGAAATGCCGCCTCTCCTTCCGCTTTGGGCTCTTCGGCGTGGAGCGGAGTCAGCAGCGCCGCCCAGACAAGAGCCACGATGGCCGCCACACGTCCCAAGGCACACCGGCGGCCCCACCGCCTCGAGGAGGCCCTAACATGGCTGCGAGTGGTAGATTTCATCAGTATCTCCTACGACCCATTTTGGCCGAATATTCGTGTCCCATTCCCGTCGCCGCCTCAAGAATAGGCGGTACGATCCCAGTGTAGTCGAGCCTCTTTGCGGCCGCCATCGGCGACTTTCTCGCGGCAGGCTGCGAGCCGCTACGGGCGGGAAGTACAATGGACGAAACGGGCCCTCCTGCGGAAAGGGCCGCGGTGCCGCTCGCCGGGTGCGACTGCGCGGCACTTTTCCTCCCCGCCGGCCGCCCAAAACCAAAGATTCAGGACCAACAACCATGCCTCTTTTCTCGATGGGACGTTCGAAGCAGCGTTTTTCCTGTCGGCCCGGCGTGTCTCTTCGTCTGGCGGCCGCCGTGGCTTCAGTGGCGATCTGCATCGGTGCCGCCTCCGAGTCTTTGCACGCGGCTACGCGAGGCAAGCTGCTTTTGCGGGTCGTGGACAAAGAGACGGGACGTCCCATCGCGGCTCGGATGCACCTGAAGAACAAGCGAGGTAAGCCGGTCGTCCCTCGAGGCAAAGGGTTTGTGAAATGGCGAGACCACTTCGTCTTCGACGGGGAAGTGGTGCTTGAGTTGGCTCCCGGCCATTATGAGTTCGAACTGGAACACGGTCCGGAATACCGTATTCGCACGGGGCACTTCGAGATCGCGGCGAAGGCGGAAACCACGCAGACGCTCGAGTTGGAACGGTACGTCGACATGCGTGCCGAAGGCTGGTGGTCGGGCGATCTGCACATCCACCGTTCTCCCAACGAGATCAGCTTGTTGATGCGTGCCGAGGACCTGCACGTGGCTCCCGTCATCACATGGTGGAATCGCAAGAACCGCTGGACCGATCGTCCGTTGCCTTCGCCGACGGTGTCACGTCTCCCCGGAGACCGCTGGGTCGACTGGATGGCGGGCGAGGACGAACGGGAAGGAGGAGCTCTTTTGTTTCTCAACGTCCCCAAGCCGCTCCCGATCGCCGACGCGAAACGCGATTACCCTTCCTCGGTGAAGTTCCTCCGACTGGCCAAGGAGCACCCCGAGGCGCATGTCGATATCGAAAAGCCGTTCTGGTGGGACGTTCCTCTGTGGCTGGCCACGGGCCAAGTCGATTCGATGGGCGTCGTCCACAATCACCTGTGGCGCGACCGCGTCCTCGACAATGAGGCATGGGGAAAGGAACGCAACCGCCACCTCTACCCGCCGCCGGCCGGAGTCGCTCTGTGGGGAATGGACATCTATTACTACGCCCTCAACTGCGGCTTGCGGATTCCCCCTTCGGCCGGGAGTGCCTCGGGCGTCCACCCCAATCCAGTCGGCTACAACCGGGTATACGTCCATACGGGCGAGACGTGCTCGTACGAGAAGTGGCTGGCCAACTTGCGGGCCGGCAAAGTGGTGGTCACGAACGGGCCGATGCTGCGTCCCAAAGTCAACGGTCAGTTGCCCGGTGCCGTCTTCGAAGGTCGTTCCGGTGAAACACTGACACTGCAACCGACGCTGAAGCTGGCCTTGCGAGAGAAGATCGACTACCTGCAGTATGTGAAGGACGGGCAGGTCGTCCGCAGTATCCGCCTGAGGCAAGTTCGGGGCAAGTTGCCGGCGATCGAGTTCGACCAAAGCGGTTGGTTTCTGATTCGAGCCATCGCCAATCATCCCAAGACTGTCCGACTCGCCATGACCGGTCCGTACTACGTCCGTTTTGACGGTCGGCCGCGGATCAGCCGCAAGTCCGCTCAGTTCTTTCTGGACTGGCTGACCGAGCGCGCTCGCCGCCTCCCCAGAAAACCGGAATCCGAGTTTCGCGAGACGATCGCCGAGTTCCGCAAAGCAAGGGACTTCTGGCGAGCTCTGGTCGATGAGGCGAACGCCCCGTAGAGGCTTTCCAGCCTGACGGAACTCACCGATCGGGAAACCTGTGATTCTCGATGTCTTCCCATGTAGGCGATTCTTTTCCCAGGAGAAGATCGTGACGCTTGGCCAGCCCTTTGAGCAACCGCACACAGCCTTTCTGTGTGATTTTTCGTGTTTTTACCAACTCGCGCAGGATGGACACCATGTCGGTTACTCGAAGCCCTTGATCTCGCAGGGTGCGTCCAAGTCGGCGGTCACCTGTTACCACAGACAGACCGAAATGCATGGCGGTTGCACAGACCAGCTTGTCGACTTCCGCAAGGGCCACGGACAGACTTACCGACGAGTAGATGGTCGCCAGAGCAGTTGGTGATGGAAGTTCCTGAATCGTCACCTTCTTCTTCATTCGTTTAACGGTTTCTGCTCGCATTTGGTCGGCAGAGAAGCTCTTCTCCAAAGCAAGAATCCGGCTGGGAAAATGTCGCTCGATGGTTGGTCGTTCAAGCAGGAGCTTGTCCAATGTAATGAGCGAGCAGGTATCGTACAGAGCTGATTTCCACCATGTCATGACTCAGCCTCATTGTCACCGTAGCTCCCCTTGCGGCCTCAACCATTTCGCAGTCTCCTCTCGTGCTTCTTCAACCGTCATCTGTAGCATCTCTGCAACTTTGGCAACTCCGATCAACTCCTGGATGAACGCAGACCGAACAAGCAACTCGAACCGCGTTGTCCGGTACAGCGCCCGAGTCTCCAGTGGTTCTGGTTCCAAATCCTGCACTCTTGCTTTGCCCGTAATGCCCATGTAAGCCTTCGTGTGGTTGATGAACGCGGCGTATTGCAATTCTGTCAGCTCTAAGTCACGCAGGCGGTAAAAGAGACACCAATAGCTGACGTGAAAAACCCGCTTCAGGAGCAGCAAGGCGTGAAACAATGGCAGACGGTAGAGACGATCCCCATGCCAAATCCGGGCCAGTTCGTTCCCGGGAACCAGAAACGCACCCGCGAACGTGTTGGCTTCTTTCTCGTAGTCTCTACCGTCCTCCAGTTTGCCATCGTCAGCCGTGAACAGGTGGGGGTGCAGAACCAGATGGCCGAGTTCATGAGCTGCACTGAAAATGATACGCTCCATGTTGCGCTGGCTATCGCGCAACATCGTGAGCATCATGTCGCCTTGAATGGCACTGATCCCATCCAGACCGGACGACCCGAAATCGACGAACAGACAGCGCACGCCGAGGTTCTCCAGTACGCTAGCAATGTTCTCTGGACCGCAGTCGTGAAGGCCACAATCTTGTCGCACGTCGTCGGCAAGGGCCTCGATCTCTCGGCTCTTCAAACTGCCATTCGAATCGCAGACGTGCTTGCGCAGACGGTCACTCAACCGGGTTCCCGTGATTTCCTCGATCTCGGCATAGGCGCGCAGGAACTTGCGAGCCGCTGCGATGATCGAAGAGTCTTTACGAAGGGAGGCGTGCGCTCGGAAAGCGAAGCGTGGCGGCGGAACGACGTCGCCAATGCCCAAGAGGTCCGTCACCTGACAAGCAAGGGCTTCCGCCAAACGCACGAGGTCGCTGGCAGACGGTTCCGTTTTGCCCGACTCGTAGTTCGTGATCGTGTTGCGGCTCACGCCGACCTTCCTCGCGAGCTGAACGACGGTCATCCGCATCGCTTCTCGCTGCCGGCGAATCGCTACTCCAATTTGCGGTGTACGCTGCCCGACCTCGTCAGTCGCCATGTTTCGTTCCTTGGCCCTCTCAGGTATCTTCGTCGCCATGCTCCGTTCTCCTCGTGCCAA